>DATAFJ010000160.1:0-33545 GCA_036257535.1 Vicinamibacterales bacterium | reverse complement strand
CCCGATCTCGAACGCTCCGAGCGCGCTGAGTGCGCCGCCTCCTGCCAGCAGCGCGATTCCTGTCCACAGCCGCGCGCGGCTGATGCCTTCTCCCGCCTGCGGGGCGAGCGCCATCTCGCGTCCTGCCTTTTCAGCCGCGTCTCTGAGAGGGCCCGCGACGGCCGTGCCCGGAACGGACCAGACGAGCAGCAGCGCGATGAGCTTTCTCCACATGAAGACCTCCCAGTCCTTTGACGGCCCGGCGCGCTCAGATCCTTCGCGGCGCCCCGGGCGAAGGACGGCGGCGACGGCTGATGTCTAACGGCCGTTGAACAGGAGGTTCGCATGGACGCACAGCGCAACAAGTCCCGGCTGCGAGGTTGCATCGTCGTTGTCGCGTGCACCGCAGCAGCGGCGACGGCGGTCGCCGTGCCGGGCGCGCAGACTGGCCCTCGCCGGTTTTCAGAAGCACAGATCTTCGTCGAGCTGAATCACACCGACAGCGATCTCGGGCTGCACGCATCGATTGACGGGGAGTCGTGGACACGGCTGGAGATCGAGGGCCCCGGAGAATTGCCGTTGCTGAACCTCTTCAGCCGCGGCAGGCTGAGCGCCCAGGGGCTCACGCAGCTGGCCTTTGAGAGCGCCGAGCCGCCGTTCGAGGAATTGTCACCGGCGCAGTTCTTCCGCCGGTTCCCGGAGGGACGCTACGAGATCGAGGCGCGCGCACAGGATGGGGCGGAGATCGAAAGCGTAGCCTTCCTGTCACACGTTCTCGCCGCGCCACCGGAGAACGTCCTCGTGTCGGGCATGCCCGCGGCGGAGAACTGCGATGCAGCGCTTCCGCAGGTTCACCCGCCGGTCGTCATTGACTGGGATCCCGTGACCACGTCGCATCCGGATGTCGGCAAGCGAGGACCGGTCACGATCGCGAACTATCAGCTGTTCGTCGAGCGGCCCGGCGTGCTGTTCAGCCTGGATCTGCCGCGCGGCGTGACGCGCGTCGAAGTTCCGGAGCTCGTCACGAGCAGGGGAGAAGAGTTCAAGTTTGAGATCATCGCGCGGACGACCCGGGGCAACAACACGGCAGTCGAGAGCTGCTTCAGGCTCTTCTGATCTGCGGGCGAAACGCGCAGCACGGTCGCGTTACTTGGGCCGCCCCGAGTAGCCGGCCGCGCCGCGCAGCGCATCCGCATCGAGCAGCCTGCCGTCCAGCATGACCACGCGCGTCTGCCGCAGGTCGCCAATCCGCGTGGAAGGGTCGCCCTCGACGAGCGCGAGATCGGCCGCTTTTCCGACTTTGACCGAACCGGTCTGCGCATCCTGGCCGACCAGGCGGGCGGGGACGATGGTTGCAGCCGCGAGCGCTTCGGCGGGTGTGAAACCTGCCTGCACGTAGATTTCGAGCTCGTGCACGATCTCGATTCCTGCACCGTCGGTGCCTGCGACGATCGGGACTCCCGCTTTGTGCATTCGCGCGAGGAGCTCGACCATCTTCGCCCAGCTCGCGCGATAGTCCGCGCGCGTGAGATCCTTCGGGACGGCGAAGCCGCCGGTCCTGAAGCCGCGCTCCGTCGTCGGCGGCAGCGTACCGACGAAGGGGGCGTACGACGGCGAGAGATCGCCCTGCTCCGGCACATACAGGCCTTCGAACGCGATCATCGTTGGATCGCTATAGATCTTCTTGCTGGCCATCGCGCTGACGAGCGCCGTGATCGCGGGGTCGTCGAGGTTGACATCCTTCGCGTAGCGACCCGGTCCCTCGAAGCGCATGATCCCGTTCGACACCTTGAGCACGCTGTCGGGCATCGCCTGCATCATCACCCAGTTGATGTGCGTGATCTCGTCGTAGCCCGCGTTGATCGCCTCCAGCGGCCAGCCCGCGTTGATCGCCTCCAGCGGCCGCATGCCGGCCGGAACGTGGCCGTGAACGTGCAATCCCAGCTTGTGCGCCTCGCGGATGCTCGCCGGCAGCCACGCGGGATTGAAGGTGCCGTAGAACTTGACGCCCGTAAAGCCATTCGCCTTGGCCTTGTTGACGAGCGCGACCGCTTCCGCCTCGCTCGTCGCGACGTTGGCCACCTGCGCCGTGTAGGTTCCCTTGCCGTCGATGAGCGACGAAGGATAGACGTGCGGAGACAAGAGCTCGCCCGCAGCCGCCCGCTTCAGTCGCTCCATCGTCCGCACGTCGTCATTGCCCGGATCGCGCACGGAGGTCACGCCCATCGACAGCTCCTGCAGCCCGGTGTAGTCGTCGCCGACGTGCATGTGGCAGTCCCAGAGACCCGGGATCAGGGTCTTTCCGCTTCCATCGATGACCTGCGCGCCAGTCGGCATCGTGACTGCGCCGCGCGCGCCGACTGCGGCGATGACGCCCTTATCGACGACGACCGTCTGGTCGGTGAGAAACCGTCTGGCGTCGGCGTCAAAGAGGCGCACGCCGGTGAACGCCACAGGTCCCGCCGGCACTTTCACCAGGCTCGTCGCCAGTCCTGGCGCCTGCGCCGCCATGGCTTCTGCCTGCGCCTTTTCGATTTTTGACTGTTCGTTCGCGTAGGCCACCGGCAGCCAGGCGAGGCCGACGGCGAGGGCAAAGAACTTGTTCTTGGAGTCCGCCCAGACTGGCAGCGGCGAGGTGCTGACGCCAGTGATTGACCAGAGAGTAATGGTCTGTGCTGTCGCGCCGGTGCCGACCTGGAGATCGATGAGCTTCGCTGCGCGCGCCTTGCCGCCCGGCAGCAGGTCCAGCGACTTGTCAGGCCGCGCGAGCAGCGCCTCGAGGAACCACGCCGCCATGTCGATCGGTCCGCCCTGCGACAGGTAGAAAGCGGCAGCGGAGTACTTAGCCGTGCCGGAGTCGACAGGGCTCTTCCACTTCGCGGACCCGCCGCTGATCGCGAAGGTCTCTCCAGCATCTCCCGTCGGCGTCACGCCACGGATCGTGATGGCCGAAGGCATGCCGTCGCCGCCGGCGGTGCCGCTCGAATCGAGCTCGAACACCTGACCGCGCAGATTCATGCTCTCGTGGCCGTGACGAGTACCGTCCGGCGCGGTCCACGTCCACGAGTCGCCATGCTTGCCGCCGGTCGACTGGATAACGAAATGGCGCGCATCTGCCGGCGGCTTCGCCAGCTCTGATGTCGGCACCTGCCCGGATACCGCGACGGCCGCGGTCAACCCGACTGACACGAGGATTCGGTACATTCTCAACTCCGTTGATGATGCTCATCATATCCAGAGAACGCGCGATAAGATGGGCCCGGCGAACGTGACCACGGCAGAACATTACGTCATCCGAGGCGGTGTCAAAGGCCGCGAGCGGCTGCGCGTGTTGTCTCGCGTGATCGACACTCGCCCGCACGCAGCGGATCGTGCAGGCATAGGAGGCGCCGCGCCAGCTGAACGCGGCGACCCCTCCCGCCTGACTCATCCCCCGAACGCGGCTCGCCGCAGCTCCACCAGGCCCTCCAGGGTTCGCTCCGTGTTCGGCGCGCCCTCCGGTGGCGTCCATTCGAGGGAAGAGCCCGCGGCGATCACCTCGCGTGCGACGGAGACGTGGTCGGCGCCGGCCTGCGCGTGACCGCGTCCTTCGACGGCCCAGACGAGCGGCGTCGCCGAGAACATGCCGTCAAGGGCATTGACGTCGGCGCCGAATTTCAGGAGAAGCCGCACCGCCTCCGGATGGCCCGCCATCGCCGCGCGATGCAGCGGCGTGACCTTGTCCTTGTCTGACGCGTTCGGATCGAATCCGCACGAGAGCATCGTTTCGAGCACGTCGGCCCGGCCTGCTTCCGCCGGACGATGTGTCATGAGGTGATGCTCGGGACGCAGTTCTGTACGGAGTCCTGGGCGGCTGGTGAGCATCGCGTCAGCGGCGGTGCGATCGGCACGCGCGCAGGCGGCAGCGAATCGGTCGAGCGTCGAGAGCTCGTCCTTCGCACCGTAGGCGAGGAGCCTCATCGCGACGTCGTGGTTGCCGTTGAGTTCCGCCAGCGTGTGTGGGGTGTATCCGTCGGATCGCCGACGCATCGGATCGGCGCCGTGCTGCACGAGCAACTCCGCCATCGGTACGTCCCAGCGCCGCGCCGCGGCGTGGAGCGGCGTTTCACCGTCCGGGCCCCAGGCGAGGTTCGCGTCGGCGCCGTGTTCGAGCAGCCAGCGAGGTCCGGCCGGGTCGGTTCCCAGGACATCATGTAAGCCAGCGGCGGCACGCCGCCCGGGATCCCGTTTACATCGACGCCGAAGCGGTGCAGCAGCTCGAGCGCCGGGATGTTACCGCCGCCGCCGGCAATGTGGACGGTCACGCCGTCGGTGGGGTTGGCTCCCGCTTCGAGCAGGACCTCCGCGAACGGCCGGTGCCTGACCGCGCAGACTGCCGCCACAAAGCCGTGCGCGGGAGTTCAGGATGCCAGTTCCAGTGATACTCGGCGTTCGGGTTCGCACCGAGCGAGCACAGGAGGCGTGCGATCGCGACGAGTCCATCCAGACGCCGGCGTCGCTCCCAGTCTTGCGGGCCTCCCGGCTGGGTTGCGACCTCCGGATGGCTTCGCAATCGTGCCTCGACGGACGCGGCATCGCCGAGCACCAATGCCGTGTAGATCGATGCCGTCTCGATCGCCGGATGCCGCGCCAGCAGCCGTTCAGCACGGCCCGACGCTCCACCGGTGGCGCAGCGGATGAACTCGTCGACCGCGGCATCGAGGGACAGCGTTCGCGATTCCACTTCCTCGCGGAGCGCGTTCCAGGAAGCAAATCCGTGCTCCCGCGCGATCACCGATTGGGCGTCGTGCAGCGCCAGATCCAGCGCGCTCAGTTCAGTGCCAGACTTGCGCGCGAAGGCTGGCAGCGACGCGAAGCGTTGAAGCGCTGCAGGATCCTGCGCCTTCGCGGCGTACAGCAGGGACTTCGCCTGTTTCTTGAGTTGTTCGAGATTCGGACGATCGGGAAGCGTGCTCGGCGTCATACGAACTCCATGCTTCAGCCTGTGGTTCGCAAACAGGCAGCACGGCGGTGTACACGCCGTCGATCGAACGATATGACAGTTGGCTTGGCCCTTCGCGCGAACCCGCGGGCGCCCTTTGAGCGCGCACCAACAAGGTAGGTTGTGGTGCGCGCCCATGTCAAATCGATCGCCCGCGAGGCGGTCCGGCGTCAGGAACGGGACTTCGCGCCGAAGAGGCGACTGGCGACGTCCGCCAGCACGCCCTGATCGATGCCGTCGGGCCCAATCGGGGACGTCAGCTGCGGCTCTTCCTGGTGCACCGGCACCGCACCGCCTTCCGGCGGACCATCCACGACGCGAAGCTCGGATCCTCTTCCGGATGCGGTCCTCTCCATATCTTGGAGATGCCACGATAGTCGTCCAGGCTCATCGGTTACATCACCTGATGCAGGCCTTTCGCTTCGTGCTTCCTTGCTTCCGGAAAGCGCTTGTTGCTGATATCAGGGATCGGCAGCACCTTTCCGATGTCGACACCCGACAGCGCCTCGAGCGCCTTCGCATACGCGACGATATGGGTGCCGCCGCGCACCAGCAGGTAGCCGACCATCTCGCGCGCGACCGGATCGTCGACCATCTCGTACACGCGAATCTTGTTCGCCCGGGCGCCGCATTCGAGGAAGAAGTTATGCAAGAGGTCGAGCTTCAGATTTCCGCTCGAAAACACGTAGCTGCCGTTCCAGGGATTGCCCATCGAATCGACGGGCAGGCACACTGGCCGCTCGCGATGAAGTGGTACTGGTTGCGTGCATCGGTCGCGACCTCGAGCGGCGTATCTGACGGATCGCTGCCGCGTGTAGTGGATCCCGTCAGGAGCATGTTGATCGTGTGGCTGACGAGCTCGATGTGGCCGTACTCCTCCGCGGCGATGTTGGCGATGAGATCGTAGAACGGTTTCAGCTTGTCGCTGCCTCGGAAGTTGAACGATTGAAACGTGTAGTTCATCAAAGTCGACATCTCGCCGAACTTGCCTCCGAGCAGCTCTTAAACCGCCGACGCTGAGTTCGGCGATGGATGCGCGGGCGACGGCAGCTCGATCGCGAGCCGATCAATGCGAAGAATCATGGGGTCCCTCCCTGTGATGTGCCGCGTGCGTGTCGACGCACGCGATGCAAGATCACCTCTACGGGAGCGTCACCTTCTTTTCGTCGAGCTGCGGCGGGCGCGTGTGCGCGAAGGGGGTTCCCGCCGTTCGGGCGCGGGAAGCTTCGAAAGTAATCGCTCGAGCGTCTCGAGATCCTCGACGGAGAGGGCGGCCAGTTCATCGGGCGGCCGATGGAATTCCAGCATCAACGCCGAACGGGCTCGCAGTCCCTTGCGGGTCAGCGCGACCAGTTTGACGCGCCGATCGTGCGGGGCCGCTCGCCGTTCCGCGAGACCGAGCTTCTCGAGACGATCGACGATCCAGGTCGCGTTCGACGGATCGCATTCCCAAGCGTCCGCCAGCGAACGCATGCTCCGGCCGTGCTCGTGGTCCAAACTGAACAGCGCGCGAGAATCGTTCGGCGTCAGTCCCCGTCGAGCCAACGCCTCGGTGCGCCGGGGCGCGGAACGCAGGAGGAACTCGAACATCGCGCGCCAGACGCGCTCCTGAACGGATCCGCTTGGTTCGGGCATCGCCGCCAGCATTATGCCGATTGATGAACGATTCAATAGTTGAATCGTCTAAAGTATTATGGGTCCGCTGCCGCTGCGCGCGCGTCAGGCGTTGCTGACCGCGCACATCATCATGTCCGTCGGCCTGCTCGGAGATTCCGCCGGCTTCCTCGCGGTCGCGATCCGCGCGGCCGGCGCCGGCGATCCAGGCGCGCAGCTCGAACAGATCAGAGTCCTGAACATGTTCGCCATCGTCTTCGGGATCCCGTTGAGCTTTGGCGCGCTCCTCAGCGGCATCGCTCTCGGCCTCGGTACCCGGTGGGGCGTGTTCCGCTACCCGTGGGTCGTCGCCAAGCAGCTCTCAATCGTGTCGGTGATGCTCGTCGGAGGCTTCGTGATAGGCCCTGCGCTGGATACGATGCTCGAGGGCGGGGGCGACATGACACCGCAACTCATCGCCGCGGCCGCCTACGACGTGCTCATACTGTCGGTAGCGACCTGGCTGTCGGTGTTCAAGCCGGGGCGACCGTTCCGTGTACCTCGCTCAGTTAAAGTAGAAGGATGAAGAGCGGGCGGATGCCGCGCCGGGCCTTCCTGTGCCTGGCAGGCGCCGCGACGATTGCCCCGCTCGGACTGTCCTCGACCGGTACGCCAACAGCGGAGAACGCGATGTATGGACTGATCGGCAAAATGACGGCGGTGCCAGGGCAGCGCGATGCACTCGCAGCGATACTTCTAGACTCTACACAGGCGATGCCCGGCTGCCTGAGTTACGTGATTGCGACCGATCCCGCGGACGCCGACGCCCTCTGGATCACCGAAGTCTGGGACAACGCGGCGGGCCACAAGGCCTCGCTGGGCCTTCCGGCCGTTCAGGCCGCGATCACGAAGGCGAGGCCGCTCATCGCCGGTTTCAGCAACAGAGTCGAGACTGCGCCGATCGGCGGGTACGGGCTGGCACGCAGATAAAACGACGCTACGCGAGTGATTTCTCGTACCGCCAGACCTCGAGCGGATAGATCCCGGCTGTGGTTTCCAGCTGGTTGATCATCGTACCGGCGCGGCGCCACCCGCGCTTTTCGTAGAACCTCGCGGCTCGATCGTTGCCAATCGCGCACGCCAGCCAGGCGGTTCGAACTCCGGCTTTCGCCAGCCGCGCCTCCGCATCGTCAATCAGCGTCGCCGCAACGCCCGAACCGCGTGAATGAGCGGCGACGTAAAGCTGATAGAGCTCGTCCCCCTTGACCATGCTGAAACCGACGGGGGAGGGCGGTGCGCCGACGACGCGGACCGTCGCGAGGGCGGCGCGAAGCCGCTCGCGAAAACTGTCGAGCGTGCGCAGCCGCGCCAGGTCGGCCGGAACGATCTGCGCGTGGGCGTCCTGCCATCCGTCGTACCACAGCCTCGCCAGGTGATCGACTTCGCCTTCGTGCGCCGGTCTGACTGCAAGAGTGTCCGTGTTCTTCATCGTAAACTCTATGAGGATGACTGATCCTCGGTCGCCATTCCAGGTCGAGCATGGTGGACTGTCCCGGTTGGTTCGCGCAGTGCTCCTGACTGGAATTGTCGACGGGCTCTTTTCGAGCGTGCTGAGCGTTGCGGCATACGGTTCGACCGTGACGCGCCTCTTTCAGGGCGTCGCGGCCGTTCTACTCGGCCCCGACGCGTTCCAGGGAGGACTCACCACGGCGCTCGCCGGCGTCCTCATGCACTTTGGCGTGGCCTTCACGTGGTCCGCGCTGTTTCTCTACGTCGTGTCGCAACTGCCTTGGATTCAGCGTCTCCTCGGATCGCGTCGTGGCGTGCTCAAGGTGGCATCACTGTACGGCCCGGCGATCTGGATGGTGATGTCGCTGCTCGTCATTCCGGTTTTTACCCGGAGGCCCCCAACAATCAACCACCGCTGGTGGATTCAGTTCGTCGGCCACATTCCATTCGTGGGGCTGCCGATCGTCGCGTCGATTGCCAGAGGCCGCGTTAACGTTGCCCGCGCGTGAACTCGAGCGCCCTGGGCAGCGTCTGATCGATCCGTTCGATTTCCTGTGGATGCGTCAGCCCTTCCAGAAGCGCGAGTGAAACACGAGTGCCGCCCAGCTTTGGCTTATACGCTGTGACGCTGGGCATGGCGACCTGGTTAGACGTTCCAACGAGCCACAATGTCGGACACGGCATGTCCGCCGGTTCGACCGGCGGATAATCCAGCATCGCCCCCAGCCACGCCAACGAGACAGGCACGGTACCACGCCGCCATGTCGCGCGATCCGCTTCCGCCAACGACTGCACGTCGAACTGTCCCTTGCGGTGCGCTTCTATGACCGGCGTCCATTTCGACCGCATGTCGACGATGAACGTCCTGAAAGTGGGATCGGCCGCCGCACCGAACGGAATACCGATGTACACCATCGACTCGACGCGCTTTGAGCGCACCGCGGCGTATCGACCCACGTTCGCGCCGTACGAGAAGCCCCAGATCGTAAAGCGCGTCGCCTGGGCCGCGTCGGCGACCGCCAGCACATCCTCGATGAGCCGGTCGATAGCGTAGGCTCTGGTGTCTTCCGGCTTGCCGCTCCCGCCATGGCCCCGCAGGTCCATCGTGACGACGGTGAACTCGGTGGCCAGCCGCTTGACATAACCGAGATCGTGCCACGAGCGCCGCGCTTGTCCGCCGCCGTGCAGAAGCAGAATGGCGGGACCGCGCCCGGTCACGTCATACGCCAGCCGCGTGCCGTCGGCTGACGTAGCGAAGCGCGTGGTCGAGGTGTCGCCGCCGACGCTCGAGACGAGGAACGACATCACGATCAAGAGAAGGGCCATTGTGCGAATCCTACCTCACTGAACCTGATAGAGTCGGGTCGTGGCGAGCAGAGCGGAGCAGGAGCGGCTGACCGTTGCCGGACGCGAGATCACGATCTCGAATCCGAGCAAGGTGCTGTTTCCGCAGGCGGGCCATACGAAGCTCGACCTCGCGCGCTACTACCTGGTGGTTGCCGATGGAGCGCTGCGCGGAGCGGGCGGCCGTCCAAACGTACTCGTGCGGTATCCGGACGGCATCGATGGCGAGTTCTTCTATCAGAAGCGCGCGCCGCGGTCGCGGCCGCCGTGGGTCGAGGTCGTCGCGCTGCAGTTTCCGTCCGGGCGCACGGCCGAGGAGGTCGTGCCGCGCGACGCTGCGGCTCTGGTGTGGATGGCGAACCTCGCCTGTCTCGAGCTTCATCCGCATCCGGTGCGCGCCGACGATCTCGATCATCCCGACGAGCTCCGGGTCGATCTCGATCCTGTACCGGGAGTCGGGTGGTCCCAGCTCCGCGACGTCGCACGCGTCGTCCGCGCGACTCTCGAGGATTTCGGGCTGGTCGGCTGGCCGAAGACGTCGGGTTCGCGTGGCATCCATGTGTACGTTCGGATCGAGCAGCGGTGGAAGTTTGGCGACGTCCGCCGCGCCGCGCTCGCGTTCGCTCGTGAAGTCGAGCGCCGCGCGCCGTCGCTGGCGACGAGCAAGTGGTGGAAGGAAGAGCGGCACGGCGTCTTCCTCGACTACAACCAGAACGCGAAGGATCGGACGATCGCGGGTGCCTATTCGGTCCGGCCGACGCCCGACGCGCGAGTCTCCGCGCCGATCGCGTGGGACGAGATCGATGAGTGCGAACCGGCAGACTTTACGCTGAACACGATGCCGGCGCGCTTTACGACGGTTGGCGACCCGCATGCGGCGATGGACGCGCACGTCTGCTCGCTCGACAGTCTGCTGGACTTGTCGTCGAGGCACGAGCGCGAGGGGCTCGGCGACGCTCCGTGGCCACCGCACTATCGCAAACAGCCTGGTGAGCCTTCACGCGTTCAGCCGTCACGACGCCGGACGCCGAGCCGGCCGCTCGTCGAGATCGGACGCGCGAGACGCAAGGAGGATGCGCTCGCCGGCCTCGAGCGCTGGAAGGCGCGTCATCCGGATGCGGCGGCTCATCTCGAGCCCGCCGACGTCCTCGTCGATTCGATGCGCGGGAGATTTCACACGTGGACCCGGATCCGCGTGAACCTGCAGAACGTTCCCGCCGACCTGCGGCCGCCGCAAGGCGCACTCGATCCCGACGACGAGCCCGACGATTGGGGAGCGGTTATGGCTCGCGCCGAGCCGCGGCGGTCGAGCCAGGCACGCCCGTCGCCCCGAAAACCTTCTCGAGCTCGTAAGGAGTCGTGACCTCGAGCTGGTCGTAGCGGCAATCCTTCGGCTGACGATCAGGGCGCCAGCGCTGGAAGACGGCTGCGTGTCGAAACCGATCGCCCTGCATGTGGTCGTATTTCACTTCGCACACACGCTCGATACGGAGCGGTTCCCAGGACAGGTCTTTGCCCGCGCTCCAGCGGCTCTGTCCGCCGGGCATGCGAGTCATCGTAGCCGCGTCGATCTCCGCCCACTCGCGCCAGGGATGGTTGTCGAGCGCGTTCTTGCGCAGCGGCGCGAGCTCCGTCACGAGCTCGGCGCGCCGCGTCAACGAGAACGAGGAGGTGACGCCGACGTGATGCAGCCGGCGCCTGTCGTCATACAGGCCGAGGAGCAGAGAGCCGATACGCTCGTTGCGGCCGCCCTTGTGCCATCGAAAGCCGGCCAGGACGCAGTCGGCAGTCCGCGCGTGCTTGATTTTGATCATCGCGCGCTTGCCGGGCTCGTAGGTGCCTTCTTCCGGCTTCGCGATCACGCCGTCCAGGCCCGCGCCTTCGAAACGCGCCAGCCATTCGGCCGCCAGCGTCGAGTCGCGGGTCATCGGCGTCAGGTGAATCTGCGGTCCGGCCTTTGCGAGCGTCCGCTCGAGCAGCGCGCGTCGTCCGCCGAATGGCATCTCCCGAAGATCGCGGCCGTCGACGGCGATCAGGTCAAACGCGACGAAGGAGGCCGGAGTTTCTTTCGCGAGCTTTGCCACGCGTGACGCGGCCGGGTGCAGGCGCAGCTGGAGCGCGTCGAAGTCGAGGCCGTGGCGCGTCGCAATCACGATCTCGCCGTCGACGACGCAGTCTTCCGGGAGGCCGGTGGCGAGCGCCTCGTGCAGCTCGGGAAAGTAGCGGTCGAGCGGCCGGAGATCGCGGCTCTGGATGTAGACGTCGGACCCGGATCGGAACACGATCGCGCGGAACCCGTCCCACTTCGGCTCGTAGAGAAACGCGCCGCCGGTCGGGAGCGCGTCGGCGAGCTTCGCGAGCATCGGCTCGATCGGCGGGGCAACTTCCAGCCGCGGTTTCCGGTCTGCCATCGCGTACAAGGGTTCTATCACAGGCGCGTTGCAAGTGACGGCGATGTGAGTCACGATCCCCGTCACACACCATGAGAATCGCCGCGCTTCTTGGAGTGCTCATCGCGTCGGCTGTTTCGGCCGGCGCCTCAGAAAACTGGACTCGTTTTCGCGGTCCGAACGGCACGGGGGTCTCGGACGCCACCGGCATCCCCGTCACGTTCGGGCCGGAAACGAGCGTCCGCTGGAAGGCGCCGCTGCCGCCTGGCCACTCGTCGCCGATCGTGACCAACTCACAGATCTTTCTCACGGCGCACACGCCCGACAAGGAGAACTATCAGCTCTTCGTCATCGCGCTCGATCGCGCCTCGGGGCGGGAGCTCTGGCGGCGTGAGGTTCCGCGGTCGCAGAAAGGCCGGCGGGAAAACGTCAACGGCCCGGCGTCGCCGAGCCCGGTCACCGATGGCACCCACGTGTACGCGTTCTTCCAGGATTTCGGCCTGATCAGCTTCAGCCCGGACGGCAGAGAGCGCTGGCGCCTCCCGCTCGGGCCGTTCAACATGTTCTACGGCTTCGGCGCGTCGCCGATTCTCGTGGAGGACCTGCTCCTGCTCGCAGTCGATCAGGACACCGACTCGTATCTCCTCGCCGTCGAGCAGGCGACCGGCAAAGAGCGGTGGAAGGTCGCCCGCCCTCACGTCATCTCCGGCTACTCCACGCCGACGATCTATCGTCCGGCGTCCGGTGGAACGCAGGTCATCGTGCCCGAGTCGTTTCAACTGACGGCGTATGCCGTGAAGGATGGGTCGAAAGTCTGGTGGGTGCGCGGTCTCGCGTGCGAGATGAAGTCGGTGGCGAGCCTCGACGCCGACACGCTCTACATCAACGGCTGGGGCTTCCCCCAGAACCAGGCGGGACAGCAGATCCTGACCGTTCCGTTCGAAGAGGGCCTCAAGCGCTACGACACAAACGGTGACGGCTTCGTCGGGCGCGACGAAGTAACGGGCGGCGAGCCGATGGATCGCATTCTGGGTGCCAAGTACGGCTACGACGCGTTCGACGGCAATCGAGACGGGAAGCTGAACGCGGCGGAGTGGGACGTGTTTCGCGCGATGCTCGGTTCCGAAAACGGCCTGCTTGCAATCCGGCTGGGCGGGCAGGGCGATACCACCGCGCAGGCCGTTCGCTGGAAGTACCGCCGCCCCGTCCCGCAGGTGCCGTCAACGCTTCTCTATCGAAATGTCCTTTTCATGGTGAACGACAGCGGCATCCTCATCTCCTTCGATCCGAAGACCGGCGACGTCCTGAAGCAGGGCCGGTTGAAGGGAGCGATCGACAAGTACTTCGCATCGCCGATCGGCGTCGACGGCAAGGTCTGGCTCGTCAGCCAGGACGGCACGGTCTCGGTCGTCTCGGCCGCGGCACAGTGGGAGATCCTCGCCGTGAACGCGCTGAACGATGAAGTGTTCGCCACGCCCGTTCCGGCCGACGGAACGCTGCTCGTCCGGACTCGCAACGCGCTCTACGCGTTCGGCACGTAAGCCACGCAGTCGATCTCGACCCGCAGACCCTCGCCCGGCAGCGCCGCAGCCTGAATCGTCGTCCGCGCCGGGCGGTGATGGCCGAACATCCGTTCGTAGACGGCGTTCATCTGCTGGAACTCGCCGATGTCGATGAGGAAGACGCCGCATCGCAGGACGTGCTGGAGGCTGGATCCGGCCGCCTCGAGAATTGCCTGGACGTTTCTCAGGCACTGCTCCGTCTGGATCCCGACGTCGGCGCCGGCCAGGCGGCCGGTTGCCGGAACCGTCGCGCCCTGGCCAGACACGAAGACGAGGCGGTCGAAGCCCATCCCCGGCGAGTACGGGCCGACGGGCTTCGGCAGATTAGCTGCGTGGATCGATCGATGGTGGGTCATGCGGCGCACTATAGCTGGCGCCGCCGTGCTTCGCGAACCCTGCGGCTGCTTCGGGCGGGTCCTTAGTCTGGACTCACAGACGTGCGGCCGCAGTCGTCGCAGCGCAGGTAAAGGACCGAAAACGCCTCCGAACGCCCAATGACGCGCGCGCTCGGAACCCCGCATCTCGGGCAGACAACACCGGACGCCGGTCGCTTGGCCATGGCTTCTGCGCCCCCTTTTAGTCATTTGACGCCTGGGACGCCTTTTCGGGTGCAGAAATGTCGCTACGGCTGAGGTAGCCGAGCCCTAACGGACCAGCCAGGAGCAGTCGAGCTACTTTTGGGCCCCGGAAGACAGCAGAAATTCGACAACAGTCTGATGGTTACCCCGGCGCGCCATGCTCAGCGGCGTCCGCCACTCGCCGCTCGGCCGCTCGAAGGCTCTGTCGGCCCAGGCTCGCTGGTTGACGTCGGCGCCGCGCTCGACCAGGAGCTTTACGACCTCGAGGTGGCCACGGCCGCTGGCCTGAATCAGCGCATTCTCGTCGCCTGAAACGATTTCATCGATGTCGGCTCCCTGGTCCAGGAGCAACTCGACGATGTCCGCGTGTCCTTCGCGCGCGGCCATGATGAGCGGATTCCCGTCGCCAGGCACCGCGACGTTTGGATTGGCGCCGCGGCCAAGCAGCGCCCGGGCGGCCTCGAAGTGTCCCTCGCGCGCCGCCGCGATGAGCGGAGAGCCGTCACCCAGAATCACGGCGTTGACGTTCGCTCCTGCCTCGACCAATCGCGTGATGCGCGCCACGTTTCCCAGAGCGGCAGCCGCATACAGACGATGGTCGAGGACGGTAAGTGAGGCGTCATCATCCTCAACATCCTCAGCCGGGCCAGACGAGCCCGACCGCTGGTTCGACGCCTCGGCCGGGTCGACCTGTACGACGACGGCGGTGAGCGGCGCTATTGCCAGAGTGACCGCAGTGGCCGCCAACAAGATGCCGGCGGCGCGCACGAGTCCCGCCCGGCCGCGACGCTGGCTCTCGTTCAAGAGCGCCGTAACCCGCGCGGACAGGTCACTCCGGTTCGCCATGCCGAGGGCGGGCTGCGCGGCGCCTGCGGACAGCCGCCGCGCGAGCTGCACGAGCTGCTCGGCATAGTCCGTCCGCTCGCCCGTCTCCAGCACGGCATCGTCGCACGCCCGTTCCGCTTCGAGGCACAACCGGCGCCAGGTGACCCACGCGAGCGGATGGAACCAGTAAAGGGCACAGGCCGCGCGCGCCGCGAGCTGGATTGCCCAGTCGCTGCGGCGCACGTGTTCGAGCTCGTGGACGAGCGCGCGACGCAGGTCGGAATCGTTCCAGTGCTGCGCCTCGCTGGGGAGCAGGATGCATGGGCGGCTGAAACCGCACGTCAGCGGCGCCGCGATATCCTCGTGAACAAGGAGCTCGACCGGGCTCACGCCGGCCTCGCGAGCCAGCCGACCGACAAGGTCAGCGCCCTCGAGCCATGGGAGGCCGCAGCGTCGGATCGCGTGCAGACGCGCGAAGGCGACACCGAGTCGTGCCAGGAGCACGAGCGCGACGCCAGCCCAGAGTGTCCACGCCACTTGCGTCAGTGTCGGCAGGCGCAGGCTCGTCCCCGTGGACGGCGAAGCAGCCTGCACGCGCCCTTCGACCGCGCTCGGTCGAGGTGCGGCTGACTGGCGCGTCGGCGCGGGCGCGTCATGGCGCACGACCGGGAGCTCGAACACCATCGAGGGAGCGATCGCGGCCGCGACCGGAATTGCGACGAAGGCCGCCATCGTTGCCGCCAGAAGGAGATGGCGAACCGACGCCCGCGACCGGTGGGCGAGCCGGACGGCGGTCAGGCCTGCCGCCGCCGCGAGCGTGACCTTCGCGAGTATCAACATCTCCATCATCTGCGTGTCCTCTCTCCGCGGACGCGCTTGATCTCGTCGCTCAGCGTATCGAGCTCGTCATCCGTCCAGTCTTCGTGCTTGAGCAATGCCGTCACGGTCTGTCCCGGAGACCCGCCGAAGAACACGCGCACGAGCTGCTGCAGCGCCGCCCGACGAGCCGCACCGCGCGGCGTCGTCGGTGAATAAAGGTAGCGAAGGCCTTCTTCGCGATGCCGGATGTAGCCCTTCGCTTCGAGCTTGGCGAGCATCGCGCGTACGGCTGAATAGCTCGGCGGATCGGTGAGCCGCTGACGAATGTCCCCGGCCGATGATTCTTCCGGCGACGCGAAGATGGCATCCATGATCTCGCGTTCGCGTCGGCTCAGTTTTTCTGGACGGGGGCTGGGCATCCGCCTGTCGGCTCCTCGCGGTTAAGTGCTACGAACGCAGCATATGCGCTGCGAATGCAGCATGTCAATTGCACGAGTTCGACTCGGCCGGGAGCGCTGCCGGGAGCGTGAGAGTCGCGCGCAGACCGCCCATCGGCGATCGATCGAGCGCGATCGACCCCTGGTGCAGCTCCGCCAGATCCCGGACGATGGCGAGACCCAACCCCGAACCGGGAGCAGCCTCGTCGGCGCGCATGCCGCGCTGCAGGACGGCGTCGCGCATCGACCGCGCGACTCCGGGACCATCGTCGTCAACGGTGAGAATGACCGAGCTGTCGCTCGCCGACGATGCGAGCGTGACGCGGGAACGGGCCCATTTGCAGGCGTTGTCCAGCAGATTGCCCAGCATCTCGTCGAGGTCTTCGCGCCGCGCGCGCACGGCGTGTTCCGGCCCGACGCGAAGATCGATCGCCAGCCCTCGGCCCGCGTGCAGGCGATCGAGCGTCCGCGAGAGCGCTTCGGCCGATTCCCGGACCGAGGAGCGCGCTCGCGGTGACGACCCGGAGGCCGCCGCTCGCGCGTGCGCGAGGTGATAGTCGATCTGGCGGCGCATGCGCGCGACCTGCTGATTGATGACGGCAGCCAGTTCACCGTGCCCGTCCGTCTCCGCATGTTCGCCCTCCTGCGAGAGCACGGCGAGCGGGGTTTTCAGGCCGTGCGCGAGATCGCCCGCCTTGGCGAGGGCGCGCGCGACGCGTTTCTCGCGGTCGTTGAGCAGCGCGTTCAGGTCGTTGACGAGCGGCTGCACCTCTGCGGGATACGTGCCTTCCACGCGCGTTTCGCGGCCTTCGTGGACGGCCGACAGGCGGGCACGGAGCCGATTGATTGGTGTGAGGCCGCTGCGCACGAGCGCGAGGCCGCCGCCCATACAGGCCAGAGCGAAGATCGCCATCCAGGTGCCGTGCGTCGCGGCGGTGCCGTGGAGGATGCGAGGGTACCTTGGGCTGCGAAGAAGAATTGCCGTCGAGATGATGACCGCGGCGGCGAAGAGGCCCGCCGTCCACAGGACTGCGCCCAGGAACAGCGACGCGCGCAGCGATCGAATCGCTCTCATCGCTCGGCCTCGATCCGGTAGCCGAGACCCCGAACGGTTTCGATCAGCGACGGTCCCAGTTTTCTCCGCAGGCGGGCGACGAACACTTCCACCGTGTTGGAGTCGCGGTCGAGATCCTGCGAGTAGATGTGCTCGCTGAGCTCGCGTTGCGAGACGACGCGTCCACGGTGGTGCATCAGGTACGACAGTACTCGAAACTCGTGGCTGGTGAGCTTCACCGGGACGCCGTCGCGGGTCACCTTTGCTGCGCGGGGATCGAGCAGGACGCGACCGGCGCGCAGTTGCGGCGTCACCTGTCCGCTCGCGCGGCGGATGAGCGCCCGGAGCCTGGCCAGAACCTCTTCGATCCGGAACGGCTTCGCGACGTAGTCATCCGCGCCGCTGTCGATCCCCAGCACTTTTTCGTGCCAGCTGCCGCGGGCGGTCAGAA
Source organism: Vicinamibacterales bacterium (assembly GCA_036257535.1). Taxonomy (GTDB): domain Bacteria; phylum Acidobacteriota; class Vicinamibacteria; order Vicinamibacterales; family 2-12-FULL-66-21; genus DATAEE01. The sequence goes on along the minus strand of DATAFJ010000160.1, from coordinate 16,023 downwards.
CCAGCACCGGGACGGCCAGGCCCGCCTCGCGCCATCGCCGAAGCACGGTAAGGCCGTCGACCTTCGGCAGACCGAGGTCCAGGAGCACGGCGTCGTACTGTTCCGTTTGCGCGAGGAAATCGGCCCGCCGGCCGTCGGCCGCGCAGTCGACCGCATAGCCGGCGTCCACGAGCGCGCTTGCGAGCCGCTGCGACAGCCGGCTCTCGTCTTCGACCACGAGCACCCGCAATCTGGTCTCTCCCAGTCGTCGTTATAGCGCACACGCGGCTGAACCGCGCCTGAACGGCGCGTTCACGGGCGGTTCAGCCCCCCACCCATAAAGTGGCCCCGGAGGTGGCGGCATGCACCCGCGAAGGCGAACCACTCTCGTCATCCTGTTCATTGTCGTCGCGCTGATCGTGACGGCTTTCGCGGCGCGTCGGGAAGCCGGCGGATGGCTGAACGACTGGTTTTCGGCGATGCACGGACGATAAGGCGAAGCATTCACTGATTCAGAGGAGAACATGATGGTTAGCAGGACTCTCCAGGTTGCCGCGGCCGTCGCGGCCGCGTGTGCGCTCACAGCCGGCGTTGCCGCTCAGAAAGCGGCATCGACCGTCGCCGGCAAGTGGACTCTGTCTGTCAATACGCCGCATGGCGACACACCGATGGGTCTCGAACTCAGGCAGGACGGCAGGAAGATCTCCGGTACGCTCGCGACTCCCCATGGAGAGGTCCGCCTCGAAGGGGAGCTCGCCGACGGAAAGCTGACACTCGCGACGACCGATTCCGATTCGCCGCAGATGACGCTGAACGGCGCGCTCAAAGACGACGGGACGATGGCGGGGTATCTTTCCTCCGAACGCGGCGATATGAAGTGGACCGCCGAACGGCGCAAGGAAAAGTAATGCGCCACGCGCTCCGCACAATTGCCCGAATGCCCGTCCTCGCGGCGGTGGTCGTCATCTCGCTCGGCGCGGGGATCGGCATCAATACGGTCGTCTTCTCGTGGATGCAGGCCCGGCTCCTGCGGCCGCTTCCCGGAGTGCCGGGCGGGGCCAGCTTCAGACTGTTGGAGCCGCGGAGCGAAGCGGGTCTCTATCCGGGCACCTCGTGGCGCGAGTATCAGGATCTGCGGGACAGTCTGCGCTCGTTTCGCGAGCTGCTCGCGTTTCGGATGGTACCCCTGTATGTGGGAGAGCCAGGCCGGGTCGAGCGCATCTTCGGTCTCCTGATATCGGATAACTACTTCAGCGCTCTCGCCGTGAAGCCGGCGTTGGGTCGCTTTCTCCGCCGCGACGAGGTCACGCGTCCCGGAGCGGAGCCGGTTGCCGTGATCTCGCATGGGCTGTGGCAGTCGCGGTTTGGCGGTGCGCCGGATGTGCTGGGCCGGCCCGTCCGCGTGAATGGCAGCGACCTGACGATCGTTGGAGTGACGCCGTCCGAGTTCCAGGGCACGGTGCTCGGCCTGGATTTCCATATCTGGCTTCCCGCCACGCTCGCTCCTGTTGTCGTGAACGGATCGAAGGAGCTCGATAGCCGGGGCATTCGCGGTTACTCGGTGATGGGGAGACTTCAGCCTTCGGCAACGGACGAGAGCGCCCAGGGTGAGCTCGACGCGGTGATGAGTCGCCTGGCGCAGGCCTACCCCGACTCCAATCGAAGCGTGCGCGGCGAAGTGCTGGCGTTCTGGCAATCGCCGCGCGGCCCGCAGCGGATGCTCACGGCGGCGCTGGCGATCCTGCAGGCGGTCATGCTGCTCCTGCTTCTCGCCGTGTGCGGAAATGCCGCGAATCTGATGCTGGCCCGAGCCAGCGCGCGGCATCAGGAAATGGGCATTCGTCTGGCACTCGGCGCGCAGCCGTGGCAAATTGCGAGCCTGCTTCTCGGCGAAAACATTCTGCTTGCGGTGATCGGCGCCGCGCTTGGGGCCGCCGCCGCCGTCTGGGGCACGCGTGCGCTGCTTCTCCTGCCCCTGACGGGACTGCCGATTCGATTCCAGACGAGCGTAGACGGCCTCACCCTCCTCTTCGCGATCCTGCTTGGCGTGGGCTGTGGCGTGATCATCGGCGCCGCTCCGGCGATACAGCTCGCGAAGCTCGATCCGCACGCGGCGCTCCGATCGGGAGCGAGGAGCGCCGGCCGCAGCCGCATGCGCAACGCGCTGATGGCCGTGCAGGTTGGCCTCGCGCTCGTGGTCTTGATCGTGGCAGGACTCTTCTTCAGGAACTTCCTGGAGACGCGCGCCACGGATCCAGGCTTCCGGCGCGAAGGGGTCCTGCTGGCGGCCTACGACCTCGCGGGCCGTACCGCCGACCCTGCTCTCACGCGGACCCTCGCCGAGCGGCTCCTCGAGCGCATGCGCGCCTTGCCGGCGATCGAGTCGGCAGCAATCGGAGCAGCGGTACCGCTGGACATCCACGGACTTCCGTCGCGCGTGCTCACGCTCGAAGGAAGAGCGCGAACGGATGGCGAGCTCGACGAGGCGCTCACCAACACGGTCACGCCGGGTTACTTCAAGGTCATGGACATTCCCATGCGCGCCGGCACGGACTTCGCCGACCTCGCCGATCCCGGCGCGCCGCCACAGGCAATCGTGAACGAAGCATTCGTCGAGCGGTACATTGGCAGCCCGTCGATGGAGTCGGCGCTCGGCCGCCGGCTGGAGGCGCGAGGCCGCAACTACTTCATCATCGGCGTCGCGCGCAATTCGCTCTACAACGCGTTCGGCGAGCCGCCCACGCCGGCGATCTACTTTTCGTACCGCGACAGTCCTCTGCCTCGCGGCGAGATTCACATTCGCGTTCGGGGCGGGGCCGAGGCAGCCGTCTCTGCCGACGTGCGCCGCGTCGTCCGCGAGCTCGATCCTGAACTGCCGCTGTTCAACGTTCGCCCGCTCACGGACCACGTCGAGACGAACCTGATCTTCCGCCGCATTCCGGCGCAGATGTTCGCCGTGCTCGGACCGCTGCTGCTCATACTTGCGGCGATCGGGATCTACGCGGTCGTCGCGTACAGCGTCTCCCTCCGGACGACCGAGATTGGTGTGCGCCTCGCACTGGGCGCCACCGCGAGACGCGTCGTCGGGCAATTCGTTCGCGAGACGCTCGGCGTCATAGGACTCGGCGCGCTGGTGGGCTGGGCCGTTGCCTTCGCAATCGCGATGGATTTCGTGGGTGGATCAATCGACGTAGCCGTGTTCGCGGGCGTCCCGGCGATCCTGCTCTTCGTGGCCGGGATCGCCTGCTGGGTGCCAGCCAGGCGTGCGGCGAGCGTCGCGCCCATAATCGCCTTGAGACAGGAATGACCTCAGGTAAATTATCTGCAAGAGACGCTATCCGGCTTCGCCTATCCTTCCGTCGGGACAGGAGGTCTCCGTGGACAAGGCGGTCGCCACACAGCTTGCGAACATCGAGAAACGCACCGGTAAGTCGCTCGACGCGCTCGCGAAAATCGTTCGATCGAGCGGCTTGTCGAAGCACGGCGAGCTCCGAGACATGCTCAAGCGCGAGCTCGGCATCGGGCACGGCGACGCTAACCTGCTCGTCCACCACGTCCTGAAATCCGACGGCCAGTCGGCCGCCGATGCAGCAGGGAAGGGCGTCGACGACCTGCTGGGAGAGATTTATACCGGCCCGAAAGCGTCGCTCAGGCCGATCCACGACAAGCTCATGACCGCCATCCACCGCTTCGGCGGGTTCGAGATTGCGCCAAAGAAAGGCTACGTCAGCCTGCGCCGCAAGAAGCAGTTCGCGATGATCGGGCCGGCGACGAACACGCGCGTCGAGGTTGGACTGAACATGAAGGACGTTCCCGCGACGTCGCGGCTCGTCGCGCAGTCGCCCGGCGGGATGTGCCAGTACAAGGTGCGTGTCGGCGAGCCGGGCGAGGTCGACGCCGAGCTCGTGGGCTGGATTCGAAAGGCGTTCGACAGCGCCGGCTGAACGCGTGGCATGAGCCTTTAGGCTCGTCTCAATACTCGGTAAACATCCTCTGCACTTCCGCAGGCTCCTTCGTCGTCGCGATCGCCAGCATCAGCAGGATGCGCGCCTTGACCGGAGCGAGATCGTCCGCGCTGATCCGATACGCCCGCCCCGGGTCGTCCGCCGCGCCTCCCGGCCCGAAGCCGCCGCGTCTCGGCGCGATTCGCCCCGACCCCGTTCGGGTGCTGGTGACGACGAAGACCTGCTTGCCGAGTGCGTTCCTGATGCCGTCGCCTTGCGTGCCGCTCGTTGCTCCGGCGCCAGCCGACGCGATCACGATTCCCTTCGCGCCGTTGTCTACCGCCGCCTTGATCAGGTCGCCCGGCGCACCTTGATACGTCATGATGACGTCCACGCGCGGCAGCTTGCCGGCGCTTCTGACGTCGAACTCGCTCGCCGCCGTGTGGCGCCGGGTCACGTTGCGGTAGTACGAGACACCGTCGGAGTCCACAACCCCGAGCACGCCATATCCGCGCGTCTGAAACGTCTGGAGCCGCAGCGCGTCGGTTTTGGTGACTTCACGCGCCGAGTTGATCTCGTCGTTCAGAACGACCAGGACGCCGCGGCCTTTCGAGGCTGGATCGGCGGCGGCGCGGAACGACGCGAGCAGGTTGGCGGGACCCTCGTAGCCGATCGTGTTCGGGTTCCTCATCGAGCCGGTGACCACGACGGGGCGCTCGTGGCGCACGGTCAAGTGTAGAAAATAGGCAATCTCTTCGAGCGTATCGGTGCCGCTCGTGACGACCACGCCAGTGAGCCCGGCGTCTGTACTAAAGGTCTCGTTGATGCGGCGGGCGAGCCGTACCCACTCGTCGAGCGTGAGGGCGCTGCTCGACGTGTTCGCGAACTGTTCGAACTCCGGGCGAACGTAGCGGTCGAGACCGGGCACCGAGTTGACGAGCTCTTCTGCCGTGAGCCGGTTGCCCGTGCGGTTCGAGATCGTGCCTCCCGTGGCGATCAGCCGAACCCGGGGCGCGTCGGCGCTTGCGGCAGCCGTGGCCGGGCCTTGCGGCTTCGGCGCGGGCTGCAGCGCCTGAGCGGCGCAGGCGGCGGCAACGAGCGCCGCCAGAACGAACGGCCTCACGAGGGCTTGAAGGCGGCGCGGTGCGCGCGACCGAGCCAGTCTGCGAGCAGCCTTGCCGCCTCCTGGGGCGTGGCGCCGTAGAACGGCATCAGGGCGCAGGAGCCTCCGGGCACCCGCGCAAGCTCGGCGCGCCACTGGCCGGCCGAAACCGCAGAGACTTCGATGCGGTAGTCACGGCCGTTGATGTTTTCTTCGAAGCGGTAGACAGTCACGACAAGAACGAAACGCCAGTATGACGGACGCGCAATTCTAGCGGGCCGCCGCGCGAGATCAAGCGAAAGGAGACGCGAAGGCGCACAATCACAGGGCTTATCGCGCGATCCATTCAGCGCTGGTGATGAAAAAAAAATGTTATGTCGGATGCTCCACAGCGCTTCCACTCTTCTTCCACATGATTTCCACAGCCTTGAGCGGCGCGCGCGCGCCGTGGCACACTTAGGGACCGGCCTATCGATGCCACGCTTACTCAAGCGGCGGTTGGTCCCGCCTGCCGCGCTGGCGCTGGCGTTCTCGCTGGTGTCCGGAGCGGCGAGGGCAGACGACGCCGTTCTTTACCGCGTGTTCCTGACCGACGGTTCCGCGCTCGCGAGCTACGGGGAGTTCGCGCGGGTTGCCGACAAGGTCGTCTTCTCCATGCCGCTCGGCGGAACGCCGTCGGACCCGCGGCTCGAGCTCGTCAGCGTGCCCGCCTCCGCCGTCGACTGGACCGCGACCGAGCGCTACGCCGACGCCGCGCGCGCGGCGCGGTACGCCTCCACGCGCGGCGAAGCGGATTACGCGAAGCTCACCACGAGTGTCGCGTCGGCGCTCAACCAGATAGCCGGCGCCCCCAACGACACGGCGCGCCTTCAGCTCGCGGAAAAGACCCGCAGTGTGGTCGCGGAATGGTCTCGGGGCAGCTATGGCTATCGGGCCTACGACGTGTCGCAGATTTCCGCGATGCTCGACGAGCTCGTGTCGGAGTTGCGTGTGGCCAACGGGCAGCCCCGGTTCGAGCTGAACCTCGTGGCCACGATCGGGCCTCCCCCGGTGGTGCCGCTCCTGCCGGCGCCCAGCTTTGCCGAGAGCGTGGACCAGGCGTTCGCCGCAGCGGAGCATTCGGCCGATGCCTCCGAACGGATGACGCTTCTCGAGGCGATTTCGAAGTCGCTCGACAGCGATCGGAGTGCTCCCGAGGCCTGGCTCAAGGCTGCGCGCGCGAAGGCCAGCGCGGCGCTGGAGATCGAGCGCGACCTGGACGCGCGTTACGGCTCGCTCGTACGGCGTTCGCTCGCACGCGCCGACGAGCGGGCGTCGCAGGCGGACGTCCGGGGCGTCGAAGGCATCGTGAAAAAGGCGCTTGCCGATGACGACCGCCTGGGCCGGCGCCGGCCGAACCAGATGAGCGCGCTTCTCGCCGGTCTCGACCAGCGGCTGGAGTCGGCACGCCGGCTGCGGCTGGCGCGGGACCGATGGCAGGAGCGTATCAAGGGGTATCGCGAGTACCGCCGCAACGTTCGTGCGGCCCTGCAGACGTTCGAGCGTTCGAAACCGCTGCTCGAGGACATCCGCGCGCTCGCGGGGCCTGGACCGAAAGGGCTCGACACCCTCGAGAGCCGGCTGGCCGTTGCCGTCGGCAAGCTCGCCATGTTGAAACCGCCGGTCGAGATGGAGCCGGTCCACACGCTCGCCGCTAACGTGCTGCAGCTCGCGGTCAACGCGAGCCGCTCGCGGCGGCGCGCCGTCGAGTCCGGAGACCTGAAAACGGCCTGGGAAGCGTCGTCTGCAGCCGCGGGCGCGCTGCTGCTCGTCAACCGTGTCGCAGAGGAGCTGGATCGTTATCTTCAGCCGCCAGCATTGAGGTGATCAGCCCCCGTCGCTTTGCGCTCCTGCGCGTCCCCGATCTCCGCTCCTTCCGGCGGGCCATCGTCGAGGCCGCCTCTTCCGGTCCATCCCCGGGTGCCGACTGCGCCGTCATCGTGCCAACGGCCGCCTCGGCGGAGCTCCTTCGTCCTGCGTTCAGCGATCCGCGGCGGCCGCACATCGTCACGCGTGACGAGCTCTATTCGAGGATTCACGAGCGCCTCGGCGGTCCGCCGCTTCTCGGCCAGTTCGACCGTCACGTCCTGATGCGTCGTGCCGCGCGTGCCGCGGCGGAGGATGGCCTTGCTCCTCCGTTCCGGCTCCGGCCGGGTCTCATCGGCGAAATGCTGTCGTTCTACGACGAGCTGCATCGCCGCGCGCGCACTCTGGACTCGTTCGAGCGGCTGGTGGTCGAAGCCCTCGAGCCGAGCGCCGAGATCGACCGCGGCGCTGCAAGGCTGCTCGCCCAAACGAGGTTCTTCGCGGCCGCGTTCCGAGACTACGAGCGCCGCGCCGGCGAGACCGGCATGGTCGACGAGCATGGCCTCAGGCGGCTCGCCTTGGCATCCGAGGACTTCAAGCCGCATCGGCACGTCATCGCGACGATTCCGGACCAGACTGCGGACCCCTTCGGCCTCTGGGTAGCGGACATCGATCTGCTCGGGCGCCTGCAGGGGATCGTGCAGCTCGACGTCGTGGCCACGGAACGCATCCTGGCCACAGGGTTCCACCAGCGCATCCACGATTTGCTGCCGGGGATCGAGGAAGCGATGGTCGCCGCGGATTCTCTCGAGCCGGTGCTTGCGGTGCCATCGAAGAGCGATTCCAGGGTCTTCGTTTCGCGCGATCGTGAAGAAGAGCTCGCCGACTTCGTCCGCGACGTGAAGCGGCGCGTGCGAAGCGGTGAGGCGCGACTGACGAAGACGAGCAGGATCGGCATCGTTTTTCAGCGGCCGCTGCCGTACCTGTATCTGGCGCGGAACGTCTTCGCAGACGCCCGCGTCGCGTGGCGCGCGCTCGACCAGCTGCCACTCGCGGCCGAGCCGTTCGGCGCGGCCATCGACCTCGTGCTCACGTTCGTGACCGGCGGCTATACCCGCGCGGCAGGCGTTGCGCTATTGCGGTCGCCGCACTTCCGCATCGCCGCCGAAGGCGAGCCCGTTAGCCTGCTCGACATCGCAGCGCTCGACCGGGCGCTCATGGACGCGAGGTTCGTCGGCGGCCGCGCGGCGCTCGAGTCGAGCGCCGCGCGCCTGTCACCAGGTCCTGCGCGGGCCGCCCGCGCGCTGATAGCAGCGGCGCGAGATCTGGATCCCGTAGCCAACGGGGCGACAGCGGCCGATCAGATCCGCGCGATCGCTGCCTTCCTGAGGGCCCATGATCGGCCAGGGCCGGACGCCGTCGCTGAAGAGCGGCGCCTGCGGGCCCGGCAGGCCATCCTGGGCGCCCTCGATGCGCTCGCCGGCGCCCACGAGCGGCACGACAACGCGGCGCTCGACGCAGAGGAGCTCGCCGGCGCCATCCGGCGCTGGATCGAATCACAGACGTTCTCGCCGCGGGTGGGCGACGCCGGCATCCAGCTGACCGATGCCGCGGCCGCGCGCTATGGTGATTTCGACGAGATACGAATCGTCGGGCTCGTCGAGTCCGACTGGCCCGATCGGTCCTCGCGCAGCATCTTCTATCCGTCCTCTCTGTTGAACCAGCTTGGCTGGACGCCCGAAGCCGATCGGCTGGCGGCAGCCCGCGCGGCGTTCGCGGATCTTCTTCAGCTGCCGTCTGCGCGCGTATCCGCGTCCGCGTTCATGCTCGAAGACGACGGGCTCGTCGCCCTGTCGGCGTTCGTGGAGGAGATCGACGGAGCCCGGTTGCGTGTCGTCGCAGAGGATCCAATCGCGCCGGGACGCGTGTTTGTCCACGAGGCGCTCACCGACTCGGCAGAGATTGACGCCGACGTCCTCGGGCAGGTCGTGACGGGAGCGGCCGGTGAGTGGCTGGCGGCACGCCGCTCCCGGACGCCGGCATCGGATCGCCGCTACCATGGGTCGGTCGGCTCGTATGCGCCCGACAGCCATTCGGTCAGCGCCGTCGAGCAGTATCTCGCCTGTCCGTTCAAGTACTACGCCGCCAACGTTCTCGATCTCCAGGAAGAACGGGAAGAACAGGCCGGACTGACGAGCCTCGAGCGTGGCCTGTTCGTCCACGAAGTCCTGCGCGAGTTTTTCGCGAGGTGGCAGCAGTCCGGCCGCGGCGCCATCACCGTGGACAACCTGACGGCGGCCGTCGAAGAGTTCAGACGCATCGCCGAGGCCCGCCTCGAAACGCTGCCGGAAGCGGATCGCGGGCTCGAGCGCAATCACCTCCTCGGATCGGCTGCGGCGTCGGGACTCGCCGAGCGCGCCTTCGCCTTCGAGCTCGAACGGCGAACGCCGATCGTCGAGCGGCTGCTGGAGCACCGTCTCGAAGGGCGGTTCATGATCAGGAGCGGCGCGCGAAGCGGCGAGGTGCAGCTGAGAGGGAAGGCGGATCGCATCGACGTGCTTCCGGATCGGTCGATCCGCGTCATCGATTACAAGCTCCGGAAGGCGCCGGCCTCACGGCGTGCGCTGCAGCTTCCGATTTATGCCGCGGCCGCGACGCAGGCTCTTGCGAAAGAGCGGGGCGGAGAGTGGCGTCTTGCCGAAGCGGGCTACGTCGCATTCGGCGAGCGTCAGGGCTTCGTACGGCTCGGTGGACGCCAGGGAGACGAAGGCAAGGTTGCCGAGGCCATCGAGAGCGGCCAGGCGCTCTTTCTCGACACCGTCGAGGCGATTGAACGAGGCGAGTTCCCCGTTACGCCGGACGAGCCCTTCATGTGCCGGTTCTGCGCATTCCCCTCGGTCTGCCGGAAGGACTACGTCGGCGATGAGTAAGCAGCTCGATCTCTTCAGCCCCGTCGAACCGCTCGCGGTGAGCGCAATCGAACCGGATGCAGAGGCGCGCGCTTTCGCCGTCGATCCTTCCCGCAACGTCGTCCTCGAAGCCTCGGCCGGCACGGGGAAGACGACGGTGCTGGTCAACCGGTATCTGAACCTCCTGAAGGCTGGCGTCGACCCCTCGAACATCCTGGCGATCACATTCACGAGGAAAGCGGCAACCGAGATGCGCGATCGCATCGTCGGTGAGCTCAAGAAGGCGTCCTCGCTCTCCGCGGACGACCGGTCGCGATGGCTCGCGCTCCGCGATCGGCTCGCCGACATCTCGATCAGCACGATTGATGCGTTCTGCCTGTCCCTGCTGCGCGAGTTTCCGCTCGAAGCCGACGTCGACCCCGGCTTCACGATGGCTGACGAGACCGAAGTGCCCCGTCTCGTGGAAGAGGCCGTCGATCGGACGCTTCGGATCGTGTCGGCGCAGTCGGCACGCGACGAAGACGTGTCGCTCCTGATGGCGCAGCTCGGGTCGATTCGCCTGCGCCAGGGGATAGCGCATTTGCTGCAGCGGCGGCTCGTCGCTCGGCCGGCGCTCGCCCGTTTCCTGGAGCGCGGGCCGAGGAACATGACGGCCGACGAAGCCTGCCGCCTCGGCCTCGAGCGGCTGGCCCATGCTCTGGCCGGACTCGACGGCGGTCTCCAACGCTTTCTGGCCTGCGGGCCTGTCCGACATCCTCGGTTTCACCTGCTTGCCGAGGCGCTGCGACGTCTACAGTCGATATCGCCCACGGATCACGCGGCGGTGCGGGCGCTCATGGACCGGGTTCGTGACCACTTCCTCACGCTGAACGACGAACCGCGCAAATCGGGAGGCACGATCCAGCCGTACCGTGCGGAGGAGTGCGCGTCGGCCGATGCCTGGCGGAGGCACCGCGATCAGGTGGCCGCCTGCGGGCCGCGGGTGAACGAGGCGCTCTATGCCTTCGACCGTGACCTCAACGTCGTTCTCGCGCGCGGCGTGCGGCGCGTGTTCGCCATTGCCGAAGCGCAATTCCGACGCGCGCTCGACGAGCGGTCGGCGCTCGATTTTTCAGATGTCCTCGAGCGCGCGCTCCTGCTGCTCCGGCAGATGGACGAGTTCGCACAGAGTCGGTTCCGGCTCGAGGCGCGCTACCATCACGTCCTCGTCGACGAGCTCCAGGATACGAGCCGGGCGCAATGGGAGCTCGTTTCCCGGCTCGTGCAGGCGTGGGGTGAAGGCTTCGGTCTCGTCTCGCACGACGCGCCACTGCAACCGTCCATCTTCGTCGTCGGCGACCGCAAGCAGTCGATTTACCGGTTCCGCGAGGCAGAAATCGCGGTGCTCGACGAGGCGGCGCGCTACATCGAGTCGCTCAGGCCGGATCGCGACGCACGACGATCGATCGCTACGAGCTACCGCGCGCTTCCCGAGCTGCTCGCCTTCGTGAACGTCGTGTTCTCGGTCGTACCGACCCTGCCCGAACGGTCTGACGCGTTTCGCTACGACCACCGCGATCGGTTCCCGGTCGACGCCGGCACGAGTGCGCCATCCGACCAGCCGGTGCTGGGCATCGCCGCTGCGGACGACCCGGACGTCTGCGCGGACGCGGTGGCGGCCGAGATCCTGCGGGTTCTGCGCGAGGAGACGGTCCGCGACCGCGCGACAGGCATTGCGCGGCCGCCGACGCCGAAGGACGTGGCGATTCTTTTCCGTTCCCGGGCCAGCCATCGCGAGTTCGAGCGCGCGCTCGAGCGGGTGGGGCTTCCTTCCTACGTCTATAAGGGGCTCGGCTTCTTCGACGCCGACGAGATCAAGGATGCGTCCGCCCTCCTGAGGTTCCTGGCCGAACCGATGTCGGACCTCCGCGCGGCGGCCTTTCTGCGCTCGCGCTTCATCAGACTGTCCGACGCGGCACTCGTCCACCTTGCACCTGGACTGTCGGCGGCCCTGATCGATCCCGGGCCGCCGCCTGTGAGTGCACTCGATGACGAAGACCGGAACATGCTCGAGTTCGCGCGGCCGCACGTTGCCCGGTGGCTGGCGCTCGTGGACGTTCTGCCGCCGGCCGAGCTCTTCGAGCGTGTCCTGACCGAATCGGCCTACGAAGCCGAGCTCGCCGGCCCTCGCCACGCGCAGGCTCGCGAGAATCTGAAGAAGATGCGCGGGCTCGCGCGCCGCATCCAGAACCGCGGCTACGCAACGCTCTCCCGGTTCGCCAACTATCTCGACGCCCTGTCAGCCGCCGACGAGCCGAACGCCATCGTCGAGGCGCTCGACGCGGTCAACCTGATGACCGTTCACGCGGCAAAGGGTCTCGAGTTTCCGGTGGTTTTCGTGGTCAACCTCGGGAAGGGCGCGGGCGGTCCGCGTCAGCCGATTCGCGTCGCCGGCGCGGAAGACGAGGCATCGGTGTCGATCGGCGCGTTCGATTCGGACACGGATGAGGACGAACGGGCGCGTGAGCTGGAAGAAACGAAACGGCTCTTGTACGTCGCGGTGACGCGCGCTCGGGACCGGCTCTATCTGGCGTCCACGCTTCGAAGCGGGCTCATGAGGCCCGGACGGGGAAGCCTCGGTGAAGTATTGCCATCGACCGTACTCGGTCTGTTCGAGCGAGCCGCCGGCGCGGCCGAAGAAACGATCGCGTGGGGCGAGCGTCCCTTCGCGCTTCGTGTATGCCGTCCGCGCGCGGCCGACGAACCGCGCGGGGCCAACGCAGCGGTCGACCGCTGGCAGCCACTTTCGATCACACGTGGCGCCGATGACTTCGATCCAGCGTGACGGTTTTTGGCAACAAGATCGCCACTCTTCGTCTGCGTCGCCGCGACCCCGCACAGCAGTCGAGTGGCGGAACCTTGACACGCCGAGTTTGCAACTTCAGCCGAACCAGAGCTACGAGAGGGACTTAATGGTATCTGCGCGCGAAGTCCGCTGGCGCGCCCTGTCCGTAGATGCTCACAGGTGCCCTCGTTTACGGACGAAGGAACCTCGAAGGGGCCGCTGCAGTCTAACAAAGTACGCTGGCCTTGGAGTTGCATTCCGGGAGGCGTCGGGAGGTCAGGATGCCGGTAGCGGCCACATCAGTCGCATACGCAAAGCCGAGCGGCACCATCTTCGAGTTGGAAGCGCTCGAGGGCCTACCCTGCGGGTGCGTCGCGACGGTTTACCGGGCGCGGCCGTGGGACGTTGCGGTGGTCTCGGTCGAAGCCAAGGGTCCCCACTGCATCCTGCCCGGTCACGCAATCGGCCAGATACTTCGCCTTGGAGACGCCGCCGAGGTCGAGGAGCTAGACTGCGACGAAGATCGGCCCTAGCGCGTCCGCTCCGCCATTTGCTTCGCTCTCGCTTCCGCTTCTTCTCGCGTCTGTCCCACGACAACCACTGAATCCACCGGCTTGCCGTTCGAGTCGGCGATCCAGGCAATCCAGTGAGGGCCGCGCTCTTCGCTCCGAATATCAGCCATTTGTCTGCTTTCTGAGGGTTCCGGTAGCGCAGCCTTCAGGGCTGCTTACGGGTAGAACACAACGTCGCCGCGCTCCGCGCCGACTTTCTTTGCAAGCTCGAGAAGGCGATCGCGGCGCTCCAGAAGTGCCTGAATCTGGAAAACGGTCACATACCGGCCCAACCTCTCCTTGAGCGTGGGTTCATCGAGACGTGATATCGCGTCGAGAAGCGAGCGCGAGAACCGGGCGAGCTCGTCAGGTGTTCGAAGCGACGTATTGCGGCGGAACGATCTCGAATGATCGATGAGCCGAAGCTGCCAGTCGTCGGTGATGAGCCAGTTTCCGAGGTTTCGGTCGGTATTGTAGATGAGGTTGTCGAAGATCCTCATCTTGAAGATTTGTCGGCTCCAGGCTTCCGGATCGGGCGGCTGGAGCTTCCGCGCGCGGCGTTCTTCTTCCGTGACCGCGTTGTCGATCCAGAGTGTCAGCGCGCCGCGCTCGCCGGAAATCACGCGGTCGACCGTGGCGGGGACCATGCCAAGCCCCAGCAGTTTGTCCAACTCGTACGCTGCGCAGTCCGTTCGGTACGTGTCCTCGAACCCCATCTCGCGCTCGCCCCGACTGAGGGTGGTGATCCCGCCCTTGGAGTCGTCTATCACCTTCCACGCGGCATCGCGCCGCACGCCGTCGAGGAGCAGCGTGACGCGCCGGGGCTTGGTGACGCCCTTCGGGATCGCCCGCATCGCGGTGACGTCTGCCTTGCGGAGGAAGGCCTCGAGCTCTGGTCCCTGGATCGGGACGGTGTCGGCCCAGAGCGCCGGGCCGAAGACGAAGATACCCACGAGACCGCACACTGCGGCCAGGCGTGTGGCGCGGTCGGCGGGGAGGAGCATTGGGAGCTGCCGTCCGGCGTGGCAAAGCTTACCATGACAAGCATTTCGCCGTTGCCCCCAGTCAACCGTTCCCATACAATCCGAGGGTTAAGCAAAGGAGAGGGAATGCCCCTTACCTGTCCCAGTTGCGGGAACGACCGGAACTTCCTGGTCAAGACCCTGCAGATGCACGTCGTCCGGCTGGAGGATTCGCGCGTCGAGGTGGCGGAAGAGAGCCGCCCGGCGGTGTTCGAAGTCCTCTGCGACGAATGTGAGACGGCTCTAAATTTTGAAGACGTGGAAGATACTCTCCGGAAGGAAATGCTGTTGACGCTCGGCGCCCGCTGACCTCCCACTTCTCACCTTGCAGGCTGAAGGCCTGCCTACTCGTCGAGCATTTCTTCGAAGTAGTCGCACTCGGAGCAGACCCACTCGCGGACGACGCTGGTGCGGGGCTGCGGCACGCCGGGGATGTGCTCCAGCCGCTCGCGCACGTCTGGACGCATCGGCTCGCCGCACATCGGGCACTCCTTGACTTCCGGCACGGCGGAATCCTATCGTACCGCTCGTGGCCGACGGGTTCGAAGTGATCGGCGTGACGGTGGACGCAGACGGCGATGCCGCCGCGGCGACCGCCTGCCTCGCCGACGAGATCGCGATCGACTTTCCATCGCTCGGCGCGATCCGCGATCGCATGTGCCGCGCGTTCCTGGAAGGGGACGCGGGGGCGTGCCGCCATTCCGCTGAAGTCCGCCTGACGCCACACGAAGCCTTCCGCGGCGCCCAGGTGCCGCTCGCGGTCCCGATCTCCGCGACGTGTGGACTCTGCGGCGGCCGCGGCGAGATCTGGATGGATCGCTGCGCCACGTGCGAAGGAACCGGCACCGCGGTCAGGCACCAGCAGGTCAGCCTGACGATCCCGGCTGGCGTGCGCGACGGCACGCGGATTCGATTCAGCGTGGGAGCGCGCTCCGCCCCCTCGACGGCAGTGGAAGTTCTGATCGCCATACAAGACCAGCCCGGGGGCCCCCGCCCCCCGGCGTGACGCGACACGTCGACCTCGTCGGTCTCCTGCATCTCATCTGGGGCGCTCTCGGCATTCTCGTTGGTATATCCCTGATCGTGCTCGCCGCCGGCGCGAGCGCGATTGCGATGATCCCTGAGCATGCCGAGTCCAGCATCGCGGCCGGCCTGATGGCGTTCGGCCTCGGCGGCGTGGGCGGTGCGCTCATCGGCGGAGGCCTCCTCAGCGCGTGGATCGGCGTGGGGCTGCGCCGGCACCGTCCCAGCGCACGCATCGCCGCCTTCGCGATGGCCTTGATCAACCTGTTCCTGCTTCCATTCGGCACGGCACTCGGCATCTATACGTTCTGGACACTCGCACATCACGAAGCCCGGGCCCTGTTTGAACCTGCTATGATCTGATTACACAGGAGTTGCGCCTATGGAGACGGCAACCGGCAGCGGCGGGACGAGTACGGGTCTGGACCGGAACCTTGCGGCCGCGCTCAGCTATCTGCTGGGCTTCATCACGGGGATCGTGTTCCTGGTGGTCGAGAAGAACGACAAGTTCGTCCGGTTTCACGCGATGCAGTCGACGCTCGTGTTTCTCGCCGTCATGGTCCTGAACGTCGTCGTGGGCGTGCTGCCGTTCGTCGGCTGGCTGCTGCAGATCTTCGTCATCTGGCCGCTGTCGGTGGCGCTCTGGCTGGTGCTCCTCTACAAGGCGTTCAGCGGCGAGAAGTTCAAGCTGCCGTACTTCGGCGACCTGGCGGAGAGCAAGATCTGATGAGCATTCCGGAAGCGACCGTTCTCGACGCGTTGCGGGTCGTCAGAGACCCGGATCTGCACCGCGACATCGTCAGCCTCGGGTTCGTGAAGAACCT
>DATAFJ010000156.1:0-7206 GCA_036257535.1 Vicinamibacterales bacterium | reverse complement strand
CGCAGATCGACGAGCTGCGGCAGACGTATCACGGCGTGCTCATGATCCTGCGCCACTTCATCGCGAAGGATCCGTACACCGAGAATCATTCGTACCGCGTCTCGGTCTACGCGGCGAAGATTGCCTCTCGACTCGATCTGTCGATGTCCCGCGTCGAAGATGTCCGGGCGGCGGCGCTCCTGCATGACATCGGCAAGCTCGACGTGAGCCGCGACCTGCTCTACAAGGCGGCGCGCCTCACCAAGGACGAGTACGAGCACATGCAGCAGCACGTGAGCAAAGGGGTCGCGATGCTCGACAACACGGTCGGCGGATCGCTCCGCCGCGTGATCCCGATCGTCCTGTCGCACCACGACAAGTTCGACGGCTCCGGATACCATCCGAATCGCGGCGACGAGATCCCGATCGAGGCGCGCATCATCTCCGTCGCGGACGTCTACGACTCGCTCACCAGCGACCGCCCGTACCGCAAGGCGATGTCGCCGTACGAAGCCAAGGAAATCATCGTCAAGGGCGCCGGCACCGAGTTCGATCCGCACGTCGTCAACGCGTTCCTTGACGCGTTCCGCCAGGGCGAGCTCGAAGTCCCGACCGTCGTCGTCTGAGGGACCGACCATGGCGATCGCGGAGGTGCTCCAGACCATCGCGGCGTCGGAATCTGCCGCGTCCGACGAAGCGCGCGAGCCGGATCGCGACCGCCGCGCGCATCGCCGGTACTCGGCGGCGGAGCTGGACTGGCTGCGATCGTGCCGGTTGAAGTCCGGTCCGCGCGTCGCGCTGGTGGATCTTTCGGCCACCGGCGCGCTCTTCGAGACGACCCAGCCGTTGAGGCCCGGCGTCAGATCCTCGCTCGAGATCGTCGGCCGCGGGCTCGGCGCGGCCACCGCCGGCTTCCGGCTGCTCCGATGCGAAGTCTCCAGCCTGGAGAACGGCACCATCTATCGCAGCGCGTGCGTCTTCGACAGTGATCTCACGCTGCCGGCATCGTCGGCGGCGGTCACCCCGGCATCGGCCGGGGCCTCGCCTGGGCCGTGCGCGACCGACGAACCGCGCATCGTTCCCGCTTCTGAAGCGGAGCTCGATCAGGCGCTGCGGAACGCCAGGACCGAGCGCGCGCCGGCGCCGCGCGACACTCACCTCTGGAACAAACTGGTCGCTCGCTACCTCGATGGCCGGCTGGTCAAGGGCTACAGCCTCGACTTTCTGCCGTCGCGCGGCCTCTTCCATGTCGTGCCCCTCAATGAGGCAGGGGATCCGTTCGATCGCAGCCACGTCGTGATTCCCCTCGAGCAGCTCAAGGCGGCCTTCTTCGTGCGCGACTTTGCCGGCAATCCGGCGCGCGCCGACCAAAAGAGCGTCCAGCGCTGGCCCGCCGGGCGCCGCCTCGAGGTGACCTTCCTCGACGGGGAGGTCATCGCCGGCTCCACTCTGAGTTATCGTGAGGGAGGCGTCGGGTTCTTCGTGACGCCGGCCGACACGGAATCGAACAACGTGCGGCTCTACGTCGTGTCGACGGCGACGCGGAGCGTGCGCTTCCTGTAGAGGGTGAATGCGTTTCGTCCTGTCCGCTGCGCTTCTGGCGACCGCGCTCGTCGCGCAGCGCGGCCTGTTCACGCCGCCGCAGCTCCTCCGCGGCGGAGTGCCGGGATCGCCGCCAGAGACCGTCGGCTTCGCGGATGTCTGGATGCAACTGTCGGTGAGCGCCGGCGGCACCGTCGAAGACATCGACACGCTCAGGACGAGCGAGCCGCTCACATCTCACCTGCTCCTGGCCGTCGCCGCCTGGACGTTCGATCCGGCGCGCGAGGACAACAAGCCGATTCCATCAAAGGTGCTGGTTGCGGCGCTTTACCGCCCGCCGGCCCAGTTCAACAATCCGGTGATCGGCACGCCCTCGAAAGACGTTCGGCCGCCGTCACCCGACACTCCGGTCCCGCTCACGCCGACACCACCCAACTATCCCGCGAATACCATTCTTCCACCCGGCGGAGAGGGACACGTGGTCGTGGTCGAAGTGCTCGTCACCGACAAGGGCGACGTCCAGAGGGCGCAGATCATTTCCTCCACGTCCGGCCTGTTCAACGACACGTCGCTGCAGGCCGCCCGCCAATGGAAGTTCCGGCCGGCGAGACTTGACGGTTTGCCGGCCGAAGGCCGCGCGTATCTGATCTTCGGATTCCGCCAGCCGGTTACTCCCTGAACACGGTTCTTGGTTATGGGTGCAGGGTTCAAGGGTGGTATTGGTTCGGGGTCCAAGGTGCTGGGTTCAAGGTTCCTGAACCATGAACCGAGAACGGAGAAGCCAGAACCAATACCACCCTTGAACCCTGCACCTTGAACCCAGAACCGCTTATCGTCTATTTATTTCTTTCCGGATCTTCTCGAGCTCGGCGCGATTGTTCTCGAGCGTCTGCACGTCCGTTCCCTGGATGGCGTTTTCTTTCTGCAGCTTTGTGAGGATTTCGACGGACTCCGCGTAGTCGCGTTCGGCGGCTGCGAGATCCTCCGGCCCGCTTCCGGCCGTCTTTCGGCGGGCGAACTGTGCGTAGGCATCGCCGCGTCCGCCCAGGGCGAGCGCAAGCGCCACGCGCAGCTCGACGTTGCCGGAGTTCGCATCGCGCAGCTCGCGGCTCGCCGTCACCGCGCGTGTATGGTTCGCGAGCGACGCGGAGCGGAGGCCGAGCTTTGCCTGCACCGTCGCGAGGCGGTTGCAGTCGGATGCGATCTCCAGTTTGAACGACTCGTTGCCCGGATCGGCAGCCGCCAGGCTCTGATGGATCTCGAGCGCGCGCTCGAACTCGGGGATCGACTCCGCCGTGCGCCCGGCCGCGTCGAGCATCTCGCCGATCTTCGACTGGCTGATCGCCACGTCGTTTCTCGCGGTGACATTGGACGGATCGGCGGTGGCGAGCGCCTGAAACGTCGCCAGCGCCTGCCGCTGGTGCGCGAGCGCCTCCTCCATGCGCTTCAGCGCGTACAGCACGTCGGCAGTGTTGCTGTCGAGTACCGCCTGGTAGCGCTTGAACATCGCGTTGTCACGGATACGCGGCCGTCGCCTGCTTGAAAACCGCCGTGCCTCGCTCGAGGTTCTTGAGCGCGCCCCCGGTGTCGCCGACGTTCGGATAGTTCGGGTTGCCGAGCGAGTTGCCGAGCTTCTGATACGCGATGCCGAGCTGCCGCAGGTTGTCCGGGGCGTTCGGCGCGGTTGCGGAGACGGCTTCCATCAGCGCGAGCGCGGTGCGCCGCTCCTCGAGCGCGCCGTTCGTGTTGCCGGTGGCCGACAACAAATCGCCTACGCGGCTGTGGCTCGCAGCCAGATCACGCCGTGCGGCCGCCGGCGCGGAGGGATCGTTCGAGGCACTCTGCTGCAGCGCCAGGCCCTTTTTCGCGAACGACAGCGCCTCGGCCGTCTTGCCCGTCGAGGCGAGGATGTCGCTCATCCTCAAATACGCAGTTCCGAGCTCTCGGCGCTCGGCCGGCTCTCGAGCGTCGGCCGCGCCGATCGCCTCGTACATCGCCGTCGCCTTGCGATAGCTCGCGAGCGCGCCCGCCGTGTCGCCGATGTTCGGCGTAAACGGCCGCCCCTGAACGTCGCCGACCTTCAGGTACGCGGCCGCGAGCTCGCGCCTGATGTCGGTTCCGCTGCCGGCGTCGCGCCCAAGCCGGTCGAGATACTCGAGCGCCCGCGAGACGAGCAGTTGCCGCGCCGGCGTCGATCCGGGCAGGTCGCGGATGGAATCGTGCAGCTCGAAGAGCAGCGAGTTGGCCAGCTTCCGGACGTCCTCGAACCGCTGCTCGGCCCGCCGGCGTTCCTGCCGGGCCACGCGCGCCTGCCAGGTCGTCCCGATGATCCCGGCGACGAGTGCGATCACGACCAGCGCGGCGGCGACGACGATGGCGCGGTTGCGGCGGACGAATTTCGCGGTGCGGTACGTCCAGGTGTCGGGGCGGGCGATGACCGGGAGGCCGGCCAGGTGCGCCGCAGATCTTCCGAGAACTGATCGACCGAGGCGTAGCGGCGCGCCGGATCCTTGCTCAACGCCTTCAGCACGATGTTGTCGAGATCACCCGCGAGGCGTTTCCGAAGCCGATCGGGATCGGCGATCGCGGTCCGCAGGCGTGCGTGGTCCAGCTCCGAAACCTGGACACTCGTCGCAGCCTGCGTCACCGCGTCGTGATCTCCGGTCTCCTTGGACCGATCGGTCACCGCCGTACTCGGACGGACCGGCACCGCCTCGCACACGACGCGCGCGATCTCGGCCGCCGACCTCGTGGTGAGGTGATACGGCCGGCGTCCGGTGAGGAGCTCGTACAGCAGGACGCCGAGCGAGTAGACGTCGCTCGCGGTCGTCACGTGGTCGCCGCGCACCTGCTCCGGGCTCGCGTACTCCGGCGTCATGAGCTGGAGGCCGGCGGCCGTCGGCGCGAGCGTGTGCCCGCCGAGTTCGGGGTTCACGAGCTTTGCGATGCCGAAGTCGAGCAGCTTCGGCGTGCCGTCCGCCGTCACTAGGACGTTCGCGGGCTTGAGGTCGCGGTGGATGACGAGGTTCTGATGCGCGTACTGAACCGCGGAGCAGACCTTGCGAAAGAGCTGCAGCCGGGCAGTCGTCCCGAGCTGGCGCATCTCGCAGTAGTCGCCGATCGTCTGTCCTTCCACGTACTCCATCGAGAAGTACGGGAGACCGTCCGGAGTCGTACCCCCGTCGAGGAGACCGGCGATGTAGGTATGGTCCAGCCCGGCGAGAATCTGCCGCTCGTTCCGGAAGCGCCGCACGATGGCGTCCGTGTCCATGCCGCGCTTGAGGATCTTGATCGCGACCCGCTTCTGAAAGGCGTCGTCATCGCGAACCGCGAGGTAGACGGTCCCCATCCCGCCGTGGGCCAAGCTCGCGGATCAGCCGGTACGCACCGATTCTCTGCGAGGCGGCCGATTCGACCGGGTTCACACGAAAAGTATAACTGGGACTAGCTGGTCCGGCCCGAAACGGCGACGATCTGGTCGTCGCTCCGGAAGAAGATCCAGCCGTTCGAGAACGCTGGAGAGGCGAGCAGGCGCGCGTCGATATGGTTGCGTGCGAGCACTTCCGGTTTGCGCGCGGCCCGCATTACGATCGTTTCTCCGGGCTCGCTGAAAAGATAGATCCTGCCCTCTCCCGCGACCGGGGACGCGGTGAAGACGCCGTCGATCCGCTCCTGCCAGACTCGCTCGCCCGTCTTCGCGTCGATGCAGGTCACTACGCCCACGTCGCCCGCCATGAACAGGAGCCCGTCAGCGTACACGAGCGACGAGAGATACGGCGCGCCGGTCGGCGACTTCCAGAGGACGTGGCTCGGCGCAACCTCGCCGCGGCCGCCGGCGCGGACCGCCAGATACGGACCGCTCCTGTAGCCGCGGCTCGCATACACGACGCCGCCATCGTGCACGGGCATCGGGATCGCGAAGCGGCTCGTCTCCGTGACGCGCCACAGAGCCTCGCCGGTGGCGGGCCGATACGCTTCGATCGCCTCGCTCGTGTTCAGCACGAGCTCGTCGCCGTCGCCGGCGCGAATCACGATCGGCGTGCTGTACGACACGACTTTGCCGCCGCGATCGATCTTCCAGCGCGTGGCGCCCGTCTTCGCGTCCATCGCGAGGAGGTACGACTGCGGCTCGTGATAACACGGCAGGATGACGAGGTCTCCGTAAACGATCGGCGAGCTCCCATGGCCCCAGTTGATCTCGAACGGGCCGTGCTCGGCGGCGAGATTCCGATGCCAGACGCGCTTGCCCTGCATGTCCACGGCGACGACCTGGCCGGTGCCGAAGACTGCATAGACGCGCTCGCCGTCGGTGACCGGGCTCGCGCTCGCGAGGTTGTGCTTTTCGTGAACCGCCGGCGGCGTGCCTTCGGCCGGCAGCTCGAACGCCCAGACGCTGCGCCCGTCGGTTCGCGCGAACGCTTCGATGAGAAACGTCAGCGCGTTGCCAGATCCAGATCTGGAGGCCGGACGAAGCGATCGCTCGCCGGCCTCGCGCGCGCTGCCGCTCTGAACGAGCGTCGGATGGTTCCCTTCACGCCGGGCGGCGGCGCCGAGCTGCGACGTCACGAAGACGCGATCGTTCCAGACGATTGGCGATGAGACGCCGGTACCGCGAAGCTGCGCCTTCCAGGCGATGCCGTCGGTATCGCTCCAGCGCAACGGCAGAGCTCGCTCTGTCGATACACCCGTACCGGCCGGTCCGCGCCATTGCGGCCAGTTGTCGGCGTACGTGGTGGCTGTCAGCGCAACGAGCAACGGGACGATGGTGACCGTCCGCACGGGGGGAGAATACCACCGCCGCGGGCGGACTTGCCTCGAGCGCCCGACCAATGGAAAATCCGCTGTTCGCCGAAGGAGGCCAACTATGACATTCAAGACAGCGGCGCTGGTCCTGCTCTTTCCGGCACTGGTCGCTGCGCAGGAAATGCCCCCGATGCCGAAGCCCGGCCCGGAGCATGCGATCTTCAAGGAAGACGCAGGCATCTGGGACGCAACGGTCGAGTCGTTCATGACGCCCGACGGTAAGCCCATGACGTCGAAGGGGACGGAGACGAACACGGTCAGCTGCGGCGGCCTGTGTCTCGTCACGCAATTCAAGGGCGAGATGATGCCCGGGATGACGTTCGAGGGCGCTGGGACAACCGCGTACGACCCGAAGAAGAAGAAGTACATCGGCAGCTGGACCGACTCGATGTCGCAGGGCCTGTCGATCGGCGAGTCCACGTACGACGCCGCGACGAAGACGGCGACGGGCTTCATGGAAGGCCCGGACATGACCGGCAATGTCGTGAAGATGAAGTCGGTCGTTCAGTACAAGGATCCGAACACGCGCGTCTTCACGATGTACGGCCCTGGGCCGGACGGGAAAGAAGCGAAGATGATGACGATCACGTATACCAGAAAGAAATAGACAAGGAACCGGTTCGGGGGTTCTGGGTTCAGGGTTCAAGGGTGGTTCAAGGTTCGGGGTTCAAGGGGCTGGGTTCAAGGTTCGGTGCCGTCACCTTGAACCCCGGTCACCTTGAGCCCCGGTCCTTTGAACCTCGGTCACCTTGAACCCCGGTCACCTTGAACCTCGGTCACCTTGAACCTCGGTCACCTTGAACCTCGGTCACCTTGAACCTCGGTCACCTTGAACCTCGGTCACCTTGAACCTCGGTCACCTTGAACCTCGGTCACCTTGAA
>DATAFJ010000147.1:0-14962 GCA_036257535.1 Vicinamibacterales bacterium | reverse complement strand
CCGCGTCCTGCTGACGCACATGATGGCCAATCCCGCCGCCATCGAGCCCGCGTTGGGCCTCGTGCTCGTCAGCCGCTGCCTCGAACGCGTCGCCGACCACGCGACGAACATCGCCGAAGAGACCGCGTTCGCCAAGGAAGGGCGGGTGATTCGGCATCACGGCGGCGCGCTAGCGACCGAGTGAGCAGGACTGTCCCATGGCCGACATCTTCAACGTTCTGTTTCTCTGCACCGGCAATTCCGCGCGCTCGATCATCGCGGAGGCGGCCATCAATCATCTGGCGATCGGCGGCGGGAAGTTCAGAGGGTACAGCGCCGGTAGCCACCCGAAGGGCGCCATCCATCCGCTGACGTTCGAGACGCTGCGACAGAACCACGTCCCGATCGAGGGGCTGCGCAGCAAGAGCTGGGACGAGTTCGCGCGGACAGACGCGCCGCGTTTCGACTTCGTGTTCACGGTGTGCGATCAGGCGGCAGCCGAACAGTGCCCCGTCTGGCCGGGTCAGCCGATGACGGCGCACTGGGGGATTCCTGATCCCGCGGCCGTGCACGGCACAACGGACGAGCAGCGGCGCGCCTTTCGCGACACCTTCCTGATCATCCGCCGCCGGATCGAGCTCCTGGGGAGCTTGCCGTTCGACAAGCTGCAGGGACTGGCGCTGCAGGAACACCTCAATCAGATCGGGCGCGACGGATCAGAGATCCTGACTTAAACGCTGACGCGTGAGGTCCATGAGCGTCCGGTGCGTACCGAGAGCCTCGGCACCCTCCGCCGACGCCGACGGGCGGAGCTGCGTGTAGCTGCCATGAGTCTCTCGGTCATCCACGCGCTCCTGGGTCTGGGTGGAGGGTTCTATACTACGGGCCTGTAACCATTCGGTAACCGAGGCTCTTCGCTCGCAGGTAACGTCGACCACCCGCTCCTCGTGCGTCATACCTTCGCCACCACCGTTCTCGTCCTCGGCCTCCTCGCCTTCGAGACCGAGCGGCCCATCGATCGGCGGGCGCTCGTCACGCGCCACGTGCCGGTCCTCAAGCACTTCGATCCGGAATCCCCGCTGAGCGTCGGCAACGGCGAGCTCGCCTTCACCGCGGACGTGACGGGTCTTCAGACGTTCGCGGAAGCGTATGAGGAGACGATCCCGCTCGGAACGCTTGCGCAGTGGGGCTGGCACACGTCGCCAAACCCGAACCGGTGGACGCTCGACGCGTTCGGGTTCACGCCGTTTGAGAGCCACGGCCGGCGCGTCGGCTACGCCGACATTCCGGGCGATCGACGGACGCCGGAGATTGAGTGGCTGCGCGGCAATCCACACCGCCTCCACCTGGGACGGATCGGCTTCCGGCTCACGCGCCGCGACGGCCGGCCAGCGGCACCCCAGGATCTGACTGAGATCGAACAGACGCTCGATCTCTGGAACGGCGTCCTCGTCAGCCGCTTCACGCTCGACGGGGATCGCGTCGAGGTCGAGACGCTCTGCCATCCCCGAGACGACCAAATCGCGGTGCGCGTCCGCTCGACGCTCGTCGGCTCCGGCCGGCTCGGCATCGAGATCAGATTTCCCTACGGCACAGGACAGCCGACGGCCGCAGACTGGAGCCAACCCGAGGCGCACACGACAGCGCTCGGCCGCCCGGCCCCCACCTCAGCCTCGTTCGCGCGCCGCCTGGACTCGGACTCTTACCTCGTCCGGGCGAGCTGGAGTCCCGCTGCCACGCTGATCGAAGCCGGAGCGCACACGTTCCTGCTCACACCCGAACAGGGGTCACCTACGCTCGAACTCGTCACGTCTTTCTCGCCGGGCGAGGACGCGGCGGCGCCACACGCGTTCGAGCAGGCGCGCACCGCGGCGAAAGAACACTGGAACGACTTCTGGTCGAGCGGAGGCGCCATCGATCTCTCCGGCAGCACCGATCCGCGCTGGCGGGAGCTCGAACGCCGGATCGTGCTGTCGCAGTACCTGACCGCGATTCAGTGCGCCGGCCGCTATCCGCCCCAGGAAACCGGGTTGACGTTCAATAGCTGGGAGGGAAAGTTCCACCTCGAGATGCACTGGTGGCACGCGGCGCAGTTCGCGCTGTGGAGTCGTCTTCCGCTGCTCGACAGGAGCCTTGGGTATTACGAGTCGATCCTGCCGCGCGCACGCCAGACCGCGCATCTCCAGGGATACCGCGGGGCTCGCTGGCCGAAAATGACGTCGCCGTCTGGCGCCGAGTCGCCGTCGAGCATCGGACCGTTCCTCGTATGGCAGCAGCCGCATCCGATCTTCTATGCCGAGCTCGTCTATCGAGAGCGGGGCGATCGCGCGACGCTCGAGCGTTTCCGTGAAGTCGTTTTCGAAACGGCGGAGTTCATAGCGTCGTATGCGACTCTCGATCCGGCAACGTCGCGCTACGCTCTCGGTCCGCCGCTCCAGTGTGCGCAGGAGATCTTCCCGAAGGACCGGACGTCCAACTGCACGTTCGAGCTTGCGTACTGGCGATGGGGGCTCGAAACGGCGCAGACGTGGCGCGTGCGGCTCGGGCTGACACGCCATCCCGAATGGGACAAGGTGCTGGCGGGGCTCGCTCGGCTGCCGATCCGTGACGGCAGGTACCTGTTCGCCGCGACCGCGCCCGGCTCGTTTGAGGACCCGCGCTGGGCGAAAGATCACCCCGCCGTGACGGCCGCATTCGGCATGCTTCCGGCGCCGGGCGTCGATCGCGAGACCATGCTGAGGACATTCGATTGGATCTGGCAGCGGTGGAGCTGGGCCGATACGTGGGGATGGGACTATCCGATGCTCGCGATGACCGCCGCGCGCCTCGGCGACCCCGCCCGCGCGATCGACGCACTCCTGCTCGACACGCCGAAGAACGTCTACCGCGCGAACGGCCACAACCATCAGCGTCCCGGATTGACGATCTACCTGCCCGGGAATGGCGGTCTGCTTTACGCCGCCGCGTTCATGGCGGCCGGATGGGACGGCGCGCCGGACCGGCCCGCTCCGGGCTTTCCGGCCGACGGCCGCTGGATCGTGCGTTCGGAGCGCCTCCAGCGTGCGCCATGATCTTCGCGTCATGACGCCGCAAGCGCTGCTTGCCAGGGCGGCCAGCCACCGGGAAGAGATGACCGATCTCACCCGCCGCCTGACCGCGATCCCGACGGAGAATCCGCCCGGCACCGGATACGAGCCGTGTATCGCCGCGATCGCCGAGACGCTCGAACGTCTCGGGCTCGAGCCTCGCCGCGTCGAGGATTGTCTCTTCGCGTCGTACGGGTCCGGCACACCCGTCGTCTACTTCCACGGCCACTACGACGTCGTCCCGGCACAGGACCGCGGACAGTTCGAACCGACGCTGCAGTCCGGACGCCTGTACGGCCGCGGAACGTCCGACATGAAAGGCGGCCTGGCGGCAATGATCTTCGCCCTCCGGGCCCTGAAGGATCTTGCCGCGCCGCTCGACGGGCGCGTCACCCTGTGCATCGTCCCGGACGAGGAAACCGGCGGCGCGCGCGGGTCACGAAGGCTGGCCGAGCTGGGCCTGCTCGGCGCCGACGGCGTTGCCATGTTCACTGCGGAACCGACGAGCGGCACAATCTGGAACGCGAAGCGCGGCGCCATCACGCTGCGGATCACGATTCGTGGCAAGCATGCGCACGTCGGGCTGCAGCATCAGGGCGTGAACGCATTCGAGCACATGCTTCTGGCTGCATCCGCGCTCGGGGAGCTCAAGCGCGAAGTGGAACGGCGGGAAACCGCATTCGGGATCGCGCCGGCTGAGGCGCGGAGGTCGATTCTCCTGATGGGCGGCCGCGTCGAGGGCGGGACCGGCTTCAACGCGGTGCCTTCGGAGTGCTCCTTCACCGTCGACCGGCGAATCAATCCGGAAGAAGACCTCGAAACGGAAAAGCGACGTCTCCTGACGATCATCGAGCGGCTGCGAAGTGAGGGGATGCGGATCGAGCACGAGGTGCTCCAGGAGGCGCCCCCGGCCGGCGTCGGCGCGGATCACCCGGTCGCACGTGCCCTGGCGGATGCAGTCGAGGCGGTTACGGGGCGCGCCCCGTCGGTCTCGATGTGTCCCGGCCTCCTCGAAACGCGCTTCTACGCGCAGGCCGGTGTGCCTGCTCTCGCGTACGGACCGGGCCTGCTCGAGATCTCGCACGGGCCGAACGAGTGTGTGTCTATCGACGCGCTCGTCTCCAGCTGCGCGATCTACGCGCTCGCCGCGGCTCGGATCCTAGCGCCTGGAGGCACGACCCTTTAGCGTCGTCTCGCTGGTTGTCGTCGGCGTCGACGGCTTGTCCCGCTCCCAGTAGAACGGCTTCCGCTTGCGCGGGTGATTCCCGATCTCGTCCATGGTGGCACCGTCGTACAGCCGGCCGTTGAGCATGACCATGCTGATCGATTCGGTGTTTCGAATGTTCTCCAGCGGGTTCTTGTCCAGGACGACGAGATCCGCGAGCTTTCCCTTCTCGAGCGAGCCGATTTCGCCATCCAGCCCGAGATACCTGGCGCCGTCGATCGTCGCGGCGCGCAGGACCTCGATCGGCGTGAAGCCGCCCTGCCCGAGCATCCACATCTCCCAGTGCGCGCCGAGTCCCTGGAGTTGTCCATGGGCACCGACCTGCACGGAGCCGCCTGCGTCGGCGATCTGCTTCGCGCCGCGCGCGATCAGGATGTGATTGAAGTCGTCCTCGTCCGCCATCGTCCGGCGGCGTGACCGGGGGACAACGACATCTCTCGGGGTGAAGCTGAGGAGCCGCTGGTTCTTCCAGACGTCGGTGTGCTGATACCAGTAGTACTCGCCCGAGAGGCCGCCGTAGCCGACGATGAGCGTCGGCGTGTAGCCGGACTTGCTCTTGGCAAAAAGGGTCACCACATCCTTATAGATCCGCGGCACGGGGAGAGAGTGCTCGACGCCCGTGTGCCCGTCGAGGACGTGCGTGTTGTTCATGTAAAGGAGCGAACCGCCCTCCGGGACGACCAGCATCTCGAGCGCGCGCGCCGCTTTGATGATCATCTGCCGCGCGTCCCGCCGCTGCTGGTTGTAGCTCTTGACGCTGAACGCGCCGACGGCCTTCTGCCGCCTCAGATGCGACATCGCATCCTCGTACGTGTCCACGACCGCCTTGAAGGGCGTCTCGGCGCCGTACAGGATTGTGCCGGTCGAGTAGAGCCTCGGACCGAGCTTGGCGCCCGAACGAATGAGCTCGGAATTCGTGAACACCGTTTCCGTGTCGTTCGACGGATCGTGCGACGTCGTGACGCCGAAGGCGAGGTTCGCCACGAGCGGCCACGACGCTTCCGCGAGAATGCCGTTGTTCTCGCCATCCACGTGGGCGTGCGCATCGATGATGCCCGGCATGATCGTCTTGCCGCGCACCTCGATCCGCGTCGCCCCTGCCGGAACCGCAACGGAGCCTGACGGTCCAATCGCCGTCACGCGATTGCCCTCGACCACGACCGTCCCGTTTTCGATGACTTCGGAGCGGGCCGCGCCGGCCGCCATCGTGATGATTCGCGCGCCGACGAGCGCCAGCGCGCCGGACGGCTCGTCGGTCTTCGTCGAGAATCCGATCGCGATGCCCTTCGCCTCTGGCTCGGCCGGCTTGTCGGCCGTCGGCCCCGGCTCCGCAAGGAAGGCAAAGGTCCTGGCGAGATCCCGCGTGAAGTAGTCCGGGCCGAGCGACCAGTGGACGCGGCGGCTGTCGCCGGACCAGTGGAGGTACGAACCGGCGTCGCGCGAGATTTGTGCCACAGGAAAGCTCGTGCCTTTCGGACCCAGGTCGATCGCGCGGCCGGAGCGCGGGAACGCGGCTATGAACGCGTGCCAGCGCTCCGCGAATGCGACGTACTTGCCGTCGGGCGACGGCTCGATCTGCGTCGCGTTGTCCGACTGCAGGTGAACGATCTCGTCGCTGCCGTCCACCTCGAGGCTCGCGAGGACGAACTTCTCACCGCGACGCTCGCGGAAGTAGATCCGCTTGCCCGTGTGATCGAACTGCGGGTCGGCGCCCGCCTCCCGAACCAGCGCCGGTTCGCCGGTTCCATCTGCCGCGGCCACGTAGATGCCTGGATCGGTACCGTGCGTGATGCCGCGAATGCCGTCGGGCGCCACCTTGCGATACACGATCTGTCGGCCATCGGGAGAAAACGACGGCTCCGTGTAGTGCCCTGGCGTCGCGACTACGTCGCGTGCGTCCGATCCGTCGGCCCGCGCGATCCGGATGCGCCCGAGATCGCGGTCGTTCCAGGCCGCAAAGAGGACTCTCTGCCCGTCAGGTGAGAACGCCGGGTCTGATTCGATCCAGTCGGAACCCGTAGCGTCCGGCTTCAGCCGGACCAGAGTCCGGGGCGCCCCGCCCGGCATCTCCTTCACGTAAATCTTTCCGAGGGCGCTATAGGCGACGACCTTTCCATCCGGCGACGTCGTCACGTCCCGCAGCAGGCGCACGGGGAACTCGGAG
This sequence comes from Vicinamibacterales bacterium, assembly GCA_036257535.1. Lineage (GTDB taxonomy): Bacteria > Acidobacteriota > Vicinamibacteria > Vicinamibacterales > 2-12-FULL-66-21 > DATAEE01. Next base: position 8,508 of record DATAFJ010000147.1, on the reverse strand, counting down.
GCATGAACCTTCTGCGGGAAGCGCACCGCGTCATTGATGGTCTGGTCAACGCGCGCGGTGAAGGGAATCTGTGTATGGGCCGCCTGTGCCCCGCCGGCGTTGCCGTTCACGCCGACTTTCCAGATCTTGCCTTCGCCCCAGATGACGATCGACTGGCTGTCCGGCGTCCACGCGTACTGGGCGTACACGCCGTGAATCGCCCAGGCCTCCTGCAGATCTTTGTCGAGACGGTCGAACACCGCCGCTTCGCGGCCGGTGGCGAGGTCCCGAATGAACAGCGCGCTCTTGGTATCCACGCGTCTGACGAACGCGATCTGCTTCCCGTCGGGAGAGGGTCGCGGCGCGACCGATCCGCCAGGACGCGACACGAGCGTGCGCTCCCTGCCTGTCGTCAGGTCGCGGCGAACGATCGCGTAAATGACGCCGTACGGGTCCTTGTTGTATTCGAAGTTCTGACCTGGCGTGACGTCCTTGCTGTAATAGAGGTAGCGGCCGTCCGGTGAGATCGCCGGCTCGCCCGCGTCCTTCTGCCAGCTCACCTTCTCGGTCACCTGCAGTCCGTCGGCGCCGCTCGAGTGAAACATCCAGATTTCGCCCGCGCCGAGCGATCGCTCTTTCACGAAGTGACGGCGCGCGAAGATGTACTGACCATCGGGCGACCAGGCGGGACTGTTCACGAACCAGCGAGCTTCCTTCGAGACCTGCTTCGCATCCTTGCCGTCGGCGTCGGTCGTCCAGATGTTCCAGAGCCCGTCGCGATCGCTGGAGAAGGCGATCCGCTTGCCGTCGGGGCTGAAACGCGGCTGCATGTCGTAGGCCGGACCGCTTGTCAGGCGCGTGGCCGGCTGCGCGCCGGAACCGCCAATCGGCATGACGTAGAGATCGCCGAGCAGATCGAACACGATCCGCTTCCCGTCCGGGCTCACGTCCACGTTCACCCAGGTGCCTTCCGACGTCTCGAACTCGAGCTTCGTCGTGGGCCCGAGCGGCTCGTTGACGTCCCACTTCTTCTCGTCTTTCTTCTCAGGCGCTTTCTCCTGCGCCGAACCAGGCACCATGAGAACCATGAGCACCGTGAGCACCCTGAGCACCTTAGACAGGGTCATTCTCGAGACTCCTCCACAAATACCAGCACGCGATTGAGCGGTACGGCCGCCACATCTCTGCAATCTTCACCATGCGCCCGGGTGTCGGCGGCTTTCTGAGCCCGTAGCACCTTTGCATCGCGCGGACGATGCCCAGGTCGCCGACCGGCAGAACGTCGGGCCGGTTCAACCGGAACATCAGGAACATGTCGGCGGACCAGCGCCCCAATCCCTTCACCCTCGTGATCGCCACGATCACGTCGTCATCCGTCATTGCATCCAGAGCGGCGAGGTCGAGGCTGCCGTCAACCACTTTCGCGCAGAGATCCCTGAGGTACGCGGTCTTCTGACGGCTGAGCCCGGCGCGGCGGAGATCCTCGTCCGAGATCGCGGCGAAGCCGCCAGGGGTCGGAGCGCCGTCCGGAAAAGCGGCGGCGACGCGCGAATAGATCGTCTGCGCGGCCTTGGTGGAAAGCTGCTGACCGACGATGACGCGAACGAGCGCGGCGAAGTGCTCGATCCGGCGCGGGTAATCGGGCGCCTCTCTGCAACGCCTGATGACTGCTGCAAGGCGCTGGTCGCGGCGCATCAGCAGGCGGCGTATCCGGGCGTGATCGCTGGTCACGAACCTCAAGAATATCGCCGACTTCGCGCAAGATGGAAGCGGTGGGACGAACCCGGGGATCAGTCAAAGGTCGAAGGGCGAAACGGACCCTTGACCCTTGACCCTGCTTGCTACTGGTTCTCGATATCGCTGTCGGGTGTAGAGGTTTCGTCAGCGGGAGCGCTGCCGCTCGTGCCGACCGCGCTCATTCCTGAAGGTCCATCGGTCATCCGCGCGCGACGCCGCTGATGGCTCGCGATGCCGCCTTTGCGGCCGGCTTCACGCGCCTCCTCGCTCGTCCACTCGTGTGCCGTGCCCTTCTGATGAGCCGCCTTCCCACCCTTGCTGGCGATTTCCTTCTGTTTGGACCGATCCATTGATGCGAATCCGCGGTCCTCTTTGGCCACTGGTGCCTCCTCCTTCCGGTCCCTCGCTCTCCGCGGCGAGCGCCGAACAAACATTCAAAACTGAAAGGAGTTTGTGCAACGGAGGTGCCACTGGATGAGTGAGTTACGACGGTTCGTGGCTGATGAGCTCGATTTGGGCAAAGGATCCCGCGCTTACCCATAAAAGCGTCTGAACGACTCAACAAGGACCTGTGCCGTACGGAATTCTTGTCGAACTAATGGAAAGTGGATGCCGTTTCACCAACGAGCGTACGACGTATGACGAAGTGCGCGCGTGCGCTGCGACGCGCGCTGCACGAGCTTGGCGACTGAGAGCTATGCAGACGAGGACAACATTACGCGGCGCTCGGCATCGGAGAGGCGTGCGATGACACGCGCGCGACCCACCAGCGCCAGCACGTCGAAGATTCCGGGACTCACGGACTGACCGGTGACGGCGACGCGCGAGGCGTGGATGAGCGCCGCCGCCTTGATTCCGTGAGAGGCGGCAGTTTCTCTGAGAGCCGCTTCGATCGCCGGCGGCTCGAAAGGCTCGAGCGTCGCGAGCCGCTGGCGCAGCGCGGCGAGCGGCGCCCCGAGCTCCGGGCTGGATAGATACTTGGCTACGGCGGCTGGATCGGGGTCGACCGAATCACTCAAGAACGGCCTGGCAAACTCGACGACATCGGCGATTTTTCTCAGCCGCGGTTTCAACAGGTCGATGACCGCGTGGAGCTGATTGGCGTCTCCGTTCAACAGCCCGGCTTCGCGCAGCGGCGGTTCGATTCTGCGAGCAATCTCCCCGGCCGGCATTCGCGCAATATGTTGCGTGTTGAACCAGTCGAGCTTCTCCGGATTGAACACGGCGTTCCCGCCGCTGATCCCCTCGAGCGTGAACGCGGCCACGAGCTCTTCGCGCGTCAGCACTTCGCGGTCGTCGCCGGGCGACCATCCGAGGAGTGCCAGAAAATTCACCATCGCCTCGGGCAGGTAGCCCTCGCGCTGATACTCCGTGACCGACGTCGCGCCGTGGCGCTTGCTCAGGCGCTTTTTGTCGGTACCGAGAATGAGCGGGACGTGCGCAAACATCGGGACCGGGCGGCCGAGCGCTTCGTAGAGAAGCACCTGCTTCGGCGTATTCGACACGTGATCGTCGCCGCGGACGACGTGCGTGATCTCCATATCGATGTCGTCCACGACGACTGACAGGTGATACGTCGGATGCCCGTCAGATCTGAGGATGACGAACTTCTCGATGTTCCCGTTGTCGAAATCGATCGGGCCGTGCACGAGATCGGTAAACGACGTCCGGCCGGGGGGTACGTTGAAGCGGATCGCCCCCTCGTCGCGAACGGCGTGTCCTGACGCGAGGAGGCCTTCCGCGGCGGCGCGGTACTGCTCGAGCCGCTGCGATTGAAAGTACGGTGCGTGCGGACCTCCGACGTCGGGCCCTTCGTCCCAGTCGAGGCCGAGCCAGCGCAGCCCCTCGACGATCCCCTCGACCATGTCCCAGGAGGAACGTTCGGCGTCCGTGTCCTCGATGCGCAGAACGAAGCGGCCGCCATGGCGCCGAGCGAAGAGCCAGTTGAACAGCGCCGTGCGGGCGCCGCCGACGTGCAGATAACCCGTCGGCGAAGGGGCGAAGCGGACGCGAACCATCGTCCCCTAGAATACCCCGCGTCAGAATCGATACACGGCGCTGACGGAGTAGAACCCGAACCCCTCGGAAACGAACGTCTCCTCGAGAAAATGGCCCGCGATGAATCGGGTGATCGCGCCCTGGAGCTGGCAATGGCGCGTCACCTGCCACACCGCGAAGATGCTCGGGTTGGTGCCGACGTACTTCCCCGTCCCAACCGTGGGCCCGATGAGCAGCCGGAGATCGGTCGCGTATAAGCCGTCTCCCGTCGACGTGCGCCAGTAGCTCGGCGCTTCGAACCCTACGGTGAGATCGGGGTGCGGCGCCATGACGAGCGACGGATTCAGGTCCGTGAGGTTCGTTGGCCCGAACAGTCCGACGGCGCCTGAATAGGAATTGCCTGGGAAGAGTGGATTGAACGATTCGAGCCGCGGGTCCTGCGGGTCCCGATCGCCCGAGGCAAAGTCCGCACGAAGGCTGAGACGCGGCCGCCAGCCGGAGGCGGCGACTCGGTAGCCGGTTTCTGTCGCGAACCCCCACCCGCGAATGGGCGCGTCGGCGAACGTGCCCCATTGCAGGATGCCGTCGTAGTTCAGGTCGACGCGCGAACGGGCGCCGCTCCATTTGATGCCGACCGTGTGCCGAACCTCCGGCCCGACGCCCTGGACGTATTGCGATCCTTCGCGGTCGATCCCGAGGTAGTAGGCGCCGACCTCTCCTCGCCGCAGCCACGGACTGCGCCGGCCGGCGGCGACGCCCCAGAAGAGCTGCCCGCCACCGGGCCAGTCGTTGAAGGTCCCTCGGACGATCGGCACGAGCGCGCCGAAGGCGCCGACGGCCGTCCACGCTGGCGCGCGGTAAACGAGCCCCGCTGCGTCGAAGCTCCGCTTGACGTTGAGGCCCGGGCTCGCGGAGATGAGTCGCGTGCTTCCGATGGCCAGCTCCTGCCGTCCCACCTTCACCGAGAGACGATCGCTTTTCCGGACCGGATGTCTCCACTCGAAAAACGCCTGGTGTATGTCCAGCGTGTTCGAGTCTGTCGGGCGGGGCGATCCCAGCCTGCCGTTGATGACGCCGCTCTGCAATTCACCGAATACACGTGCCCGCTGACCGAGCTGCACGTTCGCTCCGAAAAGGTAGCGTTGCAGAAAGTAGGTGTCGATGGTGGCGGGCCGCGCGTCGGTGGCCCGCACCCGAAAGCCCTCGGGCCGATACCGAATCTCCCCGCTCAACGTCATGAACCAGTCTTCGCGGCCGAGCGGGATGTATTTGACCGGATCCCAGAGGTCGGTCTTGGGGGCGGTCTTCAGGAAGCTCCAGTCTTCGTCCGCAGGGTCGGGCAGGTATCGCGGCCGCGCCGGCGGCGCATCCTGTGCGGCTGCAGCCGCGGCGCTCAAGATCAGCCCGAGAATCGGCAGGAATGCGCGAAGGCTCACTCGCCTCTCAGAATACCTCGCCGAACATCGACCAGAACTTCTCGCGAATCTGTTCAAGACGGGAACGTCGCCGCCATTCCTCGAGCTCCAGCCGCGTAGACCGGCGTAGATCGCGCTCGAAATCGGCGGTAACGCGCGCGGCGAGACCCGCGTCCGAAACTCCGACGTTCAACTCGTCGTTGAGCTCGAGCGATCGATTGTCGAAGTTGGCGGACCCGACGACGCTCCAGGTGCCGTCGGCCACCATCGTCTTGGCGTGCATCATCGTCGGGCGATACTCATGGATGGCGATGCCGCGCTCGAGCAGGTGGTCGTAGGCCGCTCGACTGGCGAACTTCACCGGCTTCGCATCGGTGACGTCCCCTTCGACCAGGATCCGGACGCGCACGCCGCGATCGACGGCGCGCTCGATCGCCCACATCGTCGATTCGTCGGTCAGAAAGTAGGGCGAGCAGATGTCGAGTGTCCGTCTCGCTCCGGCGATCGAGAGAAGAAAGAGGAGCTTCATCAGACTGCTGCCGCCGCTCGGCGAGCTCCAGAGTACGAGCGTCCGCTCGCTGCCTGTGGGCGGAAACGCCGGCGGCGGCTCGAACCTCGGCGTCACCGGCCGCGTCGTCTCGGAGAAGTTCTCGTAGAAGGCGCCCTCGAGATAGCGGACGGCGGGGCCTTCGATTCGGATCTGCGTGTCGCGCCAGTGGTCGGCGTCCTGCGCATCGCCGCTCCAGTAGTCGGCTACTCCAACGCCACCGATGAAGCCGACGGCGCCGTCGACGGTCAGGATCTTCCGATGCGTGCGGTAGTTGAACTCTTCGAGCGCGTACCACGCGGGGGGGTTGAAGATCCCAACGGTGCAGCCGGCGTCGCGAAGCCTGCGCAGATGGTCGGACGGCAGGTCCTTCGAGCCCAGCGCGTCGAACACGAGGTTGCAGCGCACGCCGCGGCGCGCCGCCGCCTCGAGCGCGCCGGTAAACCGATTGGCGACCTCGCCGCCGCTGTAGATGTAGGTCTCGAAGCTGATGCGGCGCTGCGCGCGCTCGATCGCGTCGAGCATCGAGGGGAACACCTGATCGCCGTTGACGAGGACTTCGAGCCGGTTGCTGCTGGTGAGCGCCGTCCCGGTGAGCGCCGCGACGTAAGCGGGAAAGTCCGGGTCGGAGGCTGCGTAGGCGCTCTGGATGTGGAGGACTTCCTGGTCCTGAGCGATTCCCAGCGCGATCGTCAGGATCAGACCGATGACGACGAGCGTTCGCAGGATCGGCCGCCACATCTGGGCGACCTCTGCAATTCATGGGCCGCGCAAAATAATCTCAGAAAATGCACTGCTTGCCACGTCTCTTGGTGCTCTTGGCAGGCTCACTCTGTTTGGCCTCCGTGACCGCTCAGTTGCGGCAGACTCCGCCTGCCGGCGCGCGTGCCGCATTTCCAAGCCACGGGACCGGTCGACACCGTGATTCAAATCGAGAGCATCGGTCCGACTGCTCCTGAGTACGTCGGAGGCTGACGTAGAATCGTCGTCGCAGGATTAGATGCAAGACCTCCTGGGCGAGCTCGGACTCGCCTCCGATCCCGTGCCGATCGACGATGCCGGGTTGCTGTGGCTGGCGCCGGCATGCAATGACTGGGCGCCGGTCGTCGCGCGGCACGGGCTCACCGCCGTAGTCGATCTCGAGTCGGGGCTGGACGCCGGCATTCCGGCGCGGTCCGACCGAATCATCTATGTCTATTTTCCGTTCGCCGACGAGGAGCTGCCGACGCTGCGCCGGCTTCATGCGGTCGCCCGGCTGGGCGCGGAGCTGGTACAGGGGGGCGAGCGCGTCCTGGTGCACTGCCAGATGGGGTTGAACCGCTCCGCACTGGTCGCCGGACTAATTCTCGTACACACCGGCATGGCCGGTGCCGCCGCCGTCGCCCGGCTCCAGGAACGGCGTCCGGGTGCGCTCTTCAACGAGCGCTTCTGCGAGTACCTCGGCCAGCAACCGCCGGGCGGCCTCCCCGTAGCGTCCGCGTAGCTGCATCACATCTCGCTGGCGCCTGGGCGTCTACCGTGCGTCGCCGCACGTCTCTTTGCCGCCGGCGAACTGCGTCCCGTACTGATCGGCGCCGCCGATCTTCTGTCCGTCCGTGGCGAGGATCCCCGTGTGAATCGGCGCCGGCCAGATGAGCGTGTACGTCCGCTCGCCGAGATCGCCTGGCTTCCACTTGCCGGTAACCGGCCCGAGGCTGAACGTGTTGTCCGCACGAACGGTCAGGATGATCGTCCCTCCGGGCCACTGCCACATGCCGACGATGCCCGTGCCGCCCGACATGCGCGTCGCGGTGAGTGTGAACCACGGGTTCGTTTCGGTGAGCGTTTTCTCATCCGCCGACAGCACGGCGTTGTCCTGAATTTCGGGCCAGGTGATCACGTGGACGCGCTTCGCCGGATCCGCGAGCCGCCACTTTCCTTTCAGCTGACCCATCGTCAGGGTGCCGTCCTTCTCGACGCGGACGAGCTGACCGTTGTTGAAGCGCCAGCAGCCCACGAATTCACCCGGTGTGGCAGCCTGCGCTGCCTGCCCGCGGGCCGCCACGACGGGGATCGCGAGAAACACTGCGCCGGCCACACCGACGATTGAGAAACCGGAGAGCGTGGACTTCCGCATCTATCCGACCTCCGTTGTAGTGGAAGGCCGGATGCTACCACCTTCTGTACCGCGCCGGGATGCCTATGCTGCGGCGACCGGACTGGCCGCCTCGTCCAGCACGCGTCCGAGCAGAGACCCGCGGTACGCGAATTCCTGGCGCCGCAGGGCGGAGATGTAGGCCGGCAAGGCCTCGCGTGTCAGCGTGCCGCCGTGCATTGCGTGCACCCACGCGGGATCGATTTCGGCGACGCGATCGACGACGCGGCGTACCGGGTTCTCGTGGGCGAAGATGCCGACCTTGCGGTACACCTCGCACATCGCATCGGAGAGGTTCTCGGTCACCACGGGCGGCTGATCGCCAGGCTGGAGGAACAGATCGGAAGGGAAGAGGCTGTTCGTGCTCTCTTCGACGATCATCATCGAGTCCCAGTGGTGGACGTGCGGCGTCTCGAGGAAGCGCAGCGTGTGCCGCCCGAGGGCGAGCCTCTGGCCGTCCTGAAAGCCGCGCACGCGTTCCGTGACGCCGAAGCCGCGCGCGTTGAGCTGAATCGACAGCGCCGAGCCCACCAGTTCGGCCCCGGGCGCCGCCTTCAGGAAGCGATCCATCCCGCCGTTCTCGTCCCCCTCCCAGTGCAGCAGCCCGACGTAGGCCAGGCGCGCCGGGTCGAGGACCTCCGCAATCGCGCGCCTCACGTTGTCGTACAACCCGTATTCCCCCGTATGGAGCAGCACCG
>DATAFJ010000125.1:0-13680 GCA_036257535.1 Vicinamibacterales bacterium | reverse complement strand
CCTTGTGATCGTGACGGCGAGCAAGTACCCTCCAGGTCTCGATTCACGCGAGCCTGAGGGAAGCAGCCGCCCATGGACACACCCGCCCGAGACAGAACGCTCGTCGAACGCATCCTTGCGCCCATCGCGGACGTCCGTCGTGAGGAAGCGGCCAGCGCGCTCCTGATGACGCTCCTGATGTTCCTGCTGCTGGCCGCCTACTATCTGCTGAAGACCGCGCGCGAAATCTTCATCCTCACGGAGGGAGGAGCCGAGGTGAAGAGCTACTCGTCCGCTGGTCAGGCTCTGCTGCTGCTGGGGCTCGTGCCGGCGTATGGCGCGTTCGCGTCGCGCGTCAGCCGCGTCAGGCTGGTCAAGTGGGTGACGCTCTTCTTCGCGTCGAACCTGCTGCTGTTCGTCGTCGCCGTCCAGTCCGGGCTGCACGTTGGCATCCCATACTTCCTTTGGGTGGGCATCTTCAACCTGATGGTGATCGCGCAATACTGGGCGTTCGCCAACGACATCTACACGCAGGAGCAGGGCAAGCGGATCTTTCCGCTCATCGGTGTGGGCAGCAGCCTCGGCGCCTGGATCGGCTCGCTGCGCGCGGGCGAGGTCGTCCACTCGTACGGCCCGACCCGGCTGCTGCTCGCGGGGGGCGGCATCCTCGTCGTCTGTGCGCTCCTGTCCCCGGTGGTCGATCGCCTCACGACCCGACTCCAGCCGAAGGCGAAGGCGGTGGCGGCAGAGAAACCGCTCGGCAAGGAAGGCGGCTTCGAGCTGATTCGCAAGGACAGCTATCTTCTGCTCATCGCTGTCCTCACCCTCCTGCTGAATGTCGTCAACACGTCCGGGGAGTACCTGTTCGGCCGCTACGTCGTGGAGCAGTCGCAGGCGCTGCACGGCACCGGACCCGAGAGCGCCGCAGCCCGCGAGCAGTTCGTCGGCGAGACCTACAGTCGGCTGTTCAGCACGGTCAATTTCGTCGGGTTCCTGCTCCAGATGTTTGTGGTCTCCAGGGTCTTCAAGTTCCTGGGTGTCGGCCGCGCTCTCTTCATCCATCCGATCGTGGCGCTCGTCGGCTACCTGATGCTGCTGCGCGCACCGTCGCTCAGGCTGATGGGGATTCTCAAAGTCGCCGACAACAGCATCGACTATTCGCTCGGCAACACGACGAAACAGGCCCTGTGGCTGCCGACCAGCCGCGAAGCCAAGTACAAGGCAAAGCAGGCAGTCGACTCGTTCTTTGTCCGGGCCGGCGACGTGGTCCAGGCGGGCATCGTGTTCATGGGCGAGCGGCTGCTGCTGACGGTGCCCGCCTTCGCCGTGATCAACGTCGTTCTGGTTGGCGCATGGCTGACGGTCGTCGGCCTGATCAACCAGGCTACGGCGCGAAAAACAGCGCCCGCCACCAACTGACCATCAGTAGGACAGGCCCATCAGCGCCTGACGCGCGATTCGCCTGCGCGTGTCGCGCATGTCGTCGCCGCGCAGTTCACGCAACGCGTACGTGACGAAGTCGCGGCTGACGCGCTTGCGCCAGACGAGCGCGTAGTCGGTGTTGTCCATCGGCTTCGCGACCTCGTAGGCGCGGTCGGCCGCTCGCGCGATCGCCTCGTCGGTGAGCGAATGCCCGCGCAGGCCGACCGCGGCCTGGGTCGCGATCATCGGCCGCGACGCGACGGCGCCGAGGACGATGCGTGCGTCCTGCACCACGCCGCCGTGATCCAGCCTGGCCGCGGCCGCGACGGACAACACCGGGAAGTCGAACGAGCCGCGGCGCCGGAGCTTCCAGTACGTACTGCGCCAGCCCGTATGGTCGGGCAGCCGCACGTCCGCGAGAATCTCGTCCGGCCGGCGGGTCAGATAGTTGATGCCGTCGTTCGCGTAGAGATCCGAAACGTCGACGACGCGCTCGCCCGATGCCGAGACGAGCCGCACGCGGGCGCCGAGCGCCATCAGCGCCGGCGCCGTGTCAGTCGAGGAGACCGCGAGGCACGTCGGGCTCGACGTCGCGACCCAGCAGATGCGGCCCTCTTTCTTCATGCAGAAATCGATCGACTTGCGCCACTCGTACGTCTGGTCGTAGTAGTTGCACCGCGTATCGAGACACAGGTTGCCGCCGAGCGTTCCCATGGCGCGCAAGTGAGGGGTGGCGACCTGCGCCGCCGCCTGCCACAGCCCCGCGTAGTCGCGCTGCAACCGGGGCATTCGGACAAGCTCCGAGAGCGTGAGCGCCGATCCGAGGGTGAGTCCGGAAAAAGTGTCAGGGGACACCTTTTTCAGCTCGGCGATGTGCCGCAGGCTGACCAGGACCTCGGGCGTCTGCTGGCGGCGCTTCATGTTCGGCAGGATGTCGGTGCCGCCCGCGAGGATCATCACCCGGCCCGGATGCGCCGCGAGCCATCCCGCCGCGTCGGCGAGCGCGCGGGGCGCGTGATACTCGAACCGCGGCAGGCGCATCATCGGGGTGTCTCCGCGGGCTGTGCGGTGGCGGCGCGGCCTGTCCCGCCCTCCCACGGGGGCGGAACCTGAAGCGGCTCCGGCCAGTCCACGTCGGGGAAGCGCGACGGGCCGTAGCGCGGAGGACGGCCTGCCGCTTTGTCCGCGAGCGCCTTGACGATTTTCTCCGGCGTGATTGGTACCTCATCGATGCGAACGCCCACCGCGTCGTACACGGCGTTGGCGAGCGCCGGCATGATCGGCAGGAGCGGACCCTGTCCGACCTCTTTGGCGCCGAACGGACCGTGCGGGTCGGGATTCTCGACGAGCTCGGTGAAGATCTCCGGCATGTCGAGAAACGTCGGGCTCTTGTACTCGAGCATCGACGGAAATTTGTGGACGACCGCGTTCGAGAGCCGCTTTGGCAGGCGCCGGAACACCTGCTCTTCCATCAGCGCCTCGCCGAGCCCCATGTAGACGCTGCCTTCGACCTGACCGCGCACGAGCGTCGGGTTGAGCGCGCGGCCGATGTCGTGCGCGATCCACACGCGCGGGACGTTCACCCAGCCGGTCGACTCGTCGACTTCGACCTCGATGACCGCGGCGGTGTACGAATAGGTCGGCGACGGCCCTACGCCGCCACCTTTGTACTTCGCGGCTGATGGCGGCGGCGTGTACGAGCCAGTGGAGCCGACGGCGCCGAACATCGCTTCCGCCGCGCAGACCGCCTCCGCGAAAGTCACGCCGCGCGCCGGATCCTCGGAGTCGAACACCCGCCGATCGGCGAAGACGAGGCGCCCCTTCGGCACGCCGAGCTTCCTGCCGACCGCGTCGGCCAGAACGTCCCTCGCGCGCTCTGCCGCCTGGATGGCGGCGTTTCCCATCATCAGCGTGACGCGGCTCGAATATGACCCGAGGTCGACTGGTGTGAGGTCGGTATCTCCCGTCACGGCGCGGATGTCGAACGGCTCGATTCCGAACACTTCAGCGACACATCCGACGAGCACGTCGTCAGATCCCTGGCCGATCTCGGTGGCGCCGCAGAATGCCGTCACGCCGCCGCTGCGGTCGAGCTTCAGCTGGACGGCCGAGTGCGGCATGTCGTTCCAGTAGATCGGCAGACCCGCGCCCGACAGATACGAGGAGCAGGCGAGCCCGAGGCCCCTTCCGCGTTCGAGCTTCCTGAAACGGTTCTTCCAATCCGACGTCTTCACGACGCGGCGGATACACTCGGCGAGGCCGATGGTCGACACGCGCAGGTAGTTCGCCGTCAGCGTGTCCGGGCGTTCGACGATGCGGAGGCGGAGGTCGGCGGGATCGATCGCGAGACGCTCGCCGATCCTGTCGAGTTGAATCTCCTGGCCGAAACGGCTCTGCGGCGTCCCGTGTCCGCGCTTCGGGCCGCACGGCGGTTTGTTGGTGAAAACGCGGCAGCCGTCGAACCGGTAGCGCGGAATGTGATACGTGACCGTCTGCAGCGCGCCCGTGTAGAACGTGCTGGCGACTCCGTACGAGCCGTACGCCCCGCCGTCGAGCAGCGTCTGCAGGTGGACGCCGGTGATCGTGCCGTCGTTCTTGACGCCGGTGCGGAAGCGCATCAGGACCGGGTGTCGGCCGCGATGGCAGAGGAACACCTCTTCTCGCGTGAGCGCGATTTTGATCGGCCGTTTCAGGACGAGCGCGGCCTTCGCAATCGCGACCTCGTGGTTGAACGGGTCGCTCTTGCCGCCGAACCCGCCGCCGTTCGGCGTGGCGATGACTCGGATGTGAGCGGCCGGCATCTCGAGCGCCTTCGCGAGCGCGCGATGCACGTAGTGCGGCGTCTGCGTGCTCGACCACAGCACGAGCTTACCGTCGCCATCGATCGCCGCCACTGCGGCGTGCTGTTCGAGCGGCAAGTGCGTGTTGCCCTGATAGAAGAACAGATCGTCGAAGACGTGGTCCGCCTCGCGGAAGCCCTCCTCGACGTCGCCGAACGACAGCGCGACTTTCTTGTGGACGTTGCCGGCATCGCCGTAGTCGTGGATGCGCGGTTCGGGATGCGCGAGGCTTTCCTCGGGATCGGCGAACGTCTTCAGCGGTTCGTACTCGACGGTGATGAGCTCGAGCGCCTCGGTCGCGATCAGCTCGTCGCGCGCGACGACGAGCGCGACGGGGTCGCCGACGAACCGGACCTTGTCGGGACAGAGCGCGTGCTCGTCCTGGCTGACCGGCAGAATGCCGTACGGAATCGGCAGATCCTTTCCGGTCAGCACGAGGTGGACGCCGGGATGCGCCTCCGCTTTCGACGCGTCGAGCGAACGGATGCGCGCGTGCGGCACGGTGCTGCGAAGCAGCCTGGCGTAGAGCATCCGCGGGAGCACGAGGTCATCGGCGAAGACCGTCTGACCGGTCACCTTTGCGCGGCCATCCACGCGGCGCCGAGGAAAGCCGACTACGCGCATGGTGGGGCGTGTCATTTCTTTTCCGTGTAATCCGTGCAATCCGTGGCTTCGTGTTCGGTGCAATCCGTGGCTTCGTGTTGGGTGCAATCCGTGGCTTCGTGTTCGGTGTAATCCGCGGCTTCGTGTTCGGTGTAATCCGTGGCTTCGTGTTCGGTGTAATCCGTGGCTTTGTGTTCGGCGCAGTCCGTGGCCGCCGCCTGGACCGCCTCCACGATCTGCTGATAACCCGTGCAGCGGCAGATGTTGCCGGCGAGCGCCTCTCGAATCTGGTCGCCCGTCGGCGTCGGGTTGCGATCCAGGAGCGCTTTGGCCGTCACGAGCAGACCCGGCGTGCAGTACCCGCACTGCGCGGCTCCGAGGTCGGCGAATGCCTCCTGGAGCGGATGCAGCCGCCCATCCTCCATCAGCCCTTCCACCGTCACCACCTCGCGGCCGTCGCATTCGAGACCGAGGAGCAGACAGGACAACGTCGGCGTTCCATCGACGAGCACCGCGCAGGCGCCGCACTCGCCGAGCTCGCAGCCGTGCTTCGTCCCTGGGAGGTTCAGATCCTCTCGGAGGACCTCGAGCAGAGTCTTGTAAGGATCGAACGCCACATCGGTCGGCTCTCCGTTGACGCGGAGCGAGATGACCGCGAGGCCCGTGGGCTCCTGCCGTTCCACGTCTCTACCTCCTGCTCTCCGGCCGCGCCATCAGACCGCGAACGAGATACGACGCGATCATCTCCGCGACGACGTCGGCCGGCTGCTCACCGCCCGGCCTGAACCACGTCGCGGACCAGTTGACGGCGCCGAGCATCGCGCGTGTCGTGACGGCGGCATCGCAAGGGGTGAACTCGCCGCGCGCGATGCCGTCGGTGACGAGACGGCGCAGGCCGCGCTCGTAGCGATCCCGTTTGTCGACGATCTTTCGCCTGAGCGGGTCTGGCAGCGCATCGACGGCGAGGTGCGCCGCGCCCCCCTCGACCTCGTCGAGGACGGCGTGGGCGTGAGCTTTCAAGACGTGCTGCAGCCGTCCCGCGAAGCCATTCCCGCCGGTTCGCGAGCGCCTGAGCGCGTCCAGCATGAGATCGAGCGACCGATCCTGGCAGAAATAGAGGATCTCGTCCTTGCCGGAGAAGTAGTGATAGAGGTTCGCGGGTGAGAGGTCGGCCGCTTCCGCGATGTCGCGCATGCCGCTCTCGGCGAACCCGCGCTCGCGGAAGATGCGCCCGGCGGCGCGCAGGATGCCGATGCGCCGCCCGTCACGGCGCCTCGCACGCCGTGATGACGCCGCTGGCTTCGAAGTCGCTCTCGGCATGCGCAGTGTTGGCGAACGGCTTTTCGAACAACCGTTCGATTATCGAACGCTGATTCTACCGCCACGCCGCCCGGAGGGTCAACGGCGCCTCGGGGGCCTGGGGCCTGGGGCTTGGGGCCTGGGGCTTGGGGCCTGGGGCCTGGGGATAGTGCCTAGTGCCTAGTGCGTAGGGCACCGGGCAGCCTTCACGAGTATTGTTGTGCCCAGGAGATCCTATGCAGCCACCGCTCGCTCGAATGGCCGGCCCCGCCTACGCCGCTTTTCGCATCGTGACCGGCTTCCTCTTTGCTTTCCACGGGGCGCAGAAGCTCTTTGGCGCCTTCGGTGGCCAAGCCCAGCCGCTGGCGTCGATGCCGGGGGCCGCCGGTGTCATCGAGTTGGTCTGCGGCCTCCTGGTCATGGTGGGCCTGCTGACCGGGGTTGCCGCGTTTATTGCCAGCGGCGAGATGGCGGTGGCGTACTTTCTCGCTCACGCGCCGAAGGGGCTGTGGCCGATCCAGAACGGGGGCGAGCTGGCCGCCCTGTACTGTTTTGCGTTTCTCTACATCGCGGCGCGAGGCGCCGGCATGTGGAGCCTGGGAGGACGAGACTCATGAAGCGAATGCTCGAGGTAGGTTTGATTGGTGCGTGGCTCGTCACCCTCTGCTTTCCGGCGGCCGCATCGGCCGCCGAAAAGGAGACGGCCGAGCGGCTGAAGGGGGCGGGCGAGACGCTCACGGCGCTCACGGAGGCGCCCGACAAAGGCGTGCCCCTGTCGCTCATCAAGAAAGCCCGCTGCGTCGTCGTGGTGCCGTCGATGAAGTCCGCCGCGTTCATCGTCGGCGGCGACTACGGCCGCGGTGTCGTGTCGTGCCGGACGGCCGGCGGCTGGTCCGCGCCCGCGAGCGTCCGGATCGAAGGAGGCAGCTTCGGGTTTCAGATCGGCGGCAAGGAGACCGAGGTCGTGATGCTCGTGATGAACGAGAAGGGCATGGATCGCCTGCTCTCGACGAAGTTCACGCTCGGCGGCGACGCCTCGATCGCGGCAGGGCCCGTCGGTCGGGGAACGGAAGCCAAGACGGATGCCGCCTTCACCGCCGAGATCCTGTCCTATTCGCGGACGCGCGGCATCTTCGCCGGCGTGTCGCTCGAGGGCGCGACGCTGCGCGAGGACGACAGCGCCAACAAGGACATGTACGGCAAGGAAATGCACAACCGCGACATCATCAAGAGCGCCACGGCGCCGGCGATGGCCGCGCCGTTCATGGCGGCCCTGAAGAAGTACTAGAGGGAGGCGGTATGTCGATCGCCAAAGTGTCCGAGATCAGCGCGACGTCGACGAAGAGCTTCGAAAACGCCATCCAGAGCGGCCTGGCAAGGGCGCACAAGACTCTGCGCAACGTCCGCAGCGCCTGGATCAAGGAACAGCAGGTACGTCTCGAGAAAGGGAAGATCGTCGAGTACCAGGTCAACATGCTGGTGACGTTCGTGCTCGACGATTAGCCACTGGAGGCCACAAGACGATCAAACGCCGAGCACGCCGAGAGCGCGGAGGTTTCCTTGGACGACTCCGCGATCTCGGCGTTTTCTGCGTTTAGAGGCCGTAACAAAACCACGCCCGCCGCCAACACGTCGCAGTGCGTCGGGCTAGTACAGCTCCCACCCGAAACAGCGTGATCCGGGAGGTCCGTCCGACGGGTAGGTAGACCCTTGGCCACTTTTCGCGGGTACATCCTGCTGTGGACCCCAGGGCAGCGCCCGAGCCAGCGAGAGTGTGCTCTACCGCTTCTTGCGGCGGCTGGCCGCGGCCGGCCGCTTTTTGCGGCGGCTGGCGGCGGCCATTCCGGCGGCTGCTGCCAGAGCGGCGGCGCCGACAAGAGTCGCCACGACATGGGCCCTCTTCCGCTTCCGCGTGCGTCCGACGGTCTTCCCGGACTTCTTGGAAGTCTTCCTGGCCAACTGTCCACCCTGGCGCCTCGCGGCTGCCTTCTTGATCTTCGCCATCTGCTGTTCTCCTTATCACCGATTGCTCGACCAACTGGGCCATGAGCAAAAGCGGGACCAGCGACTATGCGCTTCCACAACTCCGAGGTCGGGGCGTCCTTGCTCGGTCAGTGGAGTCGTGCGGCTCATGCGCGCGCCGTTGAGGTTTTGATACAGCACGCGCGGGCTGCATTGGGTAAACTGAGCGGCCCGTGTCAGTGTCATCGGCCGCCCGCAGCGATTTCTGGAGCCGCAAACAGGCCGCGCTGGTCGTCGCCCATCCGGGCCATGAACTCCGCCTCCACCACTGGCTCGAGCTGACGCAACCCGTCGTGTTCGTGCTCACCGACGGGTCCGGCCACACCGGACAATCGCGCCTGGCCTCTACGACCGGCGTCCTTGCGGCCGCCGCCGCACGACCGGGCTCGATATACGGCCGCTTTACGGACGCGGGGCTCTACACGCTGATGAGAGAAGGCAACCCCGCGCCGTTTGTCGGCCTCGCGCGAGAACTGGCGGCGGCGCTCTCGTCGCTGGAGGTCGGCATCGTCGCGGGAGATGCGTTGGAAGGGTTCAATCCCAGCCACGACCTGTGCCGCTACATCATCAATGTGGCCGTCTCCTTGATGCAGCAGGACACGCAACGCGCGCCCGAGAACTACGATTTCCTGCTGGATGGCGACCCCGGATCCCGTCCGCAAGGTGCCGGCGGCGCAGTGCTCGTCGAGCTGGACGACGCGGCGCTTCAGCGGAAGCTGGCGGCCGCCGCCGGATACCCGGAGTTGAAGGCCGAAACAGCTGCCGCGCTTGAGCGGTTCGGGGTCGGCGCGTTCCGGACCGAGTGCCTGCGGCCCGTGCTGGATCTCCGCGAGGGGCTGGATCGCCTGGAGATTCAACCACCCGCATACGAGCGCTTCGGCGAGATGCGCGTCCGCGACGGATACTACGATCACGTCATTCGATATCGCGAGACCGTCCAACCGCTCGTTCGCGCGCTCTGGTCCGAATCCGGGGTGCCGAAGGCGCGGACAAAGCGTCCGGCGATTCTCTGAGCGCCAGCCATGTCCGCCCACTGCCCGATGCCCATCGTCGTCGGGGCGCCCCGATCGGGGACCACGCTCCTGCGCTTCATGCTCGATGCGCACCCCTCGATGGCCATTCCGCCCGAGACCGGCTTTATGGCCGCGCCGGCGCTGTTCGACTGCGACTTGTCGACTATCGCCGGTTTTCACAGTGTCGTAACCGGCTTCCCACCGGATGCGCCGGCCTGGGACGACTTCGGCCTCGACGCCGACGATTACCGCGACGAGCTCCGCGCTCTGTCGCCGTTTACACCGAGCGCGGGGTTTCGGACGTTCTACCGGATGTACGCCAGGAGGCACCGGAAACCGCGCTACGGCGATAAGACACCGATCTATTGCGAGCATCTTCCGGTCGTGGAGCGCTTTCTTCCCGAAGCGCACTTCGTTCACATCATCCGCGATGGGCGGGACGCGTCGCTTTCGTTGCGCCGTACCTGGTTCACGCCGGCGCAAGACATGTCATCGCTCGCACAGTACTGGCAGAGGATGGTTCTGGCGGGCCGTCGAGCCGGACGACGAGCGGCTGCCTATCTGGAGGTCTCATACGAGGAGCTCGTGCTCACTGCGCCGCGTGTCGTGTCCAGGATTTGCGAGTTCATCGACCTGAAGTTCGACCCGGCGATGATGCGCTACTGGGAACGCGTACCGGATCGGCTGCGCGAGCATCGAGGTCGGGTGGCCGTTGACGGCCGCGTGCTCGTCACGCGCGAGCAGCGTCTGGAGCAGCAGCGGCTCACGACCCGGCCGCCGCAGCCCGACCGGCTCTTCCGGTGGAAGATGGAGATGACCGCCTCCGAGCGGCAAGAGTTCGCCCGCGCTGCCGGCGACACGCTGAGCGAGCTCGGCTACGAAGTATGAGGTTGCCGCGACCCAGTCGCATCCTCCTCACCAACGTCGGGATCGCGAATCGTACGGGCACGGAGATCATGGCGATGGATCTCGCGCGCGGCCTGGCCGCCGCCGGCCATGCCCCGATGATCTGGGCGCCTCTTGTGGATCCTGACGTCGTCGCGCCGGTCGTCGCATCCGGCATTCCGGTCGTCTCCCGGTTCGAAGATCTGCCGTGTGCCCCGGACGTGATTCACGGGCACCATCACCTCGAGACGATCGAAGCGCTCCGTCGGTTTCCGCGTGTGCCGGCTCTCTTCGTCTGCCACAGCGGCTATTGGTGGCATGACGACCCGCCACGCCATCCGCGGATCGTGCGCTACGTCGCCGTCGACGACTTCTGCCGGGAGCGGCTCGCGAGCGCGGCATGGGTCGATCCTGATCGCATCGCCACCGTCCGGAATGCGGTGGATCTGAATCGGTATCAGCCTCGTCCGCCCCTCCCGACGCGCCCCCGCCGGGCGTTGATCTTCAGCCACTATGCCGGACCGGACACCCATGTCGAGCCCGTCCGCGAGGCCTGTGAACGGGCAGGCATCGAGCTCGAGACGATGGGGAGCGGGACGGGTACGCCAAGCGCGACGCCCGAACGCGTGCTGCAGGAGGTCGATCTCGTATTCGGGAAGGCGAGGTGCGCGCTCGAAGCGATGGCGACCGGCTGCGCGGTTGTGCTCTGCGACACGACCGGGCTTGGATCAATGGTCACCCATGCCAACGTCGCCGAGCTGCAGCGATGGAACTTCGGCTTCCGCACGCTGCAGCGGCCGCTCATGCCCGAACTCATCGCCGCGGAGATCGAGCGATACGATTCGCAGGATGCGCGGGACGTGCGTGACTACGTCCGAGGCAGTGCCCCGATCGAGCGCGCCGTCAATCAGTACATCGCGCTCTATCGAGCCATTGCGGCCGCGCCGCTGCCGGAGGATGACAGTGTCGACTGGCACCCGGCGACCGTGCCTCTCCAGATCGGGGACCAGGCCGCTCTCCGTCTGCGCTTCATAGAGGTTCCGCCGTCGGCCGCCCCGCGCCAGCACTTTAGGTTCGACGTCGGTGTTTTCAACGGCTCGCGGCGGCCTGTCGCGACGGCCGCCCCCTGGCCGAGCATGCTGATGTGCCGATGGCTCGACGGCCGAACCGGCCAATTTGTCGTCGAGCACGGCTTCCGGACGATTCTCCAGCCGCCCGCGTGGCCGGATACCGAGACGGTGTATTCCATGCGCGCGTTTGCGCCGGGCCGCGCGGGCGAGTACGTCCTGCGGGTGACTATCATCCAGGAAGGCTGGCGGTGGCTCGACCACCTGGATCCGCGCGTTCTTGCGGAGACCCGCGTCGTGGTGTTGGGCTGATTGCCGTGGCACGCATCGCGTAAACTGAGCGGCGCGAGGACGCATGAAACGAATCAGAAAGGTCATGGAACAGCTCCAGGCGCCGCCAGGCAAGAAGATCTCGCTCGACGACTACGATCCGGACTGGACCGCGCACATCAAAAACAAGGCCCAGGCTGAGGCGCTCCTCAAGGACGGTGTCCGTCAGCTCGCGCGCCAGCAGGATCGGCTGTACGCGCAGGACACCTACGCGCTGCTCCTCGTCTTCCAGGCCATGGACGCCGCCGGTAAGGACGGCACGATCCGCCACGTCATGAGCGGCGTCAACCCGCAGGGCTGCCAGGTGTTCAGCTTCAAGTCCCCGTCGGCGGAGGAGCGCGATCACGATTATCTCTGGCGCTCGATGAAAGCGCTGCCCGAGCGCGGACGTATCGGGATCCACAACCGGTCCTACTACGAAGAGGTGCTCGTCGTACGTGTACACCCGGAGATTCTGGCGAGCCAGCAGCTTCCACTCGACAAGAAGAAAGAGAAGGATATCTGGGAGGAGCGCTTCGACCAGATCAGGAATTTCGAGCGGTACCTGGTCGACAACGGAATCAAGATCCTCAAGTTCTTCCTGCACGTTTCAAAGAAGGAGCAGAAGGAGCGATTTCTGGCGCGGCTCGACGATCCCGACAAGAACTGGAAGTTCTCCGTGAACGACGCCAAGGAGCGCGGGCTCTGGAAGGACTACATGCGGGCCTACGAAGACATCTTCACGCACACGAGCACGAAGTGGGCCCCGTGGTACATCATCCCGGCCGATCACAAGTGGTTCATGCGGCTGGCGGTGGCGGCTATCATCTACCAGACGCTCGAGGACATGGACCTCAAGTATCCGAAGGTCTCGAAGGAGCAGAAGCAGGAGCTCCAGAAAACGAAAGCTCTGCTGCTCGCCGAGAAGGATTGACAGGAGAGGGAGCACGACTATGCCCAGTCTGACGTTCAGAGCCGGACTGACCGCAGCCGCGGTCTTCGTTGCCGCGGTCACATATGACGTCCGCGTCACCACCCAGGCGCCGCCGTCGGGGCAGATCGATCCCGCGCTGTACAGCGATATGAAGTGGCGCAGCATCGGGCCGGATCGCGGCGGCCGGTCGATCGCCGTCGCCGGCAGCGAGAAGCGGCCGAATGAGTACTTCTTCGGCGCGGTCGGCGGTGGCGTGTGGAAGACCGACGACTACGGGAACACCTGGGCGCCGGTGAGCGACGAGTTCTTCAAGAGCTCGTCGGTTGGCGCGCTCGCCGTCGCGCCCTCGAACCCAGACGTCGTCTACGCCGGCATGGGCGAGTCGTGCTTCCGCGGAAATATCATCCAGGGCGACGGCGTCTACAAGACCACCGACGCCGGCAAGACCTGGACGCACGCCGGGTTCGGCAACACGGAGACCATCAGCAAGATTCGCGTCCATCCCAGCAATGCGGACGTCGTGTGGGTGGCGGTTCTCGGCCACGCGTATGGAACGAACGACGAGCGCGGCGTCTTCAAGACGACGGATGGTGGCAAGACCTGGACGAAGACGCTCTTCAAGGACGGCAAGACGGGCGCGATCGATCTGGCCCTCGACCCGAAGAACCCTGACGTCATCTACGCGGCGCTCTGGGAGATCTACCGCACGCCGCATTCCATGGAGAGCGGCGGGCCTGGCAGCGGCCTGTACAAGTCCACCGACGGCGGATTGAAATGGACCGACATCACGAAGAATCCCGGCCTGCCCTCGGGACTCTGGGGAAGAGTCGGCATCTCCGTGTCCGGTGCCGACAACAACCGCGTCTACGCGATCGTCGAAAACGAGAACGGCGGGGTGTTCGTATCGGACGACGCGGGTGCGACGTGGAAGGCTGGAGACAACGACCGCAAGCTGCGCCAGCGCGCGTTCTACTACACGCACATCGTCGCCGACACGACGGTCAAGGATCGCGTCTACGTTCTCAACGTGCAGTTCTGGCGCAGCGACGACGGCGGCAAGACGTTCCCGACGCGGATTCGCCCGCCGCACGGCGACAACCACGACCTCTGGATTTCGTCGAGCGACAACCAGCGGATGGTCCAGGGGAACGACGGCGGCGGCAACGTCTCGGTCAACGGCGGCCGCACCTGGTCGGGTCAGGGCTTTGCGACCGGCCAGTTCTACAACGTGTTCACCACCAAGCACATGCCCTATCACGTGTGCGGCGCGCAGCAGGACAACAGCACGGCCTGCATCTCGAGCGAGA
>DATAFJ010000124.1:0-12257 GCA_036257535.1 Vicinamibacterales bacterium | reverse complement strand
TGCCGCGGCTCCCAGTTCCCGCGGTCGCGATCGTGTAGTTTGGCTATTTACTCGTGCAGGACGACGCTGAGGAGGGAGCTGTTGATCTGGAGCCCGCCGTTGTACTCGATGAACCCCAGCTTCCTGAACTTGTTCATGAAGAAGTTGACCCGCGAGCGCGTGGTGCCGACCATTTCCGCGAGCACTTCCTGAGAGAGCTTCGGAAGTACTCGCTGAGGCTTGTCCGGCTTGCCGTATCGCGCAAGCAGCAGCAGGGTTCGAGCCAGGCGTTTCTCGCTGGAGTTGAAGAGCTGGTCGACGAGGTCCTCTTCGATGCGGATGTTCCTCGCCAGGATGTAGGCGATGAACAGGTCCGACATCGCGTGCTGCTCGTGCAGGAGCCGAATCATCTTCTTCCTGCCGACGCGTAGCAGCGTCGTGGGCATCACCGCGGTCGCGGTTCCCATGCGAACCGACTGACCCGCCAGGCATCCCTCACCAAAGAAATCGCCCGGACCGAGCACCCCCACGACAGCCTCTTTGCCCGTGCTCGAGAGGACGGACAGCTTCACGGCGCCACTCTGCAGGTACAGGACGGCGTCGGCGGGATCACCCTGGGAATAGATGACCGAATTCCTGCGAAACTCGACGGGTTTTTTGGAGATGCCAGCCGAGGCGAGGAACCCCTCAGCGTCGAACGTCCGCGCCTTTTTTGGCTGCGCCATTGACCAACCTGCGTCCTGGACCAGTGACGCCTCCCGATGACGCCGGTCTGCGCTCATCCAGAATGTACACCGAAAGTTGAGGGGGGTTCAACATTGCGGCTCGGTTCGTCAGGCTGCGGCCAATAGCGGCGGAGCGTGCACCGTGACGGGGTGTCGCCACCAGGGTTGTGCTGTTATGAACAGCATCACCGCCCCGGTGGCGTGTAGAGTTGGTGAGAGATTGAAATGCTAGTCACGCGACGGTTTATTGTGCCCGTATGGGTGGTGGTGGTTGGGCTCGTCGGGCTGTTTCAGCCGTCGACGACACTCGGGGCGAACCTGTTCCTCTTGGTGGTTGTCGGCATTATGACGCCGGCGATCTGGTTCGTCCTGCTGAGCCTCCCTCCGCACGCGCCCGCCGCGGGACGATCCGAGCGGAGGCGGAAGTAACACGGAACCGCGCTTATGCGGAGTTGCGGGGCCTTCGCAGTGCCGGCTCCGTCATCCAGAACTGAGCCTGCCAGCGTTCGCAGACAGCCCTTCACCTAACGGGCGCTCCGACCGGCCCAACTTTGGTCCCGTGTCGAGCGCGCGCTGCGACTCACACCTGAACTAACCGATCGGTACTACTGCCGCGAGCGACGTCGATCGACGCGGGGTTGGGGCCGCGGCAGCGCCGCGTGGCGACACGTCGTGCGCCGACAGAAGGAGACGACGAACATGGCACCGATGAATGGCATGATCAAACGGCTCGTGACTGAAAAAGGGTTCGGATTCATTGCCGCAAGCGACAACACGGAGTACTTCTTCCATCAGTCGGCCTGCGTGCAAACCGCCTTCGACGAGCTTCGCGTGGGGCAGGCCGTTACGTTCGATCGAGGGCAGGGCCCGAAGGGTCCGCGAGGCGAGAACGTCCGGCTCGTGTAACTAGAGGCTTGTGAGAAGGAACTTGTCAGAGAGCGCGCTGAGCGCTCACACGTGAAATCCGACGCGCCGTAGCTCCGGCAGGAGACGTTTCTCGAAGGCGACTGCGAGCGCATCGACTGCCGGCAGCTCCCGGCGATAGTCGCGACGCTGACCAGTGCGGCTCGAGGCCCGCAGCATGAGCAGGCTCCGCAGCACGCGATCGACGATCGGCTCGAGCGCCGCTCTCGACGTGAACGCGAAGCGAAGCTCAGCGATCGATCGCCGGACGTGCGCGGCCGCATCGTTGGCCGGTAGCCGCGCGGCACATACACCCAGCGCGTCGAGCGCCGTTTCGATCGGGGCGAAGTGGCGATCGGTCAAGGCCTGCACGCTACCAGCGACGGAATCCGTTGCGGCGGCCTGCCTCCCGGCGCGAGACGTTCCACACCTCGCCGCATCGACCGCACCGCCAGTACGTGGACACATCGATCGTCTTTGCCGTCGTCTTCAGATCGGTCGACGCGCATGCCGGGCAGGCAGCGGGCGAACTTACGTCCGACCCGGACGCGACCTGCGTCTTCACGCCGCTTGAAAAAGCCATATCACCTCCAGGCTCCGGCCGGGCCTCCCCGTCGAAGCCGCCAGGGCATCGAGCCGTTGCGCATCAGGCCTTGTCGACGGGATGCTCGACGTCGTGGAGCACGTGCGCGATCGACCGTGTAGGTCTCGCGTTTCTGAGAGTCAGGAGAGCGAACGCCGCAACGACACCGAGACCGGCCACGATGAATATGACCACGATTACCTTTCGGGCGCGGCGGCAGAGGAACCTGCATGACGCGCATTCAGGGCCAGGAGTTGGGCCCGTCGGCGCGCATCAACCGTAAGCGCGAGAGACGTTGGCTGGCTCAGCTAGTGGCAGGAAACGAGCTTCAAGTATACACGCTCCTCTCGCCGGTGACCACTTGCGTTTCTGGCATCGCGCACGCTGACGAAAGCGTGCAAAACAGCACAGACATGCCGACGGGTCGCCGTCACACTAATCGAAGGGAAATATGTTCAGACTCATTACGACGGTGAGGCGCGGCACAGCCTGCGATCTCCCGGGGGCGTGGTCGCATTATCCGAGCATGGAGGCGGCACGCGCCGGAGCGGCAACGCTCCTTCGTGACGAACGCGTCCAGCGCGTGATGATCGTCCGAAATGGCTTGCACCCGACATATGTCGAGTGGGCCACCCGATAGTGAAGAAAGATCGCGACATGACAGCGATGAATGGCGTGATTAAGCGGCTCGTGGCTGACAAGGGGTTCGGGTTCATCAGCGCCGCTGACAACACCGAGTACTTTTTCCACCAGTCAGCCTGCGCCGGGACCGTGTTCGAGGAGCTTCACGTAGGGCAGGCCGTCACGTTCGAACGAGGGCAGGGCCCGAAAGGGCCGCGAGGGGAAAACGTCAGGGTCGCCTAGCACTCGGCGCCGCTACTTGTGGAGCACGACGGTGTTCAACAGTGAACAGCCACCGATCGCCCTGCCCTGTAGCATCGGACGTGGGTGCACGGGTGTCCGATTCGGAACGCGTGCCCCGCTAGAGAGAAGGATCAGATGCAACTCACCAATCGGTTGTGGCTCGGGATCTCGGTGGCCGTCGCGGCCATCGTCCTGGCCGGCTGGGCAGGATTCCGATCCGAGTGGACGTCCGCTCCGACCCTTGCGTGGGTCGGCGTGGTCGCGGTCGCGCTGCTTGCCGTTTTCCTGCTGACCTTGCGGGCGGCGCGGCCGACCCATTCGGTGGCGCAGACGCTCTATGACGCCGAGAACCCGCGGCAGCGGAGTCTATGAAAAGCGCGGTTGAGCGTAACGTGCCGGGCCGCACCTCGCCTCGGCTCAACGATGTGATCGTGTCGAAGGTTCGCGACGGGCACCTGCTGCTCGTCGTCGCCGGCGAGGGGGCGAACCGAATGTCCCTCGTCTACCGCGGGGAGGCGTGGAACGTTCAGTATGCCGTGGCAAGGGCGGCCAGGCTGGTAAGCGGAAAGGGTGGCAGCCTCTGGTACACGACCGATGAGATGGCCACTCTCGAGTATCTGGAGACGTTCGCCGCCCGTCGCGCCGACGCGCAGTTTGCGGGCGTTGACGGGCGATGAAGGAATCGACGAGAGTCCTCCGTTTCGCCTCGCCGGCGGGCAAAGAGGAGTGTGCAAAACAGCACAGGCGCGCCCGAAACGCGGTGTTAGGGTTCAGAGGGCAGAGACAGGAAGGTGAAGGTGTGGACTATTCGGCGGCGCGCCCGCTCGTTCTGATCATCGGGCCGGATCGAACCGGTCGGGAACGCTACGCACTATGCCTTGCTGCGGCCGACCTTGGTGTCGAGCAGGCCCACAACGGGCGGCAGGCGCTGGACAAAGTCGGGACGCACCGGCCCGACGTCATTGCGATGGACTTGTCGTCGAACCACGGGCTCAATTGGCTCGAGCTGTGTCGCCAGCTCGGCCGCGATCCAGCGACAAAGAGCATACCGATTCTCGCCATGGCAGAGCATCGCCCAGGCCAGGCCGACGAGGCCCGAGGCGCAGGATGCGCGTCGGTGCTCGTGAAGCCTTGTCCTCCGGAGAGATTGCTCGTCGAAATTCTCTGGGTGCTCGGGCGACAAGAACAGGACGGCCTGGTCAGCGAGATGGCGACCCGGTTTCCGAACGCCGTCGAATTTCTCATCCAGACGCTCCGAGCGTCCCTTGATGAAAACGCCAGGTTGACCGCCGCGGCGGCTGATCTCGAGACTTCCGCGCAGTTGTGGGCGGACTGGTACGAACGGGCGATAACCTCCGAGACAGACGCGAGACGAACGGAGGACAGAGGAGCCAGAGGAGCCCCAGTCCCGCCCCGCGCCGACGATTGTGCTGCCCCCCCGTCCTTACCCTTGCATCTGAACTCGGACCGCACCCGGCGCGGAGCCCCCGTCTCGGTCTAGATTGTGATCGGCATCCGTGCGGAGATGAAGTCAATACGCGATCACGGATGTCCCATCGCGCGTTCCGGCTGACAGCGCGGGCACCAGTACGTGCTTCGCGCGTCGCGACCCTGCTTCGCAAACTGGATCAACGTGCCACAGCGCCGGCACGGCCTGTCCGCGCGCCCATACACGTACAGCCGCGCGTCCGGCTGCACGCGACCGGTCGTCCGGCGCTCGACACCGCCTTCGGCGACGCTGATCTGCAACACGCGACGCGCTTCGTCGAGCAGTTGACGGACGATCGGCGGCGACAGCGTGCCGACCCGCGCCCTTGGATGTATGCCGAGCATGAACAGCACTTCCGACTTGATGACGTTGCCGATGCCCGCCGCGCTCTGCTGATCGAGCAGCGCGTCCGCAATGTCGCGGTCGGGAATGGCCACCACTCGCCGCGTGGCTTCGTCGGCATCGAAGTCGCCGGAGAGGAGATCCGGCCCCAGGTGCTTGAGTGGAATGAGCCGCGCGAGGTCGCGCGTCCTCACCAGCTCCGCATCCGGCGTATCGAATGCCACCGCTTCCACTTCGGCCGTCCGCAGGACGATCCGCATGGAACCGCGCGGCCGTTTCCAGCGATCGCCGGTGCGATAGAGATGCCACGAGCCGTGCATGCGCATGTGGCTCCGCAGCACGAAATCGCCTGAAAAATAGATGAGGAGGTGTTTGCCCTGCGCGGCAACCCGGTCGATCGTGCGCCCCTCCAGCACCCCGATCCCTGGAGCGCGCGCGAGCGATGGCATCGTGCTCTCGACCGCGACGATCGTCCGGCCCGCGAGCACACGATGCATCGTACGGGCCGTCCGGAAGATCGTGTCCCCCTCGGGCATTTACGCTCGCATCTGGAACCCGAGCGCCGACGGAACGAAACCGGTCTGCACGAGAAATTCCGCGAGCGGATGCTGCGAGGCGGGCGCCCCGTTGATGTCACCCACGAGCAGCCCGCCGAACGCGGCGTCGCGCGCGAGCTCGGCGAGCCGGGAGGCGAGCGAGCGGCCCACGCGCGATCGCGCCGGCTCGTCGTCCGGAAGCCAGACGAGCATGTGACGTCCTCCGCGCGCAATCCAGGCGGCGGCCGCGCCATCGACGAGGATCACCGTGGCGCCGACGGTCCGGGTAGCGCCGCGCAGTCCTTCCGGCCAGCGAAGCAGCGCGCCGTACGGGTTGGCGGGATCGGTGGCGGCGAGCGTCACCACTTCCGGTTCTTCAGGTTCGGTCGAGAGCGATCGGAGCATCTCCACGGCGGAGGGCTGAGCGAACTGCATCGCGCCGACGCCCGACACGAAGTATCCCCGGCGGATTCGCCCGCGGTCCTCGAGCGCGCGGAATACCTCGTAGACTGCCGAAAACCCGCCCGGCAGGTCTTCGGCGGCGGCTACTTCGCGGGTGACGACGCCGTATCGCGCGAGCAGCTGTTCGGCGACCGCGGCCGCCCATTCGGTCGGCGACGGCGAGTGCGTCAGGCGCGATGGAACGCTCGACCAACGCCCCTCCGCCGTCGCCGGTGCAACGCGCCGCGTGCGAAACGGGACTCGTCCTCCCGCTGCCGGACGCCGGGCTCGCCGCGCCGGCGCGCGCGTGTATGCGCGGAGCGCGTGGAACGTGTCGTTCGTGACCAGGCCTCTCCAGACGAGCGTCCAGATCGCGTCTACCGTTTCGGCCGGAAACCCGCCGCCTGCGGCCTCGTGGATCTCGCTGAAAAACGATGCGCCGCGTGATTCGAGGTGCCGCAGGATTGCCTGCTCGCGGCCCTTCGCTTCAGGCTCGGCGCCGGCAGGACGCACCAGCCGCGGCAGCGCATCCGTGAGATAGAGCGCCACGCGGCCGTCGTGCTCGCCCAGCGATCCCGCGCCGACCCAGGCGATCTCCCCCGCGGCCGCGAGCGTGTCGAGATCGCCCGGCTGGTACATCTCGATCCTCGCCGGGAGAATCTCACGTTCGAGGAGCGATGCCGGCATCGCCGCGCCCTGAAGCGTCTCGATCACGTCGAGGAGCGCGTCGAGCCCCCGCCGCGGCCGCGTCACACCCTGCCATGTCGTCACGAGGCGTCCTAGCGCGGCAGGCTCGACAGGCGCAACCTGGCGGCGCAGCTTCGCGAGCGACCGGCGGCGGACGATCTGGAGCACATCGGGATCGCACCACTCGGATGCAGCGCAGCCCGGTCTGAACTCCCCGTGAACCAGCTGACCACGCGCGAGGAGCGCGTTCAGGATGTCCGCCGCCGTCATGTCGGACAGTCCGTACCGCGCGGCGAAGTCGCTGGTCGTAAACGGTCCGTGCGTTCTCGCGTAGCGCCGCGCGAGATCTCCAGCTGCCTCCGTGGCCGGCCCGAGCAGTGACTCCGGCAGGCCGACCGGCAGCGGGACTCCGAGTGCGTCACGGTACCGGCTCGCGTACTCGACGGGGATCGCCCGACGCTCGCCGGCGACGTTGACGATCAGCGCGCGGCGATCCCTGCTCAGCGCCTCGACGGCACCCTTCACGTCAACCCCTTCGGCGCGGGCTTCGATCTCGGCGAGCGTCAGGTCGCCCAGCCGAAGGAGTAGATCGTGAAGACCGTCTACGGTCCTGACGCGCGCGCGCGGATCGAGCTGACGCCGTTCCGCCTCGACCTGCGCGACAACGTCGGCGTCGAGCAACTCGCGGAGCTCGGCTTCGCCGACGAGCTGCCGCAGCTGCGTCTGGTCGATCGACAGCGCCTGCGCGCGTCGTTCGGCCAGCGGCGCGTCGCCGTCGTAGAGAAAGTTGGCGACGTAGCCGAAGAGCAGCGACGCAGCGAACGGCGACGGCCGCTCCGCGTCGACCGTCACGACGCGGATGTCGCGATCGCGGATGCGCCGCAGCGTGTCGACGAGGGCGGGCATGTCGAACACGTCCCGCAGGCATTCGCGGTACGTCTCGAGCAGGATCGGGAACGACCCGAACCTCGCGGCCACCGCCAGCAGGTCCGCCGCGCGTTTGCGCTGCTGCCAGAGCGGCGTTCGGCCGCCCGGACGGCGGCGCGGCAGCAGCAACGCTCGCGCCGCCGCTTCGCGAAACCGGGCCGCGAAGAGCGACGTCATGCCAAGCTCGCTGAGCACCAGATCCTCGACTTCGTCGGGACCGGGCAGCAGAAGGTCCGTGTCCGGCGGCGCGTCCGTCTCCGGAAACCGAATCACGATCCCATCGTCTGTCCACATCGACTCGAGGTCGAGTCCGGACCGTTCGCGGATGCGGCGTCCCGCTGCCATCGACCACGGGGCGTGAATGCGTCCGCCGAACGGAGACAGGACGCACACGCGCCACTCGCCGAGCTCGTCGCGGGAACGCTCGATGACGATGGTGCGGTCGTCGGGCACGCCGCCGGTGACCGCCTGATCGCGGAGGTAGGCGAGGAGATTCTGGGCGGCCGCCGGGTCGAGATCGTGATGCTTGATCAAGCGCTCGATCCCGGCAGGGGCGGGCATTGCCCGCAGCGACCGGACGAGGCCGCCAATCGCGCGCCCGAGCTCGAGCGGCCGTCCCGCGCGGTCTCCCTTCCAGAACGGCATCTTCGCCGGCTCGCCCGGCGCGGGCGTCACGAGTACCCGGTCGTGGGTGATCTCTTCGATGCGCCAGGACGACGCGCCGAGGAGGAACGTTTCGCCCGCGCGGCTCTCGAACACCATTTCCTCGTCCAGCTCGCCCACGCGCGCCGATTTCGCGTCGGCGCCCGCCAGAAAGACGCCGTACAGCCCGCGATCGGGGATGGTTCCCGCGTTCGTGACGGCGATGCGCTTCGCGCCCTCGCGCGCCGCCAGCCGGCCGCGAACCCGATCCCACGTCAGACGCGGCCGGAGCTCGGCAAAGTCGTCGGACGGGTAGCGGCCAGAGAGCATGTCGAGAATACCGTCGAACGCCTCGCGCGCGAGGGTTGCGAACGGCGCCGCCCGTCGGACGACGGCGAAGAGCTCGTCGACGTCCCAGTCTTCGACCGCCACCATCGCCACGATGTGCTGCGCCAGCACGTCGAGTGGATTCCTTGGATAGCGCGTCGCTTCGATCTGCCCTTCGTGCATCGCCCGAGCGACGGCGGCCGACGCGACCAGATCGCCTCGATACTTCGGGAAGATGATGCCGCGGCTGGCGGCGCCGACCTGATGGCCGGCACGCCCGATACGCTGCATGCCCGCTGCGACCGATGGAGGCGCTTCGATCTGAACGACGAGATCGACCGCTCCCATGTCGATGCCGAGCTCGAGAGACGACGTGGCGACGAGGGCCGGCAACCGGCCGGCCTTGAGCTGGTCCTCGATCTCCAGCCGCTGCGCGCGTGCGAGCGATCCGTGATGCGCCCGCGCGATCGTCTCGCCCGCGAGATCGTTGAGCGCTGCCGCGAGCCGCTCGGCGATCCGACGGCTGTTGACGAAGATGATCGTGGACCGATGCGCGCGGACGTGCTCAAGCAGCCGCGGATGGATCGCCGTCCAGATGGACGGCCGCGCGTCGGAAGAAGCCGGTCCGCCGCCGGGCGGCGGCAGCCGGCGGTCGCGATCCGACGGGTGATCCGGCGCCGCCAGCTTCGCCATGTCCTCGACCGGCACCTCAACCCGCAGCTCCAGGCGCTTCCGCTCGCCCGTATCGACGATCGTCACCGGTCGATGTGTTGGAGTTCGTCCGGAGCCGAACTCGTCGTGGACGTCATTAATGATTTCTGTTGCGTTCCGCGTACTCCGCGGCCTCCGCGGCCTGGTCTCCCGCGGTTTCCGCGGCTCACATCCGCCGAGGAACCTCGCGACTTCGTCGAGGGGCCGCTGCGTCGCCGAGAGCCCGATGCGCTGTACGGGAGCGCCGGTCAGCTCTTCGATCCGCTCGAGCGACAGCGCGAGGTGCGATCCGCGCTTGCCGGGCACGAGCGCGTGAATCTCGTCGACGATGATCGTGTCGGCGCGGCGAAGCGTCTCGCGAGGGTTGGAGGTCAGCAGCAGGAACAGCGACTCGGGCGTGGTGATCAGAATGTCGGCCGGCTCGCGCGCGAGGCGCGCCCGCTCTGCCGCCGGCGTGTCGCCGGTCCGAATGGCGATCGCCGGCGTGTGGAATCGATGGCCGCCCGACTGTGCGGCGAGCGAGATACCCGCGATCGGCGCGCGAAGATTGCGCTCGACATCGACCGCGAGCGCCTTGAGCGGCGAGACATAGACGACGCGCGTGCTCCGAGCCTTCGCTTTTTGCGCTCCAGTCTGATCCGTGTACTCCGTGGCAAACATCAATCTGTTCAAGCACCACAGAAACGCCGCGAGCGTCTTCCCGGTGCCTGTCGGCGCGACGATGAGCGTGGATTGACCGCGCGCGATCGCGGGCCAGCCCTGCGCCTGGGCCGCGGTCGGCGAGTCGAACGATCGCCGGAACCACTCCCGCACCGCGGGGTGAAAAAGGTCGAGTGGATCGCGTCCCACTCTGTTACAGTAATTTATATGAGTGATGCCGGTGAAGGACTTGTTGACGCGGAAGCGCGACTGCAGGAACGGATGGAGGAGCGCGCCGCGGAGAAGAGAAGCGCGGCTGCGCGTCACGGGATCGATCCTGATCGCGAGCGCGCGCGGGAATCGCTGAGGCTCGCTCGCGCCGAGCTGTCCCGTCAGGCCGAGGCCACGGTGAGCCCCGTCCGTCTCGAGCAGATCAAGCAGGCGCTCGCCGAGATCGATCGACGCCTCGCGGCGACGTAAGTCTCATCGTTTCGGTTTGCCCACCATCGGGACGAATCGCACCGGTATCGTCGCCTTGCGTGCGATCCCCTGCGTCGTCTTCGTCACGATCGTCATCTCCTGGAACGACGTCCCGACCGGCAGCACCATCGTCCCGCCAGGCGCGAGCTGTTCGACGAGTGCGGGCGGAATGTCGTCGGGCGCGGCCGTCACG
Organism: Vicinamibacterales bacterium; assembly: GCA_036257535.1. Classification (GTDB taxonomy): domain Bacteria; phylum Acidobacteriota; class Vicinamibacteria; order Vicinamibacterales; family 2-12-FULL-66-21; genus DATAEE01. The sequence goes on along the minus strand of DATAFJ010000124.1, from coordinate 1,789 downwards.
ATGATGCGCGGGAACGGCGCCTTCTCCGGCCAACCCGCGTAGCCGTTGCCGACTCGGACGAACACGTTCTTGTACCCGAGCTCCGCCAGCGTCTTCTTCGCGCGCTCCGCCAGCTCGGGGACGATCTCGATCGTGTAGACCTCGCCCGCGATCTCGGCGAGCACGGCCGCCTGATACCCGGAGCCGGTTCCAATCTCGAGGACCTTCTCGCCCGGCCGCACGCCGAGCGCCTCGGTCATATAGGCCACGATGTACGGCTGGGAGATCGTCTGCCCCTGGCCGATGGGCAGGGGGCTGTCGTCGTAGGCCGCGCCCTGGAATTCGGCGGGGACGAAGCGGTGGCGCGGCACTTTTCGCATCGCGTCGAGGACCGCCTGGTTCGTCACCCCGCGCGCCCGAATCTGTTCGTCGATCATCTTTGCGCGCGCCGGCCGGCGCGGGTCCGTCTGGACGCCCGCCACGGCCAGCGTCAGGAGAATGAGCAGAGTTCGTGCCATACTCCGCGTACTCTATTCTTGTAACATGTGCGCCCGTAGAAACCCATGCTCATCTGGCTGGTAGCGCTCGGGTTCTCGGCCGTCTTCCTCGCCCACACGGCGCCGTTTCCTTTTCTGCTCGAGGCGTTCAAGCCGGCCAGATCCCTCTGGCACGTCCGACAGAACGGGGGCCCGCCGGCCGTGTATCTGACGTTCGACGACGGGCCGAACCCGACCGCGACGCCGGCGCTGCTCGACGTGCTCGCGCGCGAGGATGCCCGCGCGACGTTTTTTCTGATCGACGCACACCTCACGGTCGAGACCGCGCCGATCGTTCGGCGCATGTTCGCGGAAGGGCATGCCGTCGCGCTTCATGCCGACACCCGGCGGCTGATGCTGCAATCGCCGCAGGAGCTCGCGGCGACGCTGACCCGCAATGCCGCGCGCATCGAGCAGTTAGCGGGCGGCAAGCCGTGCCGGCTGTTCCGGCCGCACGCCGGCTGGCGCAGCGGTCAAATGTACGCCGGCCTCGAGCGGATCGACCACAAGCTCGCAGGCTGGAGCTGGGGGTTGTGGGACTGGCATTGGTACCGGGCGCGCGAGGCGAACGCGGTCGCCGCACGCCTCGCGAAGCGCGCGTCGGCAGGCGACATCATCGTCATGCACGACGGCCATCACGTCGACCCGCGCGCCGATCGACGGTATGCGGTTGAGGCGACCGCGACGTTGATTCCCGCGCTCAGGGCGAAGGGGTATGAACTCCGGGCGTTGTGTCGGTAAAGGTCAGGACGTCGGCGGCGCGAGGCGGGCTGCGGCTGGCGGGGCCGACACGCTTCGCACGCCGGAAAATTGCACCTCCGCTCGCAGCTCTTCCGCCACGCGGCGGTCCTACTCATAGGGAGAGCCCCACTTTCTGAACGGGCGACACCTACGCGCTCGTCACGCCGGCCGCCCCTTTTGCGGCAGACGATGCCCCGTGGAGGCGGGAGCCGACTACCTCGCCCTCCTCGTGCCGAGGTTTACGAAAGGCCTGAGTTGCGGCGAATCCAACGTTCAGAGTCCGATTGCAGACTGCACGATCGAAGCGAACGCGGAGGGTGAGGAGGGCCGTGCGGCGGGATTCATCGAGAGCGCCGTCTGCACGGCCTGCTCGAGCGCCGGTGTAAGCGCTGTGTTTCGCGCGGCGTCGGAGCGCAGCGGCGGGGTGCCGCGCGCCTGACGGAGCGCGATCTCGGCGAGCGATCCGCGGCCGAAGGGCAGATCGCCCGTTATCATCTCGAACGCCATGACCCCGAGGCTGAACACGTCGCTGC
>DATAFJ010000138.1:0-1831 GCA_036257535.1 Vicinamibacterales bacterium | reverse complement strand
TGGCACTTTCGTACCGTCGACGAGCGATAGAATGATCCACGGAGGTCTCCAGTGGCTCTACGTCGAGGCGCCGGTCTCGTCATCGGGTTGATTGTTGGTGCGGTCGTCGTGTCGTTCGGCGTGCTGGCGCTTCTCGTCGCCACCGCCGGACGGGGTCCGTCGGTCGCATCGAATTCGACCCTGTTTCTACAGGTCAACGGCGATCTCCCCGAAACGGAGCCGGGCGGCCTCGTCGGGCAGTTCATCGAGGCGCCGCCGACGCTGCGTGGGATGGTCGACGCCCTGCGCAAGGCAAAGATCGATCGACGCGTCTCGAGCGTCGTCTTCCGCCCGGGCAACCTCGGCGCGCTGTGGGGGAAGACGCAGGAGTTGCGCGAGGCCATCCTGGACTTCCGGCGCTCGGGCAAGCCGATCATCGGATTCCTCGAGTACGGCGGGCAGCAGGAGTACTACCTCGCGTCCGCGTGCAACAAGGTCTTCCTCATGCCGGCCAGCTCGCTCGATCTGAGCGGCATCGCCTGGTACGAGATCTTTTTGCGCGGCACGCTCGACAAGATCGGCGCGTACCCCGATTTCCTCCATATCGGCGACTACAAGACCGCCGCGAACACGATGACCGAGCGGACGTTCACGCCGGCGCATCGAGAGATGACGGACTCGCTGACTGGCGACACGTTTGCGCAGCTCGTGAAGGGCATCGCCGAAGGACGGAAAAAGAGCGAGGCGGACGTGCGGGCGATCATCGAGCGCGGTCCGGTCCTGCCGGAGGAGGCCGTGCGGCTCGGGCTGGTCGACGATCTCGCGTATGAAGATCAGCTCGATGACAAGGTCGCGCTCGGCGGTCGTACACGGCGGCTCACGAACAAGGAGTACCACCGCGTCTCACCGGCGTCGCTGGGGCTCAACCGCGGGCCGCAGATCGCGGTGATCTACGCGATCGGCCTTATCGCCAGCGGCCAGGGCAGCTACGACTCCCCCGGCGGGCCAGTCGCAGGCTCCGACACGCTGGTCGAGTACATCCGCAAAGCGCGGGCTGACTCCGACATCAAGGCAATCGTTCTGCGAGTGGACAGCCCCGGAGGGTCAGCCATCGCCTCTGACGTGATCTGGCGCGAGGTGATGCTGACGCGCGGGCAGAAGCCGATCGTCGCATCGATGTCGGATGTCGCCGCGTCTGGCGGCTACTACGTCGCCGTCCCCGCGGATGTGATCGTCGCCGAGCCCGGTACCCTGACCGGATCGATCGGCGTCGTGGTCGGCAAGTTCGCGCTGGGGGGGGCGTTCGAGAAACTTGGCCTGAACCTCGAGGCAACTACGCGCGGCCGCTACGCCCAGCTCACGTCGCCGGTCCGGCCGTTCGATCCCGCTGAGCGCGCCAAGGTCGAAGAGCAGCTGCAGGCGACCTACGACCTGTTCGTCGAACGCGCAGCGGAAGGGCGCAAGACGACGCCGGAGAAGATCGATGCGGTCGCGCAGGGTCGGGTATGGACTGGCGCGCAGGCGAAGGCGAATGGCCTGGTCGACGAGCTTGGCGGGCTGATGCGCGCGGTCGCGATCGCGAAAGAGCGCGCGAAGATTGCGGCGGACAGGGAAGTGGAGATCGTGATATACCCGCCGCGCCAGTCGTTTTACGAAGCGCTGACGAACCCGTTCGGCGGGGGCTCGATGGGACTGTCCGCGCTGCTGAGTCGTCCCGAACGGCGGGCGCTCTCGACGCTGGCGGCGCCGCTCGCGGTCTTCCGTAGAGGCGAGCCGCTGGCTCTGATGCCCAGTCTGTTTGCTCGGTAGGGGCGGTTCGCGAACCGCTCCTACGCCACCACCCGTCGCAGCG
>DATAFJ010000134.1:0-23105 GCA_036257535.1 Vicinamibacterales bacterium | reverse complement strand
CCCTGACCATCGTCCTGTTCTTCGTACTCGCCGGCATCTTCGGCGCGACCGCGCTCAAGGGCGTCGTACTCGACACGCCGGCCACGAATCCGATACGCGAGGAGCTCCGCAAGCTGGGTGGGTTGAAAGCGGGGGAGCGGAACGTCGTGCTGGCGTTCGCCATCACGGTCACACTCTGGCTTCTCCCCGGCGTGTTTGCCATCACCGGCCAGGGGGATTCCGGGTTCGCCCGGGGCTACGCCGCCGCCGTCCCCGAATCGGTCGCGGCGATGATCGGCGCGATCCTTCTGTTCCTGCTGCCCGTGAACTGGCGCGCCAGGCGCTTCACGCTCGGTTGGGCCGACGCGTCGCGGATCGATTGGGGCATCATCCTGCTCTTCGGCGGAGGGCTGATGATGGGAGAGCTCGCCTTCTCGACGGGGCTCGCCGAGCGGGTCGGCCGCGGGATACTTACCGTCCTGCCCGCAAGCGGCCAGTTCGCGCTGACGCTCCTCTTCACCGGGCTTGCAGCCGCCGTCTCGGAAACGGCGTCGAACACCGCGTCGGCCAACATGATCATTCCCATCACGATCGCCGTCGCGCAGGCGTCCGGTGTCGATCCGGTGGTGCCTGCACTGGGCGCGACGCTCGGCTCGAGCATGGGGTTCATGATGCCCATTTCCTCGCCGCCGAACGCGATCGTGTACAGCTCGGGACATGTCCCGATCAGCGCGATGATGCGCTACGGCATCGCGCTCGACATCGCGGGATTCGTCATCGTGACCGCAATGCTCCTCGCCTTCGGCCGGCTGCTCGTGTAGCGATCGAATTTGCCATGCCGCAGCGCGCGGCGGCGTGCGATTTTTCCAACCGATGGAGCGGACGCACTCGGCGGCGCGAACTGCGTTTCAGCGCGTGCGGGCAGCGCGCGGCCGCGTTTGCGGCGTCAGACCCTTCAAAACCGCGTCGACTCTGGCGGCGACGCCGTCCAGCATCTGCTTCGCCTTCAGGTAGTCCCCTTTCGACAGCGCCGCGCGCGATTCTTGCACGGTGCGTGAGGCGTCCTGCAGGCCGGCTCGAGCCGTGGTGAGTGCGCGGCGCGGCGCACGCGCCTTCGATGCCGCCTCGATGCGTATGCGGGCACGGGCCAGGATGGAGGACGCCTCGGCGAGCGCACGCTCGGCGTCGCTTCGCGCCGCTGCCTTGCGGTTCGCCGCTTCGCGCGCAGCCTCCTCGGCGCGTTCGCGCGCGTCGAGGGCCTGGCCGAGCGCGAGGCGATAGTCGCGCGCGGTAACGGCCTGCTCGGATCGCTTGAGCGCGGCGCGCGCCGCTTCGAGCTCCGGCGCGGCATAAGTTTCTGCACCGGCGGCGCGGGCGGCGGCGATCGCGCCCTGCGCTTGGTGCATCTCTTTGTTCGGCGGCTCCGAGCAGGCGGCTGCGAACGTCAAAAAGACGATCGCGCCGAGCCCCGTCGCGCGCGGCGTTCGCGGTGAGGCCATCGGCATTCGACGTGAGCCCGAGTATAGCGTGATACGATGAAAACGATCGCGCCTCACGATCGTCCACGCGAAAAGCTGGATCGCGTGGGACCAGCCGCGCTCGGCGACAACGAGCTCGTCGCCGTCGTGATCGGCCATGGGCATCGCGGCCGGAGCGCGCTCGACCTGGCGAATGCCGTACTCGCGAGCGCCGGCGGCCTGCACGGTCTGGCGCGGCTGCGGCGCGAGGAGATCGCGCGCATCGGCGGGCTGGGCACCGCCAAGGGGGCGCAGGTCGTTGCTGCAATCGAGCTCGGACGCCGAACGCTGCTGCGCGGACCGCAGATCCGCCCGCAGATCCTGAAAGCGAGGGATGCCGCCGCGTTTCTGATGCCCCAGTTTGGATCGGGAAACGTCGAGCGCTTCGGCGTGCTGCTGGTCGATACGCGCCACCGCGTGATTCGCGCGCGGCTGGTCTCGGTGGGGACGTTGGACGCAAGCGTGGCCGAACCGCGAGAGGTGTTTCGAGAAGCGCTGCTCGGCGGCGCCGCGGCCGTGGTCCTGTTTCACAACCATCCGTCCGGCGATCCGACGCCGAGCCGCGACGATGTGACCCTCACGGCCCGCCTGAGCGCCGCCGGTTCGCTGCTCGGCATCAACGTGCTCGACCACATCATTCTTGCAGATACGCGCTTCTGCAGCCTGAGGGAAGACGGATACCTGTGAGCCGAACGCTCTATTTCGATTGCTATGCCGGCGCGTCCGGCGACATGGTGCTCGGCGCGCTTCTCGACGCCGGCGTCCCGCTGGCAGAGCTTCGCCAGGCGCTCGGCAGCTTGGCCCTCGACGCGTCGGTCGATGCGCAACGGGTCTCACGCGCCGGCGTCGCCGCCACGAAATTCAGTGTCAAGGCGAATGATCATCACCACGACCACGGGCATCATCATCAGCATGGGCACGACCATGACCATGAGCACCACCATGAGCACTCTGAGCACCATGAACACCGCTCGGTACCCGAGATTGTCCAACTGATCGACCAGAGTGCGCTCTCGACGCCGGGAAAGGCACGGGCGGGCGGGCTCATACGCCGCCTCGCGGAAGCCGAAGCGGCAATTCATCAGATGCCGGTCGAGCGTGTGCACCTTCACGAGGTCGGCGCTCTCGACTCGATCGTCGACATCGTCGGCGCCGTGTTCGCGATGGAGTGGCTGGGCATCGACGACGTCGTCGCGTCACCGCTCAACGTGGGCGGTGGGATGGTGACGTGCGCGCACGGGACTTTTCCGGTGCCCGCCCCCGCAACCGCGCGGCTGTTGACCGGCACGCCGACGTACTCGACCGGCGCGGTGGGAGAGCTTGTCACGCCGACCGGAGCGCTGCTCATTACCGAGTACGCGAGGAGCTTCGGGGCGATGCCGCTCATGCAGGTCGAGCGCATCGGCTACGGCGCCGGCGATCGGGATCCTGCCGGCTTTCCGAACACGCTTCGTGCCTTCGTTGGCGCGCGAGTCGATGCGGTGGCCGGTCCGGAGACCAGCCCCTCCAAGACCGGCCCGAATTTCGAGACGATCGTCTCGATCGAGTGCGAGATCGACGACATGAATCCGCAGATCTTCGGTCCGCTCATGGATCGCCTGCTGGCCGCGGGCGCGCTCGACGTGTTCTACCATGCCGTCCAGATGAAGAAGAGCCGGCCCGGAACGCTCGTCACCGTGCTGGCGCCGCCGGACCGCCGTGAGACGCTCGCCGAGCTGCTGTTTCGAGAGTCCACGACGATTGGCCTGCGATGGCGCGAGATGTCGCGTGAGCGTCTCGATCGTGAGACCGTCCGGGTCGCAACCCCTCTCGGCGACGTCGGAATCAAGGTCGCCCGCCGCGGAGGCCGTGTCGTCAACGCGCAGCCCGAGTTCGACGAGTGCGTCCGGCTGGCCGAGACGCATCGCGTGCCGATCAAGGACGTGCAGGCGATGGCGATGCGCGCCTACCACGCCTCGCGCTAGACTTTCAGGGTCCGGCTGAAGCCGGACTTTACGTCAGCACATTCATTCCGACATGCGTTTCTATCTGACAACGGCCATCGACTACGTGAACAGCCGTCCCCATCTCGGGACCGCCTACGAGAAGATCACCGCCGACGTGATCGCGCGCTACAAGCGTCTGGCCGGCGTCGAGACCCGGTTTCTCATGGGCAACGACGAGCACTCGCAGAACGTGTATCGCAAGGCGAGAGAGCTCGGGCTCGAGCCGCTCGAGTACTGCCATCGCATGGAGACGGAGTTCCGCGACGTCTGGCGAAAACTGGATATCTCGTTCGACGATTTCATTCGGACGACGGAGCCGCGGCATCGGCACGGCGTCACGGAGCTTGTGCGGCGCATGACGGCCGCAGGCGATGTGTACGAGGGTTTTTACGAAGGGTGGTACTGCGAGTCGTGCGAGGCCTTCAAGCAGGAGAAGGATCTCATAGAGGGTACCTGTCCGATCCATCGGACCAAGCCTGCCTGGATCAAGGAGAAGAACTATTTTTTCAGGCTCTCGAAGTACCGGGATCCGCTCGTTGAGCACTTCAGGCGGCATCCTGGCTTTCTGGAGCCCGAGATTCGGCGGAACGAGATCCTGCGGCTCCTGGAAGGCGGGCTGGAGGACATCTCGGTCAGCCGCGCGGGACAGGAGTGGGGCATTCCCATGCCCGACGACCCGGGCAGCGTGATTTACGTGTGGGTCGACGCGCTAATCAACTACGCTTCCGCCGTCGGCCTCGGCACCGACCAGGCGCTCCTCGAGAAATGGTGGCCGGCCGATCTGCACGTCGTCGGAAAAGACATCACGCGGTTTCACACCGTGATCTGGCCGGCGATGTTGATGAGCGCCGGACTTCCACTTCCGCGGCAGGTGTTCGGCCACGGCTGGGTGCACTTCAAGGGCGAGAAGATGAGCAAGTCGCTCGGCACCGTGGTCGATCCCTGGGACGCCGCTGGGAAGCTCGGCGCCGACCCGCTGCGCCTGTATCTGGTGAAGGAGATCGCCTACGGCGCCGACGGCGACTTCAGCTGGGAGCGATTCGAAGAGAAGTACAACGTCGACCTCGCGAATAATCTGGGCAACCTCGTCAACCGCCTGTCCGCGATGAGCGATCGCTATCTCCGCGGCCGCCTGGCGCCGCCCGGCCTGCCGCCAGGCCGTCTTGCTGGTGTCGCCGACGCAGCGCGCCGGGAGTACGTCGGGGCGATGGAGCGATACGCCCTGCACGAGGCGGCCGCGTCGGTGTTCGGCATCGTCGATGCCGCGAACGAGTTCATCGCCGAGACTGAGCCGTGGTCGCTCGCGAAGGATTCGTCCAACGCGGATCGGCTGCGGTCGGTGCTGTTCGACGTTGCCGAGGCGCTGCGGGTCGCGGCAATTCTCCTCACGCCGGTGATGCCGCGATCCGCGGGAGAGATCCTCCGGAGAGTCGGCGGGGCCGATCATGAAGGTCAGCTGCGCCTGGCGGATGCGGCCTGGCGGCAGGAAGGCGAACGCATCATCGCGAAGGCTGCGCCACTCTGGCCGCGCCTCGAAGGGTCTGTAACGCAGCCCACGACGGCTGCCGGGGGGACACCTGTGGAAGAAACGAAGAAGCCAGAGCCGGCTGCACCGACGGCGCCGGTGGACAATCGAATCGAGTCGCCGGGGGATGGGGGCCCCCGGATCTCGATCGACGACTTCATGAAGGTCGAGCTCCGCGTGGCCAAGGTTCTCTCGGCGGAGCGCGTGCCGAACTCGAAGAAGCTGATCAAGCTGGAGGTCGATGCCGGCACCGAGCGCCGAACGCTCGTGGCGGGGATTGCCGAAGCGTACGAACCCGAAGCGCTCGTCGGAAAGACCGTCGCCATCGTCTTCAACCTGAAGCCGGCGAAGTTGATGGGTATCGAGTCGAACGGGATGGTGCTCGCGGCCAGCCCCGAGGGCGGGAAGCCGATTCTCGTGACGTTCGACGACCCGCCGACCCCCGGCTCGCGCGTCAGGTGATCGACTCTCACTGTCATCTGGCCGACGACGCCTTCGAAGGGGATCTCGAAGCGGTCGTCGCGCGCGCGAAGGCCGCCGGCGTTCGATCCGCGCTGTGCATTCTGGCTGCGGGGGACGCACAGGAGGCGGCGCGTGCCGCGCGCGTCCGTGCGATCTGGCCCGAGGCGCGCTTCAGCGTTGGCATTCACCCGCATCAAGCCCACGACTGTGCGTCGCCAGGTGCGGCGGCGGACGCGGTGCGTGAGGCGCTTGCAGCGGACAGCCGCGTCGTTGCGATCGGCGAGATCGGCCTCGACTATCACTACGATTTCTCGCCGCGCGACGTGCAGCAGGAGGTGTTTCGCGAACAGGTTCGGCTGGCGCGCGAGCTGAAGCTCCCGGTCGTGATTCACACTCGCGAGGCGTCAGACGATACTCTCGCCATCCTCCGCGACGAGGGCCGAGGCGACGTGCGGGGCGTGTTTCACTGCTTCACGGGGGACCGCGCGCTGGCGCGCGCCGCGCTCGACCTGGGATTTCACCTGTCGTTTGCCGGAATCGTCACGTTTCCGAAGGCGGTCGAGCTCCGGGAGGTCGCTCGCGACACGCCCGGCGATCGCCTCCTGGTCGAAACCGATTCGCCGTATCTCGCGCCGGTCCCCCACCGCGGCAAGCGCAACGAGCCGGCTTTTGTCAGTCGCGTCGTAGAAGCGATAGCGGAGGTACGGAGCACGACGGCGGGCGACTGCGGCGAGGCGGCGGCGAAGACGTTCCACGATCTCTTCCGACCGATGCGCTCCGTGCGATCCGAGTAATCCGTGGCTCGTTTGGTCCGTGTAATCCGTGGTCTGTCAGTTGCTTAGCGCGTCTCGCGCGTTGACACCCCGCACGTTCTCCAGTTATCGTGTCAGTTGGTAACGTGCACAATTCGTCTTCGATCGATCTCGCCCAGATCTTCGAGCCCATTCGCGCCGATCTCGGCGCGGTCGAGCGGGAGTTCCTCCGCCACGTCGAATCGCGCGTCGAGCTGATTCCGCAGATCGGCCGATACATCCAGACGAGCGGGGGCAAGCGCGTGCGCCCCGCGGTGCTGCTGATGGCCTCGCGGCTGGCCGGCTACACCGGCGATCGCGCCGTTCTCTACGCGTCGGTCGTCGAGTTCATTCACACGGCCACGCTCGTGCACGACGACATCATCGACGACTCGGAGCTGCGGCGCGGGCGACTCGCGGTGCACTCGCGCTGGGGGAACGACATCACGGTCCTGCTCGGCGACTATCTCTATATCAAGTCGATGGCGATGGCGCTCACGCAGGACTCGCTCGATGTCATCCGCCTGTTGTGCGACGTCACCCTCAGGATGATCGAGGGCGAGCTGTACCAGCTGACGAAGGCGGGCGACGTCGACATCACCGAAGACGAGCATTTCGAGATCATCCGGCGCAAGACCGCGTATCTCTTCAGCGGCTGCGCGCAGATCGGCGGCAAGCTGGGCAACGTTTCTGCCGAGCACGAGGAAGCGCTGCGGCAATACGGCTTCAACCTGGGCATCGCGTTCCAGCTCGTCGACGACCTCCTCGATTTCACGGCCGACGAGGAGATCCTCGGCAAGCCGATCGGCGGCGATCTGCGCGAAGGGAAAGTGACGCTGCCCATCATCTATCTTCTCCAGCGCGCGGATGGCTCGGCGAGCGATCTCGTCCGCCGGATCGTGAACGATCGCACGGTGACACCCGAGGCGTGGCGCGAGGTCAAACAGCTGCTCTCCGAGCATCGAGCGACCGACGCGGCGTACCGCCGGGCGGTCGAGTTCGCCGCGGCCGCGAAAGCGTGCCTGTCCGTGTTTCCGCCCACTCCGGAGCGCGACGCGCTGCACGCGCTCCCCGACTACGTCCTCGCCCGCGATCGGTGAATCCCGCCGAACGCATCGCAGAACTCCGCGCCGAAATCCGTCGTCACGAAGAGCGCTACTACGTGCTCGCCGACCCCGAGATCTCGGACACCGAGTTCGATGGGCTCCTGCGCGAGCTCGAACAGCTCGAGCGCGACAATCCCGATCTGCTGACGGACGATTCGCCCACTCAACGCGTGGGCGGACGTCCGGTCGACGGCTTTGCCGCCGTGGCGCACGCCGTGCCGATGCTCAGCCTGGACAACGCGTACAACGAAGACGAACTGCGCGCGTTCGATGAACGCGTCCGGCGCGCGCTGTCGGCCGACGTCGCTTACGTCGCCGAGCTGAAGATCGACGGCCTCGGCATCGCGCTCACCTACGAGCATGGGCGTCTGGCCCGCGGCGCGACCCGCGGCGACGGCGTGCTGGGCGAGGACGTGACGTCCAATGTCCGTGTCATCCGCGCCATTCCGCTCGTGCTCGCCGGCGCGCCGCCGGGAAGGCTGGAAGTCCGAGGCGAAGTCTATCTGTCGCGACGCGCGTTCGAGCGTATGAACCGCGAGCGCGAAGATCGCGACGAACCGGCCTTCGCCAATCCGCGTAACGCTGCGGCAGGAACGATGAGGACGCTCGACCCGGCGGAGGTGGCGCGGCGCCGGCTGTCGGCATTCGTGTACGAGGTCATCGCCGTCGAGGCACCGCCCGAGACCGTGCCCGCGAGCCATTCGGCCGCACTCGCCCGGCTTTCGGCATGGGGTCTGCCCGTCGAGCCGCACAGCCAGCGATGCGATGGCATCGAGGCACTCGTGGCGCATTGCCGCGAATGGTCCGAGCGCCGGCGCTCGCTCGAATTCGACACCGACGGGCTGGTCATCAAGGTCGACGATCGGAGCGCCCGTGAGCGGCTCGGCACCACCGCGAAGTTCCCTCGATGGGCGACTGCGTTCAAGTTCCCGGCCGAGCAGGCGACGACGCTTCTGAAGGAGATTCGCGTCAACATCGGCCGCACCGGTGCGGCGACGCCGTACGCCGTCCTCGAGCCCGTTCGACTGGGCGGGACGACGATCTCGATGGCGACGCTTCACAACGAGCAGGAAATCGCACGGCGCGACCTCCGCGAAGGCGACACCGTTGTCGTCGAAAAGGGGGGCGACGTCATCCCCAAGATCGTCAGGCCGATCCTCACGCTCAGACCGGAAGGGCGGGAACTCCCGGCGTGGGTGATGCCAACGCAGTGCCCGTTCTGCGACAGCGTTCTGCAAAAACCGGCGGACGAGGTGATCTGGCGCTGCGAGAACATCTCCTGTCCCGCGCGCGTCAGGCGCGGTCTCGAGCACTTCGCCTCGCGTCGGGCCATGAACATCGAAGGCCTTGGCGAGTCGCTCGTCGATCAGCTGGTGACGACCGGCCTGGTGACCGACTATGCCGATCTCTACTCGCTCAAACGCGAAACGCTCGCCGCGTTGACGGCGACGACGATGCGTGAGGGGAAGGAGCTCGTCAGGAAGTTCGGCGACAAATCAGCCGCCAAGCTCGTCGAACAGATCGAGGCGAGCCGGCATCGCGATCTGTCGCGGCTCCTGTACGGCGTCGGCATCCGCCATGTCGGCGAGGGTGGCGCCCAGGCGCTCGCGACGGCGTTCGGGTCGATGAACGCCATCATGGGGGCGCCCCTCGCGGCGCTCGAGACGGTTCCGGACGTGGGGCCGGCCGTGGGACGCGCCGTCCGGACGTTTTTCGACGAGCCGCGCAACCGGGTCCTCATCGAGAAACTGCAGCACGCGGGCGTGAACATGACAGCCGCCGCGTCCGAGACAACCGACCGTTCGATGGCGGGCAAGACGTTCGTGCTCACGGGTGCGCTCGCGTCGCTCACGCGGGAGGAGGCGACGGAAGCCATCACGGCGCGCAGCGGGAAGGTGTCGGGATCGGTGAGCGCCAGGACGAGCTACCTCGTCGCCGGCGCCGATCCGGGGAGTAAGCTCGAGAAGGCCCGGACGCTCGGAGTGCCCATCCTGACCGAAGAGGAGTTCAAGGCCCTTATAATGAAAGCGTAGCGCAGCCCTTCAGGGCTGCGGAATTACATGTCGAGACGCTTCACCTTCTTCACCGTCGGCCTGACATCGACCGTGACGTTTCTGGTCGGCTTGATCGTGGCGGGGTCGTTCGTTCCGTCCCGCGCCGTCTCTGAGACGCGCCCGGACCCGCCGCCGCTCACCCGCGCGACCGCCGTTACGGCGATCCCGACCATCAACGGCGTCGTCGACTTCGCCGACGTCGCGGACCGGATCAACCCGTCGGTCGTCAACATCGACGCGTCGTCGGTGACGGCGGAACAGCGTCGGCGGCGGCGCGGCTCGGACGACTGGTTCGACGGTCCGCTCGGACCGGACCCGGACGGCGGACGGCAGGGGGCCGGCAGCGGGTTCATCATCGATCAGCAGGGCCACATCCTGACGAACCACCACGTGATCGACGGCGCCGAGCGCATCGTCGTCACGCTCGGCGACGGGCGGACGTTCCGGGCTACCCTCGTGGGAGCAGACCCGGCCATCGACGTCGCGCTCATCAAGGTGGCGGCGGGCAGCGGGCTGCCGGCGGCGCCGCTGGGCGACTCGACGAAGCTGCGCGTCGGCGAGTGGGTCTGCGCGATTGGCAACCCTCTCGGTTACGTGCACTCGGTGACGGTCGGCGTCGTCAGTTTCATCGGGCGCAAGCTGTTCGACGCGAGCCTCGATGACTACATCCAGACCGACGCGGCCATCAATTTTGGCAACAGCGGGGGACCGCTGATCAACGGCCGCGGCGAGGTCATCGGAATAAACTCCGCCATCAGCTCTCGCGCGAGCAACATCGGCTTCGCCGTGCCGATCAATCAGGTTGCCGCCATCCTGCCGCAGCTGAAGGCGCACGGCCGCGTCTCGCGCGGGTTCATCGGCATCACGCTCACCGACGTCACACCGGACCTGCAGCGGTCTCTGGCGTTGCCGACCTCACGCGGCGCTCTCGTCCAGGATGTCGGCGACCAATCACCGGGCGATCGCGCCGGTATCCAGCCATACGACGTTATTCTTTCGGTGGACGACCGCGAGATCTGGACGAACGACGAGCTGATTCGGGAGATTTCGGCACGGCGTCCGGGCAGCGCGGCCAGGCTCGGCGTCCTGCGCGACGGACGCGAGCGTGCGATCGTCGTCAAGCTCGCGGAGCGCCCGACAGGACGCGAAGAGGGAGACCTCATCCGACCCGACCGTACGCCATCCAGGCCCGCGCCGGTCGACCGCGGCGACGCGCGCAGCGCGGAGCAAAGACTCGGCGCGTCCGTGCGCGAGCTCGACGAGTCGCTCGTCCGCCGTGCGACGATTCCGCCCGCGATAGACGGGGTGATCGTGGCCCGCGTCGATCCGGCCGGCCCCGCGCTGAACTCGCCGCTGACGCGCGGCAAGATCATCATGGAGATCAACCGTCAGCCCGTCCGGAACGTGCGCGACTTCGAGCGCATCATCTCCAGTATCCGTCCCGGCGATGCGGTCGCGCTCTACGTCTACGACCCGCGCATCCGCCAGCGCGAGATCATCGCGCTTTCGATCGATTGAACGCCCCAGCGCAGTCTGACCGATGAAACAAAGAATCCTCGTCATCGACGATGACGCGGCGATCCGCGACTCGATACGCATGATCCTCGAGTACGAGGGATACGACTGCCTGCTCTCGCCGACCGCCCAGGAGGGGCTCGCCGCGATCGAGAAACAGACGCCGGACATCGTCTTTCTCGACATCAAGATGCCAGGCATGGACGGGCTCGAGGCGCTCGCGAAGATCAAGCAGATCGACGGCGCGCTGCCGGTTGTCATGATCTCCGGGCACGGGACGACGAGTACGGTCGTCGAGGCGATGAAAGCGGGCGCGGTCGACTTCATCGACAAGCCGGTCGCGCGCGAGCGGCTCCTGGTTACGATCAAGAACGAGCTCGAGCGCGAGCAGCTGCGTGACGAGAACAAATCGCTGCGGCGGGCGCTCGACGCGCGCCACCAGATGGTTGGCGAGAGCGGCTCGCTCAGAGAGGTTGGAGACGCGATCAAGCGGGCGGCCCCGACGAATGCAACCGTCCTCATCCTGGGGGAGAGCGGAGTGGGGAAGGAGCTCGTGGCTCGTGCGATCCATCGCAGCAGCCTGCGCAGCCGCGAGCGGTTCATTCAGGTGAACTGCGCGGCCATTCCCGAAGAGCTGATCGAGTCGGAGCTCTTCGGGCACGAGAAGGGTTCGTTCACGGGCGCCACCGAGAAGCAGATCGGCAAGTTCGAGCAGGCGGATCGCGGCACGATCTTCCTCGACGAAGTCGGCGACATGAGCGCGCGGACGCAAGCCAAGGTCCTCCGCGTGCTTCAGGAGGGGGAGGTCGAGCGGATCGGCTCGGCGAGGACGATCAAGGTCGACGTCCGCGTCATCGCCGCGACGAACAAGGATCTGGAGGAGGAAATCGCCAAGGGAACCTTCCGCGAGGACCTCTACTTCCGCCTCAGCGTGATCCCGATCAACGTGGCGCCGCTGCGCGAGCGGACGGAGGACGTACCCGGGCTCGTACGGCACTTCGTCGATACGTTCAGCCGCGAGAACAACCGGCGTCCGCCTCGCTTTACGGCTCAGTCGATCGATCTTCTGAAGGGGCAGCGCTGGAAGGGCAACATCCGGGAGCTGAAGAATACGGTCGAGCGGCTGATCATCATGAGCGCCGGCGACACGATCGACGCCGACGAAGTCCGTCACGTGCTCCGGCTTGAGTCGAGGCCACAGACGACGGATAATAAGGAGGAAAGCCCCGGCACGCTGCACGGCGCCAAGGAGTGGTTCGAGCGCCGCTTCATCGTGCAGAAGCTGCGCGAGAACGGCTGGAACATCTCGAAAACCGCCGAGGTCATCGACACGCCGCGCAGCAATCTCTACAAGAAGCTGGAGCAGTACAGCATCCGTCAGGAGACTGACGGCTAGCCGCGGAATCCGCGAATAGAATCTCAGACGTGTTCTTTGACATTCCGCCGCAGCAGGCCAGACGATCGCCGCGCCGAAGCGCGCAAGCGCGAAGGCGGGGAGGAAAGTCCGAACTCCGCAGGGCAGTGCGCCGGGTAACGCCCGGTCAGGGTGACCTGAAGGACAGTGGCACAGAAAACATACCGCCCGCCGGAGCCCGTCAGGGCGAAAGCGGGTAAGGGTGAAAAGGTGCGGTAAGAGCGCACCGCGCCCGTGGCGACACGGGTGGCAGGCAAAACCCCGCACGGAGCAAGGCCAAATAGGGAGGCGCTGGCGTCAGCCAATCGGACGGCCCGTCCGACGCCTCCGGGTAGGCCGCTCGATCCCCCCAGTAATGGCGGGATTAGAGGAATGGTCGTCACCCTGAGCGAGCCCTTCGGCGCGCGCGGAAACGCGCGCGCTCAGGGCGAGTCGAAGGGAACAGAATTCGGCTTACGGCCTGCTGCGGCGGAGCCTTTCTTCGAAACAATCAGACGTTAGAATCATGAGCATGCGAAGGATCTCTGTGATCATCCTTGGTGTGGGGCTCGTGATCGCCGCCGCCACGGCCCAGCAGCCGGGTCAGCTTCGTCCGCGTCCCGGCGAGGGACAGGCGCCGGAGTGGCCGCCGCCGTTGATCACGGACTACAAGCCGAAGTCCACGCTGGTCGTCGCGGAGCATCCCAGGCCGAAGGCGAAGTTTCCCGTCATCGATATCCACAGCCATCATTTCCAGATTCCGTCCGCGGAGCAGTTCGATCGCGTCGTCGCGGCGATGGAGTCGAACAACCTGCGGGTGTTAGTGAACCTGAGCGGCGGTTCGGGCGAACGCCTGCAGAAATACCTCGAGGCGCTGAAGGCGAGCCCGCATCGCGATCGCATGGTGCTTTTCGCGAACATCGACTTCGGCGGCGGCGTCGGCCCGGGTTTCGGCGCGCGAGCGGCGGCGCAGCTCGAGAAGGACATCGGTGCCGGGGCGCTCGGGCTGAAGATCTACAAGGATCTCGGATTGCGGCTCAAGAAAGGCGACGGCAGCCGTCTGAAGGTGGACGACCCGGAGCTCGATCCGATCTGGGAGACGTGTGGGCGCCTCGGCGTCCCCGTCCTGATTCACACCGCAGAACCGGCGCCGTTCTTCGATCCACTCGATCTTACCAACGAGCGGTGGCTCGAGCTGGCGCTCTATCGATCGCGCCGCTACCAGGATCCCTCGTATCCGCGCTTCGAAGAGCTCATCGCCGAGCGCGACCGCATGTTCGCCAGGCATCCGAAGACGACGTTCATCGCGGCGCACATGGCGTATCACGCCAACGACCTCGCGCGGCTCGGCCGGCTGTTCGATCGGCTCCCGAACGTGTACTCGGAAGTGGCCGCCGTCCTCGCCGAGCTCGGACGCCAGCCGCGAACGGCGCGCGCGTTCTTCGAGAAGTACCAGGACCGCCTGCTGTTCGGAAAAGACAGCTTTCAACCTGACGAGTACCCGTACTACTGGCGCACGTTTGAGACAGCGGATGAATACTTCGACTACTATCGCGACTACCATGCGTTCTGGAAGTTGTACGGAATGGACCTCCCGGATGCCGTGCTGCGGAAGCTGTACTACGCCAACGCACTCAAACTCATCAAGGGCCTGCCGCGCGCGGGCTTCACGAACTGATGCCTGCTAAGTATCTCGTCACCGGCGGCGCCGGTTTTATCGGGTCACACCTCGCCGAGGAGCTGCGCCGGCGGGGGGAGCACGTCAGGGTCGTCGACAACCTCTCGACGGGCAAGCGGCCGAATCTCGACCACATCTCCGGCGTCGAGTTCATCGAGGGTGACCTCGCCGATCTCGACGTCGCCCGCAGGGCAGTCGACGGATGCGAGTTCGTGCTGCACCAGGCGGCGATTCCCTCGGTGCCGCGGTCGGTCAAGGATCCGATCACGTCGAACCGCGCCAACATCGATGCGACGCTGAACGTCCTGGTGGCGGCGCGCGACGCCGGCGTCAAGCGCGTCGTGTTCGCGGGGTCGTCGTCCGCCTACGGTGATACGCCGACGCTTCCCAAGCGCGAGGACATGCCTACTGGCCCGCTGTCGCCGTACGCGCTGCAGAAGCTGGTGGGCGAGCAGTACATGCAGATGTTCACGAAGCTGTACGCTCTCGAGACGGTGACGATTCGGTACTTCAACGTGTTCGGCCCGCGGCAGGATCCGTCGTCGCCCTACTCGGGCGTGATCTCGCTCTTCATCAGCGCGCTCGTGGAGGGCCGGCAGCCGACGATTTACGGCGACGGCAGTCAGACACGCGACTTCACCTACGTCGCCAACGTCGTGGACGGCGTGCTGCGGGCGTCGCAGTCGCCGAAGGCGAGCGGGCAGGTCATCAACGTCGCCACGGGCGGCCGCGTGTCGCTCAATCAGTTGTTCCAGGCGCTGCGGCAACTGATCGGGTCGAGCGTGGAGCCGATTTACACCGAGCCCAGGGCAGGGGACGTCCGCGACTCCCAGGCGGATATCGGGCGCGCGCGCGAGCTCCTCGGCTACGAGCCGCGGGTGCCGTTCGAGGAAGGGTTGCGGCGGACGCTCGAGTGGTACAGGACGTCGCGGCCCGCCACTGCGGTTACTTGACCGCTTCGTTCGTCGTGATTCGAAATCGTCGAAATCTGGTGTACGTCGCGACACCATCGAGCTGATAGTTCCGGCCGCGGTATTTTTCCCTGAGCTCGGACGGCAGCCTGACGTCCGCGACATCGCTCGGCGCAAAGCCGACCTCGATCTCCGCGCGCATATCGTCGAGCCGCGTTCGAATCAGCGATCGCAAGACAACGCCCGACATCGGATCAATCCAGAATGAGCCCGCGGCCGGAAGGCTCGCGCCACCAGTCGTCCGGATGAGGGTCGGCAGCCCGACTTCCTCGAACTGAATCTCCCACGCGGTTGCGCCGTCGACGCGCGTTTCAGCTGCCTTGCGAAACACCGATTTCGGCTGGTTCGACGTTCGCAGGAACTGCAGCGCCTGTGTGGGGATGTTGACGGTGCGGCGGACCGGGCCGATGTTGTAGCGCGCGCCTTCCTCGGTAATGCGCCGCGCGCGGTCGTACGCGGATCCGGATGCGTCCACCAGCAGCCTCGTCAGGCGCTCCTCGCGCTCGCGTATGGGCCTGCCATCCACTTCGAACACGTCGCGGAAGGGAATCCAGAGATCGGACTGCTGCGATCGAACCATGAGGAAGTCCGACCTGATGTCGCGTTTCTCCTCGTACGGGCGCGTCACGCGCCCGGCGGGGAGCGCATCCGGGATGGTGTACGTCTGTTGATAGTGCTCTTCGGCAACCACGGAGGCGACGGCCTCGTCGAACCGGCCGATGTACGTGCCCGCACGCTCGAGAACTTCGGGCAGAGTGGCCGCCCGGGACGTCGAGAGCGGTGTCGTCGAGCCGACTGCTGCGAGCAAGACGAGCGCGCCGATCCGCATGTGTACCGAAGAATACAACAGCCGCGTGGTCTGGCAGAGCTTGACACCAGGACGACACGGTCGTAGGTTGAGGCTTCTTCACGTTCACGCTCCCCGACGGGAAAGGCTGCCGTATCCGCCTCGCGGCAGCATCAGCGAGACGATAGTGCTTGGAGAGTCAACGTTGCGCCGACGCTGGCGCGTAGAGGAGCCTCGCGAGCAGTCCGCGCCGATCGAATGGCCGCTCTTCGTCGGCAACTCGCCCGAGCTCCGAGCCGTCGTTCGGCAGATCGAGAAGATCGCGCGCAGCGACGCGCCGATGCTGATCCAGGGCGAAACCGGATCGGGGAAGGAGCTTGCCGCGCGCGCGATTCGGGTGCGGAGCGCGCGGCGAACCGGTCCGTTCGTCGCGGTCAACTGCGGCGCGATTCCCGACGGCCTCGTCGAGACCGAGCTCTTCGGGCACAGTGCGGGCGCATTCACCGACGCCAGGCAGGGGCGCGAGGGCGTGATCGCGCTTGCGCACCGGGGAACACTCTTTCTCGATGAAGTGGACACGCTGTCGCCGAAGGCACAGGTTGCGCTTCTCCGCTTTCTCCATGACTTCCGCTACCGTCCCGTCGGGCTGTCCAGCGAGGTCGCGGCCAACGTGCGTGTCATCGTCGCGACGAATCAACGACTGGAGCACCTCGTCGAGGAGGGGCGCTTCCGGCGCGACCTCCTGTACCGGCTGAATATCCTCGAGCTCACGATTCCAACGCTCCGCTCGCGTCACTCCGACATCGATCTCCTCGCTCAGCACTTCCTTGCGGTGTTCTGCCGGCAGTATGGGCTGGCGCCGAAGAGATTTCATTCCGACACGTCGACGTGGCTGCATCAGCACGGCTGGCCCGGCAACGTTCGCGAGCTCGAGAACTGGGTCCATCGTCACGTACTGCTTGCCGACGATCCGGAGATCCAAATCGAGGATCGTCCGACAGCCCGGGCTGCAGCGCCGCTCGAACATCGCGGCGATGATGCGCCCGGAGATTTCCGGTCCGCGAAGGCGCGCGCCGTCGCCGAGTTCGAAAGCGCGTACGTCAAACGCGTGCTCGCCGCCGCCCACGGCAACGTGACCGCCGCGGCTCGCATCGCGGGCAAGGAGCGGCGTTCGTTCGGCAGATTACTGCGCAAGCATCGCATCGACCGCGGTCAATTCGACTCCTGATCGACCCGCCCGGGTCGTGCATGCCCCGCAACCGGGTCGCGCACGTCCCACCCCGATCATCAATTCGCCTTTTTCTGCGAACGCGTCGTTTGGCACCGACGTTGCCGTTCTCGGCGCGAACCCGAAAGCCGCAAGTGAGACGCGCAGTCGAAGGAGGCAGTGCCATGGAGCATGAAGTCCGAGACACGCAATCGCAAGGCGTCAGCCGCCGGGGATTTCTGACCGGGATCGGCGCCGGCGCAGCAGGGGCCGCCGGAGCGGTCGTCCTGCCGTCCGAGGCCGTTGCCCAGCAGGAGCGGGTCACCACGCGGCCCGATCGCTTCTCCCGCATGTTCGAGTTGAGGCCCTTCGCCGAGCCGACGCCGCAAGTGCAGCAGGCGCTGCGAGACTTGGGCGCGCCGGGCGGGATCCTCGACGCCAAGGATCCGCTCGGGGAGGGGCCGGTCCGCCTGATCACGAATCCGGAGCTCAGCCCGGACAATGTGGACAACGCGTCGTCGACGGCTGGCGTGACCTTCTTCGGCCAGTTCCTCGATCACGACATGACGTTCGACACAACCTCGCGGCTCGGCGTTCCGACCCGGCCCGAGCGCTCGCCGAACACGCGGACGCCGACGCTCGATCTGGACTCCGTGTACGGCGGCGGACCCACGGCGAGCCCTCAGCTCTACGAAGCATCCGACCGGGCCAAGTTCAGGGTGGGGCACGGTGGGCTCTTCGAAGACCTACCGCGGGACCCGAATAACCGCGCAGTCATCCCGGACCCCCGCAACGACGAGAACCTCATGATCTCCGGACTTCAGGTCGCGTTCCTGAAATGCCACAACCGGGTCGTCGACATCCTGCGCGACCAGAGTGTCACCGGGAGCCTGACCAACGCTGCCGCGCAGACCGATGCGGACGAGGCTGACGCTGTGGAGGCGTTCGCCGACGCGAGCGACGTCGACCGCAACGTGTACGCAGACGCGCGCCGGTTGGTCACCTGGCACTATCAATGGATCATCGTCCACGACTTCCTGCCCGCGATCATCGGCGCTTCGCTGGTGAACGACATCCTGTCGCGCGGGCGTCGCTTCTACAGGCCGCGGGCCGGCGAGCAGAGCATGCTGGTCGAGTTCCAGGGGGCGGCCTATCGCTTCGGCCACAGCATGGTTCGGCCGTCGTACCGCGCCAATCTCGCAGGCAACAGCGATGGGTCCGCGTTCTTTGGTTTCATCTTCGACCCGGCGGGGCAGGGTCAGGCGGATCCGGTGGACCTTCGCGGCGGAGCCCGCGCGCCGCGCCGGTTCATCGGGTGGCAGACCTTCTTCAATTTCGGTGGAGACCAGGCGCAGCACGTGCGTCCGCCGAAGAAGATAGACACGAACATCTCCACACCGCTCTTCAACCTGCCCCTCGGCGCCATCGCGCGCGGCGATCCGCCAACCTCGTTGCCGCAGCGCAATCTGCTGCGCCACCTGACGTGGTCGTTGCCCTCCGGCCAGGCGATTGCCGCGCGGATGGGGATTCGGGCACTGACGTCCAGCCAGCTGAGCGAGCTCTCGCGGTTTGGCGTCGGGTTCGAGCGCAGCACGCCGCTCTGGTACTACATCCTCAAGGAGGCTGAAGTGGCCGGCGGCGCGCGCCTCGTTGGTGTGGGTGCTCGGATCATCGGCGAGGTGTTCCTCGGGCTGCTCCAGCTTGACCCGAACTCGTACCTCGCCCGCAATCCCAGGTGGCGGCCGACGTTGCCGAGCCGGACGCGCGGCGCGTTCACGATGGTCGACTTCCTCACTCTGGCTGGTGTGGACCCCGCGTCTCGCGGGCAATAGGCCTGTCTCAGGACGACGCCAGCGCGCGCATCCCTCAGGCGCGCTGGCGTCGGCTACTCCGGTTGTCGTGCGGTGTCAGCTGGTCGTCCTGGCGGCGCCATCCTGTCTGTTCGCGTCTGCCAACTCCCGCCGTTTCTGATCGATCCATCGATCGCCGCCTGATCGCACGCCTGGCGTCCGCCTTGCCCTGCATGCCGCGTCCGCAACAGTTCGACGCCAGGCGGCAACCTCCCGAGTGGCGCGCTCTCGAGCGGACGAAGCAGGAACAACGAGATCGACAGAAGGAGGCAGCGATGAATCGTGTGATGGTCGGCCTCGGACTGATCGCGGCGCTTGCGCTCGCATCGAACGCCGCGGCGGGGCAGAAGAAAGACGACGGCGGGGAAAGCAGGAAAACGTCATCGGCAGTGGTGAACATCAACAGTGCCACGGTCACGGAGCTCGAAACGCTTCCGGGCATCGGGGCCCGCACCGCCCAGCGCATCCTCGAATACCGTCAGAAGAATGGCGGGTTCAAGAAAATCGAGGAGCTGATGAACGTGCAGGGCGTCGGCGAGAAGAGCTTTCTCAAGATCAAGGATCGGCTGACGATCGGCACGCGCGAGAAAACAGGCTCGGGTCAGTGACGTGGGGCTGACCTTGGGGAGGGCACGGGGGCAGGCCGATGGGCAGCCTCCGGGCTGGGAAGCGGACGGCCGGCGGGATGGCTCCTGCCGGCCGTCCGGCGGTTTTAGGCACCGCGAGCGTGGGGCCGCCGTGCTCGAGATGCTCTTCACGGTGGCTCTCGCGCTCACCATTGTCGCAGCGGCCGTTCCCGCTCTGCTGGGTGGAATCGAAGAGCATCGAGCAAGAAGCGCTGCCCGGTATCTGGCAGGCAGGGTGCGGCTCGCACGCGCGATCGCCGTCGCGCGCTCCAGGATGGTAGGGCTCCGCTTCGAGCGCGTCGGTGCGGACTACCAGTTTGCGATGTACGAGGACGGTGACCGCGACGGCATTCGGACGGCCGACGTTCGTGACGGAACCGACCGAGAGGTCATGGCACCGGAGCGGCTGGCGCTCCGGTTCAAAGATACCCGCTTCGGGTTCCTGGACGGTGTGCCACCCGTCGAGGATCAAGACGCTGACGGGTCAAGCGATCCGGTTCATGCGGGCGTGGCAGACATCGTGTCCCTGAGTCCTCAAGGCAGTGCTTCGTCCGCCACCTTGTACATCTGCGGCCCACGCCGATCGCAGTACGCAGTGCGTGTGCTCGGCACGACCGGCCGCACGCGGGTATTGGAATTCAATCGAGCCTCCCGTAGATGGTTGGAACGCTAGCCGAACGCCGCCGTTCGCCACGGTGGCCGGCGGCGGCGGTTCTCTGGACTCGGGTGCGTCTGAGGCCCGGCCGCGACGCGGCGCTCGTCAATCTTGCGAAGGAAGGCGTGCTCGTCGAGAGCAATGCCCGCCTCCATCCTGGCTCGCCAATCGTGCTCCAGCTTATCGGTCCGGCATCCGCGACGCTGATCTCCGGACGCGTTCTTCGATGCCAGGTCGCCGCGCTCGAACCGGAGGCCGTCCGCTACAGCGGCGCGATCAGCTTCGACGCTGCGATCGATCTGCAGTTCACGACGGAAGACGACGGGTAACAGGTGCCCATAACGGTCGACGGGTCTGTGTGTCCGACGAGCACAAGTTACCCGCGGAGGGCTTAACGGCAATCAGTTCGGGGCCAGAAACTCGCGATGGCTGAGGCAAACCGCTCGGCGCGCACAGTTTACGGACCGCAGCAAGTACTGGCATCAGCTTTGGAATCGTCGTTGTCACACGAGCGAACGAATGGACGCTTCGACGGAACGCTCCTTACAACCCGCTGTCTCGAGTCGGCCCGTTCGAAAGGGCGCGCGCGGGCGAGATCGGCGATGCGGCTGGGCGGACTTCCTCGCGTTTCTTGCTGGCGGCCTTCACGCGGGCCGGGATCCCCGCGCGCTCCGCACGCGCTTCGAGGAAGGCCTGCGCCGCCTGCTGCCGGCACGCGTGCTGATGCTTCGAGAAGTAGAGGATGCGCTGCCGCGGCTGCGCACGACCGCGCGCGAGTCGATTGCATTCGATGTGCCCGGCTCGCCGGAGCGTCCGCCATTTGCCCTCGAGGCCATTCTCGATCCCGGCGCTGGGTTCGACGAGTGGGATTTCCAGGTTCTGGAAGCCTCGCGATACATCGCGGCGCTCGTGCTCGAGGTTGAGCGGCTTGCCGTTGGACCCGGTTGGCTCGGAGGAGGGCGCGGCGACGCGCTGCAGGCGCTCGTGGGCTCGAGTGAAGCCATTCGGGATCTCCGCGATCGCATCACGCGCGTCGCCGCCACCGACTTCACCGTACTCGTGGAAGGCGAGAGCGGCGCTGGCAAGGAGCTCGTTGCGCGGCAACTACACGAACAGAGCCGCCGGCGCCGCGGGCCCTTTGTCGCCGTCAATTGCGCTGCGCTGGTCGAAACGCTCCTCGAGGCCGAGCTGTTCGGGATCGAGGAGCGCACGGCGACCGGCGTCAGAGGCCGGCGCGGAAAATTCGAGCATGCGGACAGCGGCACGCTGTTCCTGGACGAGGTTTCGGACCTCTCGCTCTCGGCGCAGGCCAAGCTGCTGCGGGTAATCCAGGACCTCACGGTCGAGCGCGTGGGCGGGACCGGTGCGCGGCGCGTCGACGTTCGCATCGTCATTGCGACGAATCGCGGGCTGGCGGAACTCGTCGAGAAGGGGCGCTTTCGCGCCGATCTCTACTATCGCCTCAACGGCGTCGAGGTTCGTGTGCCCGCCCTGCGCAACCGGCGAGGCGATATCCCGGAGTTGTCGGAGCACTTCCTCTATCGCCACCGCGCGCTGCGGCGACTGCGGATCACGCCCACGGCGATGGACGCGCTGTGCACCTACGAGTGGCCCGGCAACGTCCGCGAGCTCGAGCGCGTCATCGAGCGTGCGATTGCGCTCGGGAGCGACGACGAGATCGGGCTGGACGACTTGCCGCCTCACGTGGCTGGCGAGTACGTCGAGATCCTCACGCCTTCCGCCGCGCGCGGGGAAACCCTTCGCGAATGGGCGCGGCGCTACGTCCGGCTCACGCTCGATCGATACGACGACAACCGGAAGCGTGCGGCGGATGCGCTCGGAATCAGCTATCACACTCTGCGGACCTACCTGCGGGAGATGCGGGAGGCCGCGGCCGAGACCGTGGCACTTCAAGATCCCAGGACAGGCCCGCCGGGCCTGCTCCACGAACGCCGGGATGACGCCGGCGAATCGGACGGGCGCCGTGTGGCGGCTCAGGAGGAGCCGTGAGGTTCGCGCCCGGGCCACGCCCCACTCGCGGACGCGAGGCTGGAGGGTGCAATGGCTGTTGCAACTCGGAGACCCTTACTCAGGAGGTGTTCCTTCATTCTCTTAGTCGTCCTCGGAATCGAAACCGCCGGCGCGGCTTCGAACAGAGTCGCCGGCCGCCGACCGGATCTGTCCAAGCCGCTGCCGATTCTTGCGAGTCAGAACCCGCGTGGCGATGGCGAAGTCGAGGTGATCACGGGAGAGGAGGCGATGAAGATCTTCGAGGAACGGGTCGTCGCGAAATACCCCGACGCATGGAAGGCTTCGCTCAAGACGAAGGCCGAGCGCGGCTGGACGGAGACGAGCAACGTCATCGTCATTCGGACACGTCCTCGGATTGCGCTGACACGCGCGCAGTCACAGTCGTTCAACATCGGCGACGGCGTGCTCATCGAGCGGCAGTGGAACTGCGCGACGAATTCAGTATGCGGCACCTACTCGTACGAGTCGTTCTACTACGGTTCGACCATCGTGTACGATGCGCAGTTCGTGCCGACCGGCGGTTCAACTGGTTATTCGCCATGGGCCAGCTACGTCGCGGGCAATCCCGGCCGGGATCTGCGACGGCAGCGCCAGGCGATGGCAGGAGCTTCGGATCCCGTCCGGCTCGTTGGCGTGGGGGCATCGCAGGATGCGCCTTGCCCGGGGGCCCTTTGGGAATGGCGGCAGTGCATGAGGAACTGTCTCCAGCAGCGTCACGGAACTGCTGTTTCACGCACGGGTTATGCCGGCGGGGCAACGCTGGTTGCCTGCCTGGGCAAGATGAGAGCCGGAACGCTGTGGATTGCGGGGTTGTCATATCTCGGGTGTGTCATTAGCGGGGCAGGAATGGGTGCGCTAGTTTCGTTCGGCACCGCATTCGGAAACGACCCCTGCGACGGAACCGGCCAGTGCGGCCCGCGACAATGCTGAAGCAGGATTGATGACTCTAAGACGACTGTCGACGTTGCTTCTG
>DATAFJ010000123.1:0-6039 GCA_036257535.1 Vicinamibacterales bacterium | reverse complement strand
TGCTGCGCCGCGTCGGCTTCGAGGACGCGTTCCTCCGCGCGAACCTCGAGGGATACCGCGAGTACGCCGAGCGCGTCAGGTTCCGGCTGGTTCCAGGGGTCTGGTGACGAACCGGCGGCCGTCGAGCCGCCAGCCTCCGCGGAGGATCATCCTGATCGCTTCGGGATAGATCCGGTGCTCCTCGACCAGGATCCTCTCCGACAACGATTCGACCGTGTCGCCGTCTTCGACCGGCACGGCCGCCTGCAAGACGATCGGCCCGCCGTCGAGCTCGTCACTCACCAGATGCACGGTCGCGCCTGTCACCTTCGCGCCATGCGCGATTGCCTGCCGCTGCGCGTCCACACCCGGGAACGACGGCAGCAGCGACGGATGAATGTTCAGGACCGCGTTCGGAAACGCGGCGAGGAACTCGCTGCCGAGAAGTCTCATGAACCCAGAGAGGCACACCAGGCCGACGTCGCGCGCCTTGAGCTCATATGCGAGCGCACGATCGAACTCGGCCCGCGTGCGGTACGCGCGGTGGTCGATGACCATCGTCTCGATCCCCGCGGCGCGCGCGCGTGCAAGCCCCTGCGCATCCGCGCGATTGGAAATCACGACCGCAATGCGCGCATCGAGCCGACCGTCAGCGATCGCATCGATGATCGCCTGCAGATTGCTCCCGCGGCCGGAGATGAGGACGGAAATGGGGTCAGACCCCATTTTTTCGTTTTTCGTAAGAGGCATGCTTGTTGCCCTGTCATGAACAGCATACCGGTTCCAAGATGGCGAGGCGACGTCGGTTCACCGAAGGTGGTCACGTGTACCACGTGCTCAATCGCTCCGCAAAAAGGACCCGTTTGTTCGATTCCGGCGAGGACTACTTTGCCTTCGAACGCCTTCTCGCAGAAGCGCGCGAACGCGTTCCCGTGCGAATAATTTCGTACTCTTCGATGCCGAACCACTGGCATCTTTTGCTATGGCCCCGAAAAGACGGGGATCTGACGAAGTTCGTGAAGTGGCTGGCGACTACTCACGCCGCCCGATGGAATCGGTACAGGGGCGCGCTTGGACACGGCGCGGTCTACCAGTCGCGCTACAAGTCGATTCCAGTGGAATGCGGAACCCACCTTCTTTGGGTATGGCGGTACATCGAGCGCAATGCTTTGCGAGCGAAACTTGTGGAGCGCGCGCAGGACTGGAGGTGGTGCAGTCTCTGGCATCGCATGAATCCTGAGGTGGAGCTGCCTCACTTCCTGGACCCTGGACCCATCACGCTGCCGATGGATTGGTGCGAATGGGTGAACCAACCGCAGACCGAGACGGAGTTAGAGGCATTCCGTAGATGTCTGGCTACTAACGGGGCGTATGGCTCGCCTGGTTGGAATGCCCGCTGGATGCAGGCCAAGAAGAGAGGCCGCCCAGCCTCTTACGAAAAACGAAAAAATGGGGTCTGACCCCATTTTCACCCGTACATGACCCGGCGATCGCCGGCTTCGATCCGTCCGATCACCCACGGCTGATCACCACCCTGCGTCAGCAGTTCGAACACGCGGCCGGCGTCAGACCACGCAGAGACGGCGATCAGGCCGACGCCCATGTTGAAGGTTCGCCGCATGTCATCGACAGGGACCTGGCCTTCGCGGCGCAGCCACTCGAACACCGGAGGGGAACGCCAGGAGGTCGTGTCGATTCGCGCCGACGTGCCTTCGGGAAGAATGCGCGGCAGGTTGTCGGTGATCCCTCCGCCGGTGATGTGCGCCATGCCCTTCACGAGACCCGTCCCGAGGAGCGGTTTCAGGCTCTTCAGGTAAGACCGGTGCGGCTCGAGCAGGGCTTCGCCAACCGAACGCCCCAGCTCGGCGACATGACGATCGACGCTCAGACCAAGACGCTCGAAGACGATGCGGCGCGCGAGCGAGTACCCGTTGGTGTGCAGGCCACTTGCCGGCAACGCGATCAGCACGTCGCCGGAGGCGATCCGCGAGCCGTCGATGATTGACCGGCGCTCCACGACCCCCACGATGAACCCCGCGAGATCGTACTCGCCCGGCTGGTAGAAGCCGGGCATCTCGGCGGTCTCGCCGCCGAGGAGCGCGCAACCGTTGTCGGCACACGCCCGCGCCATGCCGGCGACGATCTGTTCGACCACTTCAGGCGCCAGCCGGCCCGTGGCGAGATAGTCGAGAAAAAACAGCGGCGTCGCGCCCTGGACCAGGATGTCGTTGACGCAGTGGTTGACGAGGTCGACGCCGACGGTCCCGTGTGAACCGGCGAGAAACGCGACCTTGAGCTTGGTCCCCACGCCGTC
Source organism: Vicinamibacterales bacterium (assembly GCA_036257535.1). Taxonomy (GTDB): domain Bacteria; phylum Acidobacteriota; class Vicinamibacteria; order Vicinamibacterales; family 2-12-FULL-66-21; genus DATAEE01. The sequence continues at coordinate 3,746 of DATAFJ010000123.1, read as the reverse complement.
GGCGCTCGCAACGAGCACCGGTTCGTTCAGTCCCGGCGCGAGGCGAAACAAACCTCCGAACGATCCGATGTCCGACAGGACCGCCGGCGTGAACGTGCCACGGGCGAGCGCGCGGATGCGGCGGACGACTTCGTTGCCCGCTTCGATATCGACGCCGGACTGACGGTAGTCCATTTCTGATGTCGGCAGGCCTGAAGGTCTGCGCTACGAACTCGTTAGAATTCCAGCTTTCCGATCAACGTCCCGGCCGATCGTCGCGTGGCGGAGCCCTCCGGCGCCTGCCAGTACGCCCGGCGCACGGTCACGTAGAAGCGTTCCTCTTCGTAATGCTCCTCGAGCATGTCGAACGATTCGGCGAGAAGTGACGTCACCTCCGCCTGATCCCGACGGGTCTCGAACCATCGCAGGAGGAACGCCGGATTCCTGATGGCGACTTCGCCGACCGCGAGTGCGATCGGCGCCCGCGCGGGATCGCGCGCGGGGATGCCCGCGGCGAAAAGGGCGGTCAGCGCGTCGGCGTTTCCTGCCGCAGCCACCGCGGCCAGGCCGGTCGCCGTGCTGCGCAGCAGCTCCTGAAATCCAAGGTTCTTCACCGCGAAGCCGAGCGTCTGAACCAGGTATCCGACGTGCGAGTCGCAATTCACGCCGAGCAGGCAGATGCCGGCGGCAACAGTCGGCTGCAGCGTTTTTGACGCGCTTCGCTGCATCGCCGCGAGCGTCTCGAGCCCCGACTTGTCCCCGATCCTCCCGATCGCCAGCGCCGCGTCGTCCTGCAGCGGTCCGTCGAGCGTCGCGACCTTGACGATCTCGGGCAGCGCGTAGGTCGCCTTGTGATCGCCGAGCGCCTCGATGGCGATGCTGCGGAAGAAGTCCTGCCCACGGGTTACGGCCTGGCGCATGAGCGTCTGAAGCCTGGTGACGTTATCCGCCGGCAGGCCCGAGCCTGCTCCGCGCGCGGGCGGCCGTCCGAGCGCCGGACCCGCGCTCGCCCTGGACACGGACGCCGCGGCGAGAGCGCGGGTCAGCGACGGACGCACGAACTCCGACTGCTCGCGTTCGTACGCCGGCAGCATGAACGCGAGCGCGTCGGCGGACGGATGGTCCTCGAAGTACGCGTAAGCGGTGGCGCGCAGCCGGTCGTTCGGATCTCTCAGCGCGTCGAGCATCAACGGCTTGGCTCGCGGATCGTTCAGGCCCGCAAGCAGCACGAGCGCCTTGAAGCGAACGTAGCCGTCGGTGTGCGACGAAACAGCCTCGACGAGCGCCGGCGACGCGATGGCGGCCGGCGCCCGGCGCACTGTCTGGGCCGCCTTCATCCGCGACGAGAAATCGAGATCGCCCAGACGGTCGACCGCCGCCTTGACCTGTTGCATCGAGACCGCTTCCGCTTTCGGCTCCTGCGCGGTAACGGCCAGCGCACTGACGAAGAGAACCGTCGCGGCGGCGGCGATTGGAAGCAACCTGGCCATGATGAGGCGGCGCGCCGTCAGTCGGCGAGCTTGAGCGCGAGCTGCAGGTACGCCTTTTCGTCGCGCGGAAACTCCACCGGATAGACGCCCGTGTAGCAGGACGTGCAGTAGGTCCCTCGCTTCTCTCCCACGGCAGTCAGCAGACCGTCGAGGCTCAGGTAAGCGAGACTGTCGGCGCTGATGTAGCGACGGATCTCGTCGAGCGTGTGCGTCGCCGCAATGAGCTCGGATCGCCGGGGCGTATCGACGCCGTAGAAGCAGGGCGACAGCGTCGGCGGGCAGCTGATGCGAAGGTGCACTTCCTTTGCGCCCGCGCTCCGCACCATCCGCACGATCTTCCGGCTCGTCGTCCCCCGCACGATCGAGTCGTCGACGAGGACGACGCGCTTGCCGTCGAGGATGCTGCGGACGGGGTTCAGCTTCACCTTGACGCTGAAATGGCGTATCGACTGCGCCGGCTGGATGAAGGTGCGGCCCACGTAGTGGTTGCGGATGAGGCCCATCTTCATCGGCAGGCCGGCCGCTTCGGCGTAGCCAATCGCGGCGCAGACGCCGGAGTCGGGGATGGGGACGACGACATCGGCGTCGACCGGCGTTTCCTGGGCCAGGCGGCGGCCGAGATTGGTCCGGACTTCGTTGACGCTCTCGCCGAACACGTAGCTGTCGGGCCTCGAGAAGTACACGTGCTCGAAGACGCAGTGCGCGAGCCTCGCGGGGCCGAATGGATGCAGCGAGCGAGTTCCCGAGGGGCCGACGATCAGCACCTCGCCAGGCTCGACGTCGCGAACGTAAGTGGCGCCGATGAGGTCGAGCGCACACGTCTCGGAGCAGACGATGATGGCGTCGCCGAGCCGTCCGATCGCGAGCGGCCGGAACCCGTGCGGATCGCGGACGGCGATCAGGCGATCCTTCGTGAGCAGCGCCAGCGAAAATGCCCCGCGCGCCTGCGACAGCGACTCGACGAGCGCATCTTCCAGCGTCGCCGCGCGCGAGCGCGCATAGAGGTGCAACAGCACCTCCGTGTCGCTGGTCGTCTGAAAGATCGAGCCTTCGCTGACGAGGCGCTCGCGCAGCTCCTGCGCGTTCACGAGGTTGCCGTTATGGCACACGGCAATCTCGCCGTGCGAGCAATCGATCAGGAAGGGCTGAGCGTTCTCGAGCTTGCTCTCGCCGGCGGTCGAGTAGCGGACATGTCCGATGGCGGCCGGTCCGCGCAGGCCCGCGAGCGTGCGCTCGTTGAAGGCGTCCGCCACGTAGCCCATCTCGCGGACGGCGCGAAGGCGCTGACCGTCGCTCGCGACGATGCCGGCGCTCTCCTGACCGCGGTGCTGGAGGGCGTAGAGGCCGAGATACGTCAGGTTGGCGGCCTCGGGATGGTTGTAGATCCCGAAGACGCCACACTCTTCACGGAGCTTGTCCATCTCTTCCTTTGCCGCGGGGCCCGCGCACTGCTCTACGCGACGCGCGCCCTGAAGTACTTCTCCAGACCGCTCGCCCAGATCTGCTCCGCTTCCGCGACCGATAGATCGATAACCGGCTTGCCGCTTATCGATATTTTCACACGGGAGCCGCCGGTCCGCCCGATAGAGGCGGCCGGCACGGCGTGGGTGCGCGCCAGATCCAACAGCTCAGCGGTACGGCCGGGCGTCGCTGCGACGATCGCGCGGGAGGCGGATTCGCCGAACAAGGTTGCGACGTCGCTCCCCGCAGCCGGCACATCCACTTCCGCGCCGACGCCGCCCGAGTCGAACGTGCATTCGGCCAGCGCGATCGCAAACCCGCCGTCGGAACAATCGTGCGCCGACTGCAGCAGCGCCGCGGCAGCCGCCTCGACGAGGAGCCGCTGCAGCGCACGCTCATGCGCAAGATCGAGCGCGGGTGGAGCGCCCCTGGAAAGACCTCTCAGTGTCCTCACCAATTCGCTCGCACCGAGCTCGCCGGCGTTGGTGCCGAGGAGCACGATGTCCCGGTCGGCGCCTGCGAAAACCCTGCTCAGCGCATGATCGGCGCGCTCGATGAGTCCGACCACGCCGATGATGGGCGTGGGATAGATGGCTTTGCCGTCGGTTTCGTTGTAGAGGCTGACGTTTCCGCCCGTAATCGGAATGCCGAGCGCCTCGCACGCCTCCCGGATCCCTTCGACCGCCTCGGCAAACTGCCACATGATCTCCGGCCGTTCGGGATTGCCGAAGTTTAGGCAGTTGGTCGCGCCAATCGGTGTGGCCCCGGCGCACGCGACGTTCCTGGCGGCCTCCGCCACCGCGAGCGCGGCGCCGC
>DATAFJ010000121.1:0-8692 GCA_036257535.1 Vicinamibacterales bacterium | reverse complement strand
GATGCAGCTCCGGCGCCTGTTCGACACGTCAAAGGACGTCGAGTTGAAGCAGGCGATCATCAACGCGCTCTTCGCTGCCGGCGCCCAGAGCGAGCTCGAGCGGATCGCGAAATACGATCGCGACGAGGAGATCCGCCGCGCCGCCAGCGAGAAGCTGAAACTCGTGAAGAAGTAGGCCGGTCAGTCCGACAGCAGGACCGCGATCGCCAGGAAGACCCCGATCGCTGCGCCGGCACCGACGCCCGCGCCGATCGCAATCGCTCGTCCGAGGCCGCCGTTGGGCTGCTGCACCTCGACCGACGCGATTCGCTGCAGCGGAATCGTCTGCGCCGGCTCCGGTATCCGCGTCCGCGGCCGGACGATGATCGCATCCTCCTGAAGCGCCATCAGCGTTGCCTGCAGCGTTTCACCGTCGACCATCGTGACTTTGATCTTCGCTCCCGCCGGCAGCGCCTTGACGTACGCCGCGACGAGCGCGGGCGGGTCCTGTGGCTTTGTCGAATGCGCGAACGGTTCGGCGGCGTAACCCGTGGCCGCGCGAGGCGTACTCGCGCAGTTCGCCGTCAGAGCCGCCGCGATGCCGATTGCCAGCACGCGATACATGGTTGTCCTCCAGAGACCAGCGTGTTCCGCGAAATCCGTGGCTAGAAATCAACGCCAAACCCGAAACGGACCGTCACGTCCTCGACGCGATCGGCGAACGCGACCCGCAGATCCGATCGGAAGAAACCTCGCCGCGCGACATAGGCTTTGAAGCCGGTGGCCGCGAACGCCATCGCACGGTGATGCGTCTCCGGTCCTTCGCGTCGCTCCGGTTCCACGAGCCGCGGCTGCGGGACCCGTCCGTCCGGGCCAGGTCGGTCGTGCGCGAACACGGCTGGAAACGTGCGCTCGCTCGTTTCCCATCTGACCGCCACGCCGCCACCGACCGTTGGGTGGAACCACGCGTTGTGAAAGAACTGATAGTGCTGGCCCACGGCAACGCGCCTGGTCGTGAAGTCGTGTTCGACCGGTCCTGTGAAGACGCTCGTGCTCGGGCCGACCGGACGCGGAATCTCGTAGATCTCTCCTCGCGATGTCGCCGAGAGATCGACCTCGGTCTTGAGATGCTCGGTCCAGTAATAGCCGGCGCTCAGGCCGCCGTACCACGTGCGCTTGTACCAGTCGTCGAAACCGTCCAGCTCGTTCTTGTTCGCGCCGAACAGCCCCACATACGCGCCCGCGTCGCCGCGCGGCAGCAGGCCAGAGGTTGCCGTCTGGCCGGCGGCGGCTGTCGCGCAGAGCGCGGACAGAATGACGACGAAAACGGCACTCGCCGGATACGTTCGTGGCAGGGCCATTGCTCTCACATTCCGTAATGCGAAAATGGCGGCGCGTGCGGCTCACACGCTTACCCCGCACGTAAGGGGCCTTACGAGGAGTGATGAAGGAGGGACGCCGGCGTCTTCTCGGAGCGTTCGTTGCCGCGGTCGTGAGTGGGCTCGGGAGTGCGCTCGCCGCGCTCGCGGCTGCGTTTGCGGCGCCTTTGCGCGCGCGCGACGGCGGCGGCGCCTGGCGTCGCGCCGCCGCGCTGACCGACCTCACTGCGGGCGTGCCGTACGCGGCGACGGTACATGTCGCAACAGACGATGGCTGGCGGCGGGCGCGAGTGCCTCAGACAGTGTTTCTCATCTGGGACGGCCAGACCTCCGTCCGCGCCTTGTCCGCGACCTGCACGCACCTGGGCTGCAACGTGACGTTCGATGAAGAGACGAAGCGATTCGCCTGCCCATGCCACGGGGGCTACTACGACCCGACCGGCCGCGTTCTCGCCGGACCTCCACCGTCACCCCTCGCGACGCTCGAGGCGCGCGCCGACGCCGAACGCGACGAAGTGACGGTACGCCTCTGATGCACGCGGAGCCTGGCCGCGCGGGGCTCATGAGGCGGCTGTTCGACTGGCTGCACGCGCGCACAGGCTATCGGAGCGGCGTCTCGCACCTGCTCGACGAGCCCCTGCCGCCGGGCACCGGCTGGTGGTTCACACTCGGATCGGCGCTGCTTTTCCTGATCGTCGTTCAACTGGTGACCGGCGCCGTGTTGACGCTCTACTACGCGCCAACGCCGGACCATGCATGGGAGAGCGTCCGCTTCATCGCACGCGAGGCGCGCCTCGGCTGGCTGGTCCGCGGCCTTCACTACTTCGGCGCGAGCGCGATAGTGATCGTCGCGGCGCTGCACCTGCTGCGCGTCGTGGCGTTCGGCTCCTACAAACCGCCGCGCGAGCTGACGTGGCTGACCGGCGTCGCGCTGCTCTTGCTGCTGCTCGCGTTCGCGCTCACCGGCTATCTGCTTCCGTGGGATCAGCGCGCCTACTGGGCGACCGTCGTGACCCTGAACATCGCGGCGCTGACGCCCGGCGTCGGCTCGCTCCTCGCCTCGCTCGCGCGCGGCGGCGCCGAGGTCGGAGCCCTGACGTTGACGCGCTGGTACAGCGCGCACGTGATTCTGCTGCCCACGCTCCTCGTCACGCTTATCGTCTTTCACCTGTACCTGATGCGACGGCACGGGATTTCCGGACCGGTGCGTGAGCGTACGGGCGAGCGTCGTCCATTTTTTCCATATCAGGCTGCCAGAGATGCCATTGTCGCGCTCGTGCTCGCGGCCGTTCTGGTCTCGCTTGCCCTCTGGGGAATGCCGGAGCTCGAGCCGCCGGCCGATCCGGCGGATGCGACGTACGTTCCTCGGCCCGAGTGGTACTTTCTCGGGCTCTTCCAGCTGCTCAAGTTTTTTCCTGGTCGCTGGGAAGTCGTTGGCGCGGTGGTCATTCCAGGGATCGCACTCGCGGCCCTGGTGCTTCTGCCTTGGCTCGATCGGAGCGGCGGGCGCGAACCGCGCGGGCGCCGCGGCATTCTCGCGGCAGCCACGCTTGGCCTCCTCATGGTCGGCGCGCTGACGGTTGCGGGCGCGCGGGATTCCGGTCGCGGCCGTGCAGTCGTCGGACCGGACGGCGAACCCGTCTGGACACCGCGGCAGATCGCAGGCAGCGTGTGGGTCGCGCGGGCGGGCTGCGATCGCTGCCATGCCGAGGCGGGCATGGCGGATCCTCCCGGGTCAAGGCCGCTGGTTCGGCCGACGGCGTGGCTTGCTTCGCACGTCGTCGATCCTGAAGTGATCGCGCCCGGCCTGCGGCCGCCTCCGCGAGCGAATGCGCGCGAAGTCGAGGCGATGGTCGCGTACGTGATCCGCCTGTCGCGCGGAGATGCGCCGCCCCCGTTTTCAGACGCCGTGCGCGATGCCGCACAGATCTTCGCGCGCCACTGTGTCGGCTGCCACCGGCTCGATGGCGACGGAGGCGGACAGGAGGACGAAGATGGACCGGATCTGTCGCGCATCGGCGCCAGGCACGGCCTCGCGACGCTGCGCCGCTGGATTGCGGATCCGGAGTCGGTCGATCCGGACGCGACGATGCCATCGTTCGACAGCAAGCTGACGCCGTCCGAGCTCGATACGATCGCATCCTACCTCGCCGCCCGGAAGTAAGAACTGTATAGTCTGCGCATGCATCCTGCGACGACGCTGAACCTCGCCAGCGTTCTGGAGCATCACGCGCGGCTCTGCCCGGACCGGCCGGCGCTCGTATGCGGCCCGTCCCGTCTCAGCTACGGTCAACTGGACGGCATGGCCTGCCAGGTCGCGTCCGGACTGCGCGGAATAGGGATACGGCCGGGTGATCACGTCGCGCTGAGCTGTCCGAACATCACATGGTTTCCGGTTGCCTACTTCGGCATTCTCAAAGCAGGCGCCGCGGTCGTCCCGATCAACGTCCTCCTGAAGCCGCGCGAGATCGCGTACCACCTCCGTGACAGCGAGGCCAAAGCGATCCTCGTGTTCGAGGGAACCGCCGAGCTCCCGATAGCCAGGATGGCGCGCGCGGCCTGCGACGAGGTGAAGACGTGCGATCGCTTCATAGTACTAACGCTCGATGCCGCCAAACCGAGTCCCGTGGCCGACGCCATGACGATCGGTCAGCTGATGTACGGCCAGCCGTCCACGTTCGCGTCGCACCCCGCACAACCAGACGACACCGCCGTCATTCTTTACACGTCGGGGACGACGGGTGAGCCGAAGGGGGCCGAGCTCACCCACATGAACATGATCATGAACGCGATGATCACGGCTGACCTGTTCCGGCCGGCGCTGGACGGCTCACCCGATGCCGTGAACACGGTGCTCATCACGCTTCCACTTTTTCACTCGACCGGCCAGACGGCGCAGATGAACGCGTCACTGCATGCGGGTTCGCGTCTCGTGCTCCTGCCGAAGTTCGAACCTGCAGCCGTGCTTGCCGTCATCGAGAAGGAGGCGGTGAACTGCTGGACCGCCGTCCCCACGATGTACTGGACGCTCCTGCAGCATGCGGACGCGACGGGCGCGGATACGGCGAAGGCGGGGCGGTCGCTCCGGCTCTGCGCATCCGGCGGCGCGCCGATGCCGGTCGCCGTCATGGAGCGCTTCGAGCGCGCATTCGGCGTCCGGATTCTGGAGGGCTACGGGCTTTCCGAAACGGCGCCGGTCGCCTGTTTCAATCACACCCAGCGTCCATCGAAGCCGGGCACCGTCGGGCAACCGCTGTCGAGCGTGGAAGTCGCCTGTCTCGACGACAATGGCTTGCCCGTCGAACCGGGCGAGCGTGGAGAAGTGTGCATTCGCGGGCACAACATCATGAAGGGGTATTACAGGCGGCCCGAAGCCACGGCTGAAGCGATGCGCGGCGGCTGGTTCCACACCGGAGACATCGGCACGCTCGACGCCGACGGCTACCTCTCGATCGTGGACCGCAAGACCGACATGATTCTGCGCGGGGGATTCAACGTGTATCCGCGAGAGCTCGAGGAGCTCCTCATGACTCATCCGGCGGTGTCGCTGGTGGCGGTCGTAGGCGTTCCCGACGAACGCCTCGGCGAAGAGGTCAAAGCGTTTATCGTCAGGCGGCCCGGCGCGTCGGCCACCGAGGCGGATATCGTGGCCTGGACCCGCGAGAACTGCGCCGCATACAAATACCCCCGAATGGTCGAATTTCGCGACTCGCTCCCCATGGGTGCGACTGGAAAGATCCTCAAGCGCGCCCTCCGTGTCTGATGAGCTTACACAGACGTCAGCCTATTGACAGTTGAGCTTGGTACCGTCCGGGGGCCGACACACACGACTGCACTCTCAGGCGCATGTTGGCCCGCGGCCGGCGCTGGCCATTTCCTTGCACTGGTGCCACGCGCCACCACGAAAGCAATCGGGTCGCGTGTTGGCCGGGCCTGCGGGCCTGCGTGATAGTCTTCCGCCTCATGCCACCGGAGCTGCCCGCGATTCACTCGCGTTCGACCGGCCTTGTCGACGTTCTCGACCGTGTCCTCGACAAGGGGCTCGTCGTCGCGGGTGACATCAAGGTTTCACTGGCAGAGGTGGAGCTGCTGACGATACGGATCCGGCTGCTGGTGTGCTCTCTCGATAAGGCGCAGGAGATCGGCCTCGATTGGTGGCGATACGATCGGGACCTCTCTCCTGGGGCCGACCGCCTGTCGGCTGAGCGCGAACTGCGGGATCAGATCCGGCGCCTCGAGCGCAAAGTCGACGCGCTGACCGAAAGCGCCGAGCGCGGGAAGCGGAAGGGGAGGAGAACGGAAGATGCCCGTTGAACGAGCCGCAGGCGGTACAAGCCTCATCGACGTGCTCGATCGCGTCCTCGACAAGGGGATCGTCATCGACGCGTGGGTACGCGTGTCGCTTGTCGGGATCGACCTCATAACCGTGGAGGCTCGAGTCGTAGTGGCGTCGATCGATACCTATCTGAAGTACTCCGAGGCCGTCAGCCAGGTTGCGCCGGTGTCGAGACCCGCGGGTGAAATCAGCTCTCACGAGGACGTGCTGGCAGAAAACGCGGCGCTGCGAGCCGAGCTCGCGGCAACCCGGGCAGGGACCCCGCGGACCCCGCGGCGGCGGCGGACCCCTCAGGCCTAGCGAGACTCTACGATGCTGCAGACGGGATCGCCTGTCGGCGCGCCCGCGGCCGTGGCGGTCACCGGAGACGCGGAGGGCAAGCTCGCGCTCGCCGAGTTCCTGCTGGCGAACGTGGATCCGCAGGCATCGGCGCGCCGGGCGCTCGAGTGGCTCGCGAGGCAAGTCCAGGTGAAACACGCTTTCGTCGCGACGATCGATCCCGGCTCCCGCCACCTGGCCGTCCTCGCCGAGTCCGGCCTCACCGACACGATGGCGCCGGACTTCTCGCTCAGCCTCGAAGACGAGGACCATCCGCTGATTCGCGCGCTCCGCGGCAGGTCTCCGGTGTTCCTGGATCGCGCACCGTTCTTTTTCCGGGGTTCACCGGATGCCGCGGCGCACGTCGTGCCGCTCGGCTCGCACAACGACGAGCCAACTTTCGACGAGCTGAACGGGATCGGCGGCCTGCTCGTCGTGGAGGCGGCATCCCCTCAGATTGACCCCGACGTTCTCTGGGTCGCGGAAGTCCTCGGCCATCAACTGAGGAGACTTCGCACGCCCCAGGCGCTGTCGGAGACGCGACTCGGGCAGGAGCGGATGCTGCTCTACAGCATCATCAACGCGGTCACGGATCCGATCCTCCTGACGGATACGGAGGGGCGGCTGCTCATCGCGAACACGCGCGCGGAGAAGCTCTTCTCGGCGCCGGACGACGCGAGCGAGGGGTGGCGGCGCGCGGTGGGGCTGAACAACATGCTTTTCTCGGCTGCGCTGTCGACGACGGCGGTCGAAGAGCGTCCAACCGAGCCTGCGCGTCGAGAGCTGCTGCTCGTGGACCCGCTCGAAGGCTCGGACCTCGTGTTCGAGCTGCTCAGCTCGCGCGCCAAGGAGGAGCGGCAGGGCACCTACGTGGTCTCGGTGCTCCGGAACGTCACCGACCTGGCGAAAGCGAAGGAAGAGATCGAAGAGAGTTACCGGACGCTGCGGCTCGCTCAGGCCGACGTGCGCGACGAGCGGCACCGCCTCGACCTCATCATCGACTCGGTGGCCGATCCGATTCTCGTAACCGACGAAGCGGGCGATATCGTCCTGATGAACACGCCGGCGGAGCGTCTCTTTACGGCGCCGCTCGACAGCCCGGAATCGATGGTTCGACGCGTGCGCTCGAACGGTGCGCACCTCACGTCATTCGTGTCGAGCCTCCTGGCCAGCGGCGACGAGGTGCGGCATCGTGGCGAGATCAATCTCATCGACCCGGCATCGGGACAGCCTTCGCCGGTCGAGGCGGTGGCAGGGACCATTCTCTCGGAGCAGCGCGAGCTGACGTGGGTCGTCACGATCCTCCACGACCTGCGCGAAACGATCGACAAGGCCAGGCTCTACCAGCAGCTCAAGGAAGCGTCGGCGGCGCTCGAGATCAAGGTCGGAGAGGCGACGGCGGAACTGGCGTCCCAGAACGAGCTGCTGCGCCGCCAGGCCATCGAGCTGGAGCAGGCCTCTTCGCTGAAATCGCAGTTTCTCGCCAACATGTCCCACGAGCTCCGGACGCCGCTGAATGCCATCCTCGGCTACACGCACATGCTGATGCACGGCGTGTCAGGGCCCGTCGGCGACATGCAGCGGCGCAGCCTCACCCGGATCGACTCCAACTCGCGCCACCTCCTCGCCCTCATCAATGACATCCTCGACATCACCCGGATCGAAGCCGGGCGCATGCCGATCAACGCGTCGACCTTCAAGGTGCCTCAGCTCGTCGACGAGGTCATGACGGAGCTCGAGCCGATCATCCGCCGGTCCAACCTCAACGTCCGCGCCAGGGTGCCGGCGTCGCTTCCGCAGCTTCGCAGCGACCGGCAGAAGGTCAAGCAGATTCTGGTCAACCTGTTGAGCAACGCGTTGAAGTTCACGCACGAGGGATCTGTCACCGTCACCGCGACGAACCAAGGCGCCTCCAGGATGGTCGCGATCTCGATCACCGATACGGGCATTGGTATCGCGGAGGCGGATCAGGCGCGCATCTTCGAAGACTTTCGACAGTTGGACAGCTCTCCGGCGCGTGGCTACGGCGGCACGGGGCTCGGCCTGTCAATCTGTCGCCGGCTCGCCGAAACGCTCGAAGGCTCGATTGAGCTCCGCAGCGAGTCCGGGCGCGGGTCGACGTTCACGCTGAAGCTGCCTGAACGGATCCGGAAACGCTGACACGCCTGTCATTCGAGGGGTCGATGACAACAGAAGTGAAAGACAGCCCGCTCGTGCTCGTGGTGGAGGACTACCAGGACGCGCGCGAAATGTACACTGAATACCTCCGCTACGCCGGCTTCCGCGTCGCCGAGGCCTCGAACGGCTACGAGGCGATCGACAAGGCGTCGGCGCTGCTCCCGGATATCATATTGATGGACCTCGCGCTGCCCCGGATGGACGGCTGGGAAGCCACCAGACGGTTGAAACGCGACGAGCGGACCCGGCACATTCCCGTCGTGGCGCTCACCGGCCACGCGCTTTCCGGCCATGCCGAGAGCGCGTCGCAGGCCGGATGCGACGCGTTCGTGACGAAGCCGTGTCTGCCGGACGCCCTGGTTGCCGAGATCACCAAGATTCTCGAGCTGCGGCGCAAGCTGCGCTCGGCGGCGGCTTCACGCGGACACACGCCGACGCCGCGATCCGGATCACGCAAGTGAACGAATCGAGCGATGGGGGACCATGGCCAAACGGCGCAGCG
>DATAFJ010000109.1:0-49088 GCA_036257535.1 Vicinamibacterales bacterium | reverse complement strand
TGCACTACCTCGTGAACGCCGTCACGGAGCCCGAGGGATCGCCAGCCGCGGTATTGATTCGCGCGCTCGAGCCGCTCGATGGCGAGCGCGTCATGCGGCGTCGACGCACCCGCCGAACGGGCCGACGGCCCGAGAGCTTCGACATGGCGGAGTTGTGTCGCGGCCCCGGCAACCTGACGCGCGCGCTTGGCATCACGATCGCGCAGAATTGCCTCGATCTGACACGCGGGCCACTCAGGATCGAAGATCGCGGTCTCGCCCGGAACCGCCGCGTCGTCTGGACGCGGCGCATCGGGATCAACGTCGGCGTCGAGCAGGAGTGGCGCGTCGCGGACGCCGACAGCCGCGCAGTGTCTGGCGCCCGCGCACGCCTGCTGCGCGCGTAGCGAAAGACCGGGGCGCATCAGGTGGGTGTCGTCCTCACGCCAATCGTCGCCGCCGAGACACTGTCGCTCGAACAGCTGCGCGGAAGGCCGCTCGCGGTTGACGCGCACGGCGAGCTCTACCAGTTTCTGGCGCTCATCCGGCTGCGCGACGGCACGCCGCTGAGGGATTCCAAAGGCCGCGTCACATCTCACCTGTCGGGCCTCTTCTACCGAACGACGCGACTGATTGCCGACTACGGTGTCAGGCTGATCTTCGTCTTCGATGGCGCGCCGCCGCCGCTCAAAGCCGCGGAGCTCGAGCGCCGGCGTCAGATCCGGGCTCGCTACGAGGAGGAGCGCGAAGAGGCGCTGCGCGCCGGCGACCTCGCGAAGGCGTACTCGAAGGCGACGATGACATCGCGGCTGACGCGCGAGATGGTTGCCGAGGCGAGAGAGCTCATTCGCCTGATGGGAATCCCAACCATCCAGGCGCCCTCCGAAGCAGAAGCGCAGGCGGCGCACATGGCCCGGACGTCGCGCGCGTGGGCTGCGGCCAGCAAGGACTACGACGCGCTGCTCTTCGGCGCGCCACGGACGGTGCGCTTCCTCACGATTTCCGGCAAGGAGTTCCTGCCGAGCCGCGGCGAGTCCAGGCCGATCGTGCCGGAGCTCCTCAATCTCGATCAGTTGCTCGGGGGATGGCAGATCACACGCGAGCAGCTCGTCGATCTCGCGATCGTCGTCGGAACCGACTTCAGCGAGGGTGTGAAGGGGATCGGTCCGAAGAAAGCACTCCGCCTCGTGCAGGAGCATGGCCGCATCGAAGACATGCCGGCTGAGATTCGAGGCGCGCTCGACGCCGTGGCCGAAGTCCGCCGCATCTATCTGGAGCCGGACGTGACGGACGCGTACGACCTGAATGCGCCGAAGCCCGATCTCGAGGGAATCGTCAGGTTTCTCTGCGAGGAGCGCGCGTTCTCAAAGGATCGCGTCGAGGCCGCGCTCGACCGCGCGTTCCGGACGCCGTCATTGTGGTAACCAGCCTCAAAAGGCCCGACGGCGCTGCGGCTGCCGCTGCTGCTCGACGCGGACCTTCAGCTCGCGGCGTTCGCCGTCCTGAATCACGCCGAGCGTCAACGTGCCGTCGATCGGCGAGTCGGCGATCGTCCGAAGCAGGACTGATGCATCGTCAATCGGCTTGCCGTTGACGGAAGTGATGACGTCGCCCGCCCGGATGTTCGCATCCCACGCCGGTGAGTCCCGATACAGGCTATAGACGAGGACGCCGCCGGTCGGCACACCGAGCCTGCGCGCCACGTCCGTCGTTACCGGGACGATCTCACCAAGCCCGATCCAGCCGCGGCGGACCGCGCCGTACTTGACCAGGTCGTTCATGATGCGCCGCGCGAGGTTGCTCGGCACCGCGAACCCGATCCCCTGGTAACCACCTGACTGGCTGAAGATGGCCGTGTTGATCCCGACGAGCTCGCCCTGCGCGTTGATCAGCGCGCCGCCGGAGTTGCCCGGGTTGATCGCGGCGTCGGTCTGAATGAAGTCCTCGTAGCCGGCCACCCGGCCCTGGAGGCTGCGGCCAATCGCGCTGACGATCCCGAGCGTGACGGTCTGACTGAGTTGATACGGGTTGCCGATCGCCAGCACCCACTCGGCGATCTTCAGCCGCGACGAGTCGCCCCAGGGGATCGTCGGCAGATTCCGACCCTCAACTTTCAATACGGCGATGTCTGTGACCGCGTCGACGCCGATGACCCTTGCCGGAAGCTCCCGCTTGTCGGCGAGCACCACGGTGACATCGGCGTTCGGTGAGCCGACGACGTGCGTGTTCGTGAGGAGGTAGCCGTCGGCAGAGACGATGACGCCGGAGCCGAGGCTCTGAGGACGCCGTTCCCAGTCCGAGAGGTCCTGATCGCCGAAGAAATAGCGGAAGAAGGGATCGTCGGCGAGCGCCGGACGTCGAGCAGGTTGAAGCGACGAGATGTTCGTAACGCCGCCGATGGTGCGCTCGGCGACATCTGAGAAGTCCAGGGCGCCGGAAAGCCGGGGCTGCGCGGTTGCCGCGCGCGGGCTCTGACTCGCCGGAGCGGTATCGGATGAAATACGCCCGGCTTCCGCTGATTCCTGTATGCGCATCCGCCCGGCGACCACCAGCGCCGCCGCGGCGCCGGCAGCCACGAATGCGAGCGTCAGAATCAGCCGCCGCACGACGCTCATCCTATCGGATTTCAATCCGCTTGGGCCCGCGCTTGGGCACGGTGACCGTGAGTACGCCGTCGCGCATCTCGGCCGAAGTCCCCTGAACGTCGATCGCCTCCGCGAAGAGAAATCGGCGTTCGAAGAGCCCGTGCCCGCGCTCCATCTGGTGATACGCGTGAGGCGCGACCGCCGGCACCGGCCGGCGCCCGCGCAGCCAGAGCTCACCCTCGCGCGCGTCGATCTCGATGTCGCGCTGGTCCATGCCGGGCAGCTCCACCGACACGACGTACCGATCGCCCGTTTCGTACACGTCCACGGGGGGCAGCCAGCCCGCGCCCTCGCGGCGCGAGAGCCGGTCGAGTCGATCCGGAAGCGACAGGAGATCGCGCAGCGGATCGGACGACATGCTTCGAATCGTACCACGGATTGCACGGGCCACGGATTGCACGGGCCACGAATTGCACGGGCCACGAATTACACGGGCCACGGATTACACGGGCCACGGATTACACGGATTACGCAGACGGCCAGTGAAAAGTCCGGCATCCGGATGTGCTACGATCGGGGGTTCCGAGGACGACAAGAATGAGCTCAGTTCAGGCCACTCGACTGCGAAAGGGGATGCTCATAAAGATTGGATCGGATCTGTTCCGCATCCTGGAGCTCCACCACATGACGCCCGGCAACAAGCGCGGGTTCGTGCAGGCGCGGATGCGCAACATCCGGACGACCTCGCTGACGGACCACAAGTTCCGGGCTGAGGAGGACGTGGAGCGCGCCACGCTCGACGAGCGTGAGATGCAATACCTCTATAACGACGGCGATTCCTTCCACTTCATGGACACCGGAAGCTTCGAGCAGATCCACATCGCCGCCGAGGCGCTGGGCGATTCGGTCGGGTACCTGGTGCCGGAGATGACGATCCACGTCGAGTTCTACGGCACCGAAGCGGTCGGGATCGAGCTGCCGCAGACGGTCGATCTCAAGGTCCTGGAGACGCCGCCCGCCATCAAGGGTGCGACGGCGAGCGCGCAGCTCAAGCCTGCGACGCTCGAGACCGGCCTGGTCGTCCAGGTTCCGCCGTTTGTCAACGAGGGAGACGTCATTCGGGTCAACACGCTGACCGGCGAGTATCAGTCGCGGGTCTGACCGGATGGACGTCACTCAGCACCGGCAGCCGTCCGGCTGGATCGAAGTCATCACCGGCAGCATGTTCAGCGGGAAGAGCGAGGAGCTCATCCGCCGCCTGCGCCGGGCGCAGATCGCGCGCCAGCGCGTGCAGATCTTCAAGCCCAAGATCGACGATCGCTTCGGCGAGGATCACATCACATCGCACAGCGAGATGCGCATCGCGTCGGAGAACGTGAACGGATCGGCGGAGCTGCTCACGCGCGTGCGTCCCGACACCGAGGTCGTGGGGATCGACGAAGGGCAGTTTTTCGACCCCGAGCTGCCGGCCGTCTGCACCACCCTGGCGGATCAGGGCAAGCGCGTGATTGTGGCGGGTCTCGATCAGGATTATCTGGGCAAGCCGTTCGAGCCGATGCCGCAGCTGCTCGCGATTGCTGAGTACATCACCAAGACGCTCGCGATCTGCGTCGTCTGCGGCGCGCCTGCGAATCACACGCAGCGGCTCGTCGCCAGCCGCGAGCGCGTGCTCGTCGGCGCGCAGGGCGCGTACGAAGCACGGTGCAGGCGGTGCTTCGATCCGCGGCTCGGGCAATAGATAGAATTATCGTGTGCCGTTCGATCCGTTGCTCTCGAGGCTGCTGATCCTCATTGGGGCAGGTTTTCTCGTCGCGAACGTGCGGCTCATCGCCGACGCGTTCAGGTTCGCGCGGCTCCGTTCGACCGCTCTGCTCACGTGGCCCGCGGGCCGTCCCGCGAACGCGTGGGTCTTCGTCATGCTCGGCGCCTCGCTCAGTCTCGTCATCATCGTCAAGCTCGTGTTTCAGGGACTGCCGCCGACACAGGTCTTCGGCGAGAGCATGATGCTCGTTTACTTCGGCTACGCGGCGCCGATGAGCTGGCGCATCGGCCGCGGGTTCTACCAGGACGGCATCTGGGCCGACAGCGGCTTCGTCCGCTACACGGACATCGGCGGGCTGACGTGGCGCGAGGGGGAGGAGGTCACGCTCGTGCTGATCGAGCGCGTCCGCCATCTGGCCCGGCGGCTGACCGTACCGCAGCACTTCTACGGGGCCGCACGACGCCTGCTTCGCGACCGGATTGCCGCGCACGAGATTCAGTTCGCCGGCGAGAAGTTGGATCTAGGCGGGCACGACGAACGGGAAGATGTGTAGGCCCGACCTTCAGGTCGGGCGCTACCGCTCCAGAAGCCAGCCGAGCAGGCCCGGTCCGGAGGCCATGGGATCCCCCAGCCAGGCCGGCGGCGTGAGCCAGATGAACGCCAGGATCGCCACCACCATCAAGTCGTATTGCCAGGTCGCGCGCTCGTAAGTCCAGAAGAGCGCGTGCCAGATGACCCGGGCGGGCATCGACAGGAGACGTCCGCTCATGCGATGGCCTCGGGCTTGGCGGCGCTCAGCTCGCGCCACGTGTAGAAGATTCGGTCCGCGACCGTGACGATCGAGAGGACGAGGATGACCCAGAGGACCGCCGCCATCCGGTTGGTGAAGGCGCCAATCATGAAGAGCACGATTCGCTCCGGCCGTTCCATGAAGCCGACCTTGCACTTCGGGATGAGCGACTCCGCCCTGGCGCGCGTGTAGCTCGTCATGATGGCGAACATCATCGCAAGCGCCGTAATCATGACGTAGTCGGTGCGCCCGAGTCGTGAATACAGGTAGATGAGTCCAATAAAGAGGGAGATGTCGGAGAAGCGGTCGATCACGGAGTCCCAGAAGCCGCCGAAGCGGCTGACGGCCTCGAGCTCCTGCGCCACCTTGCCATCGATGAAGTCGAAGATGTTCGCGACGATCATGATGACGCCGGCGAGCATGAACCGGCCGAGGGCGAGCGACCATGCCGCGGCGACGTTGATGAGGACGCCGACGAACGTGAGGATGTTCGGATGAATGCGCAGCGCGACGGCGGTCCCGATGATGAGCCGCAGCGGGAACATGCAGATGGCGCCGATGGCGCCGGTGAACGTCATGGAAGGCTAGGATAGTACTCGATGCCGATTCGCGACCTCAAGGCCCGGATCGCGCGGCTGCCGGAGCAGCCCGGTGTCTACGTGTTCGCGAACGACGCCGGCGAGACGCTCTACGTCGGCAAGGCGCGCGTGCTGCGCGACCGCGTGCGCAGCTACCTCGCGGCCGAGGGCACGAGCCCGCGCCACGACGCGCTGCTGCGCGAAGCCGACCAGCTCGACGTCATCGTCACCGACTCGGTCGTCGAGGCGCTCGCGCTCGAGAACCATCTCATCAAACAGCGTGCACCCCGATACAACATCCTTCTCCGCGACGACAAGAACTATCCGTACCTGCAGCTCACGACCGGGGAGCGTTTTCCCCGTGTGCTGGTCGCGCGTCGCGTGGAGCGCGATGGCCATTTCTACGCCGGCCCGTTCCTGCCGGCGTCGCTTGCGCGCCGGACGATGAGCCTGACGCACCGGCTGTTCGGGATCCGGTCCTGCAACGAGGCGATCGACGGCGAACGCGGCCGCCCATGCCTCGAGTACGACATCAAGCGCTGCATCGCGCCGTGCGTGCGCGAGATCTGCTCCGGGGAGACGTACGCCGCGGCGGTCGCCGACACGAAGATGTTTCTCGAGGGCCGTGCGGACGAGCTCGCGGGCACGCTCGCGCGCCGCATGAACGAGGCGGCAGCGGCGGAACAGTTCGAACGTGCGGCGCAGCTTCGCGACGCGCTCAGGACCATTCAGGCGCTGGGCGCGCGCCAGCAGAAGATGTCGACGGTGGTCATGGGCGACCGCGACGCCTTCGGTCTGAAGGCAGGGCCGGCCGGCGCCGTGCTACAGGTCTTTCAGATGCGCGGCGGGCGCGTGATCGAGCGGATCGAGCTCGTAGCCGAACAGGCACAACCGGGCTTGCCGGGCGAGCCCGCCGAGATTATCGAAGCGGCCATTCAGCAGTTCTACGAGTCGCGCGAGCCGCCGCCGGAGATTCACGTGCCGGTCGCGCTCCCGGAAACGGAGTCGCTCGAAAGCTGGCTGGCGTCACGGTCGGGACTCTCGCCGGGGGCCACCCGGAGCCGGCGCGTCCGGATTGTCGTCCCGCGTCGCGGTGACAAGCGAGGGCTGCTCGACCTCGCCTCGAGGAACGCGGCCGTCGCATACGACACGCGCTTCAACGAAGCGGTCGCGGCAAATTACGACGCGCTCGAGACGCTGCGGGCCGTGCTCGCGCTGCCGACACTGCCGCGGCGGATCGAATGCTTCGACATCTCGACGATTCAAGGGAGCGAGACCGTGGCCTCGATGGTCGTGTGCGAGGACGGCCGCATGCGGCGCGCCGAGTACCGCAAGTTCCGGATCAAGGGCCAGCGCCTGCGGCCTGCGCGAGGCGCCGGAGGGGAGCCCGCCGAAGGCGGGCCGCCGAGCGACCGAAATGATGATTTCGCCGCCATGGAAGAAGTCGTGCTCCGGCGCTCCCGCAAGCTGCTCGAGCAGGGTGGCCCGTTTCCCGACCTCATCCTGATCGACGGCGGGAGAGGCCAGCTCACGTCCGCGTACGCGGCTCTCCGTCAGCTCGGCCTCGAGAACCTGGTCGCCGTCGGCATCGCCAAGAAGGAGGAACTGCTCTTCACGCGCGATCGGCCCGATCCGATTGCACTCGCTCCCGAGAGCCCGGCGCTGCACCTCATCCAGCGCATCCGCGACGAGGCGCATCGCTTTGCGGTGACCTTCCACCGCACGGCGCGACGCATGCGGGATCTGCGATCCGAGCTGGACGCCGTGCCCGGAATCGGCAGAACGCGGCGGCGCGCGCTGTTGCGCCGGTTCGGCAGCGTCGCCGGCGTCCGGCGCGCGACCCGGGAGGAGTTGATCGCCGAGGTGGGCGCGAAGGCCGCGGATGCTGTTCTGCAGTACTTCGCGGCAGCGCCGAGGTAGTCAGAATTCAGAATCTGCTATCCTTAGACCCACTCCGTGAAGCCACGCGTGGTGTCGGGCATGCGCCCGACCGGAAAGCTCCATCTCGGACATCTGGCCGGCGCGTTGCGCAACTGGACCAGCCTCCAGAATCAGTACGATTGTTTTTACTTCGTCGCTGACTGGCACGCGCTGACCAGCGAGTACGCGAATACCACCGAGCTCGCCGGCAACGCCACCGACAACGTCGCGGACTGGATCGCCGCCGGCATCGACCCGGAGAAGAGCACGGTCTTCATTCAGTCGCTGGTTCCGGAGCACGCTGAGCTCTACCTGCTGCTGTCAATGGTCGTCCCGGTACCGTGGCTCGAGCGCGTGCCGACGTACAAGGAGCAGCAGGAGAACCTGACGGATCGCGATCTGTCGACGATTGGCTTCCTGGGTTACCCGCTGCTCCAGACCGCTGACGTCGCGATGTACGACGCGCGATTCGTGCCGGTCGGCGGAGACCAGGTTGCGCACCTCGAGCTCTCGCGGGAGGTCGTGCGCCGCTTCAACAACTTCTTCGGTGCCGATCTCCTCGTCGAGCCGAAACACCTCCTGACGGACTTCGAGCGGCTGCCGGGGCTCGACAACCGGAAGATGAGCAAGAGCTACGGCAACGCGATCGATCTGTCGGACGATACGGCGACGGTGCGGGCGAAGGTCATGAAGATGTACACGGACCCGAAACGGATCCGGGCCGACGTGCCCGGCACCGTCGAGGGGAATCCGGTGTTTCTGTACCACAAGGCGTTCAATACGAACGCTGCGGAAGTGGCGGACCTCGAGGAGCGGTACCGGCTCGGGAAGGTCGGAGACGTCGAGGTCAAGGACAAGCTCGCCCGCGCCATCAACGCCGCGCTCGATCCGCTTCGAGAGCGCCGCCGGCAGCTCCTCGCGAGGCCGAACGCTCTCCAGGAAATTCTCATCGAAGGCTCGCGCCGCGCGCGCGGCATTGCGGCTGAAACCATGGAGCGGGTGCGCGCCGCGGTGGGCCTGCGCTACCAGGCGCCCGGAGTGCTGCCAGGATGATGCAGGAGGAATTCGAGTCTGTTCTCGAGGCCTATCCGGTCAAGCTCGATAACTTCGAAGGGCCGCTCGACCTGCTTCTTCACCTGATCAAGAAGAACGAAGTCAACGTCTACGACATCCCGATCGTTCTGATCACGAAGCAGTATCTCGACTACATCGAGCTGATGCGTGAGCTGAACCTCGACGTCGCGGGCGAGTTTCTCGTGATGGCCGCGACGCTCATCCACGTCAAGTCGCGCATGCTCCTGCCGCGGCCCGATCCGGCGCAGGAAGATCCGCAGGAGGACCCGCGCGAAGCGCTCGTGCGCCGCCTCATCGAGCACCAGCGGTACAAGGCTGCCGCCGAGCTGCTGCACGAGCGGGAGACTGTCCGCGCAGCGCAGTGGATGCGTCCCGATGCGGTCGTGACGGAGATCGCGGGAGAGGCGCCGGAGCCTGAGATCGAGGTCGATCTGTTCAGCCTGATGTCTGCCTTCCGGGCCGTCCTCGAGCGTGCGCGCCATCGGCCGAAGGTGCCGCTGCCGTCCGAGCAGATTCCGATTGAGACCCGGATCGAGCAGCTGCTGTCGCGGTTGTCCGAGACCGAGGCCTGCGGCTTCGACGATCTGTTCGCCGATGTCAACGGGCGGAGCGGCCTGATCGTCACGTTCCTCGCGCTTCTCGAGATGATCCGCTTGAAGCTCGTACGCGTGTTTCAGTCCGGAGCCTTCGGCCCCATCCGTGTGTACCGGCGCGCGCGTCCCGTCGACGCGCCGCGCCCGATCCTCGACCCCGAGAGTGCCTGAACGATGTCTGATTCACTGAAAGCCGTCATCGAAGCGCTGATCTACGCGTCGCCCGATCCGCTCACGGTCAAGCAGATCGCGAAGCTGCTCGACGGCGAACCGCAGGACGCCATAGAAGCGGCGCTCGCCGCGCTGAAGCAGGACTACGAGCGGCCGGGCGGCCTGCAGCTCGTCGAGATCGCCGGCGGTTTCCGCATCGTGACGCGGCCGGAGCTGCACGAGTGGGTACGGAAGCTGTTCCACGAGCAGACGAAGCAGAAGCTGTCGGTCGCGGCGCTCGAGACGCTCGCCGTGATCGCCTACAAACAGCCGATCACCGCACCGGAGATCGCCGAGATCCGCGGCGTCAACACGGCCGGCGTCCTCGGCACGCTCATCGAGCGCAGGCTCGTGAAGATCGTCGGCCGCAAGCCGGTCGTCGGCCGGCCGTTCATGTACGCGACGACGCGCGAGTTCCTCGATCGGTTCGGGCTGAAGGACCTCAACGACCTGCCGAAAGTGGAGGACATGGCCGAGGTGCTCGGGTTCGAGGCGCCCAGCGGACTGGCCGAGGCCGGACCGGCAGAGTCGGCCCTGCCGTTCGTCGACGAGACGGTTCACTGATAACGGAAGCAGCCCTGAAGGGCTGCGCGACTAGTCGCGAGGCGGGCCCGCCGCACGCTTCAATCGGGCCACTTCCGCCGGCGTCAGCTCGCGGAACTGCCCCGGCTTCAGGCGATCGTCCGCAATCGGTCCGAACCGGACGCGTCTGAGCCGCAGCACCGGGTGGCCGATCGCCTCGCACATCAATCTCACCTGCCGCTTTCTGCCCTCGCGCAGCGTGAGCTCGATGGCTCCGTGAACCATCCGCGCCCGGGCAGGAGCCGTACGTCGGCCTTCGATGACGATCCCCCTCGCAAGCCGCTTGATCGAGCGGGCGTCCGGCTCGCCGCGCACGCGCGCCTCGTAGACGCGTTCGACTCCGTGCCGCGGATGCGTGAGCCGCGCCGCAAGATCGCCGTCGTTGGTCAGGAGCAGCAGGCCTTCGGAGTCGTAGTCGAGCCGGCCGATCGGGTAGACGTACTCGCGCACGCCCTTGAGGAGATCGATCACCGTCGGACGCCGCTGCGGATCGGAGCGCGTCGAAACGAACCCGCGCGGCTTGTTCAAGAGCAGGTAGCGTTTCCGCTCCGCAGGTCGGATGCGCCGGCCGTCGACGCGGATGTCATCGACCGCGGGATCGGCTTTCGAGCCGAGCTCCGTGACAGTCTCGCTGTTGACCGTCACGCGTCCCTCGGTCATCAACCGCTCCGAGGTCCGGCGCGAAGCGACGCCGCTTTCGGCCAGAATCTTCTGAAGTCGGGTAGCGGTCACTGAAACTCCCGGCTCGTTATTCGCTGAGAACGTCGGCCCAGAACGACACGAGTTTCCAGATCTCGACGAGGTCGCTCGGCCGATCCACCTCCGCGTGCGTGATGAGCGGCGTCAGCAGGACCTCGACGTGCGTGTGCGGTCTCAAGTGCTCCGCCAGCAGAACGGACTCGACGGCAGGGATGACGTTGTCATCCGCGCCGTGGAGCAGAAACACCGGCGCCGCCGGCGGCGTTCCCCGATCCGGGGACAGCGCGGGATCGTCGCTCATCGTTTCGACGTGGGGCAGCAGCTTCGGTCCGAGCACGGCGACGTTCCGATCGTTGACGAGGCCCAGCAGCGTTCGCGCCGGCTCCGGCAGCGTGGTGGCGAGGTCGCGCGCCTGCTGAAACAACACCTTAGAGCGAGCCTTGTCCACCATGTCGACGTGCGACGCCTCGAGAAACGTCAGGATACCGCGCCGGAGCGGCTCGACCTGATCGGCCGGTACGAGCCGATCGGCGGCACCGAGCAGGATGATGACGACGCCGTAGTCGTGCGGCTTGCGAACGGTCCCGTCCGGCTGGCGGCCGGTGCAGAGATATCTCAGCGTGCGGGTCAGGTTGCTGTGTCCGCCGAACGACAGCGCGAAGGCCACTCGGTCTCGGACGGCCGGCCGTCCGGCGGCGACGACGGCAAGACCGCCGGCGAAGCTGATGCCGACGAGCCCCACCCGGCCGTCCGGCGCGAGGTCGGCGCGAGCGGAAGCCCATCGCGCGGCATCCTCGATCATGTCCGAGGCGCGCGCGGCGACCACGTATCGCTTCAAGTCCGGGAGCTCGAGGGTCACGACGGTATGGCCGTAAGCGGCGAGGTCTTCGGCGAAGCCAACGAGTCGAGGCTCATCGATGCCGCTGGCGTGCACGCCGGGAAACATCAAGACCGTTCGGCGTCTGGTCCCTTGCGGCGTATAGACTCGCGCGGCGAGCTCGCCGTGCCGGCTGGGAACCTTCAGCGACTGCGTGCGGACGGCGTCCGCCTGCCAGTCGGCGACGGTTCCGGGCCAGCCGTCGATACCGGCGGCTTCGACGACGAGCGACGCAGCGCGCGCGTAGTGGCGGCCGACCGCTGCGGCGGTGAGTGCGACGGCGCCAATCAGCCCGAGCGCGGCCAGCGTCGCAGGACGTCGCATGCATGGATAATACTGCTGACGGACAGAGGCCTAGGGACAGTTGATCATCGCCATAGACGGACCATCGGGAGCGGGGAAGGGAACGGTCGCGCGCGCGGTGGCCCGCGCCCTCGGGTACCGCCACGTCGACACCGGCGCGATGTACCGCGCCGTGGCGTGGCAGGCGCTCGCGAACGGCGTAGACCTCTCGAATGAAGAGGCGGTGGCGGCCCTCGCACGCCAGGCGGCGTTCGATCTCAGTGGCGATCGAGTCGCGATCGACGGCGAGGACGTGTCGCGAGCCATTCGGACGCCGGAGATCGACGTGGCGGCCGCCGCCGTCGCGCGTCTACCCGCCGTCCGCCGCGCGCTCGTCGAACGTCAGCGCCAGCTCGCGTCGGGCGGCGGCGTCGTCGTCGAGGGGCGAGACATCGGCAGCGTCGTTTTTCCGGCCGCCGACCTGAAGATCTACCTGGACGCTTCTCCGGACGAGCGCGCGCGCCGCCGCGCGCACGACCCGGCGCACGGGAGCCGCGGCGGTGCGGTCGCCGAAGTCGCGAATGCGCTCGCCGCGCGAGACCATCAGGATCGGACGCGCGAGACCTCGCCGCTCGTGGCGGCCGCGGATGCCATCGTGGTTGACACGACCGACCTCACCATTGAGGATGTCGTGGAACACGTCATGAAGGCGATCGCGCAGGCACGCCCACCCCGCCCGGACTGAGGCCCGCCCGTCAGGCTGGGCCTACTCCCGATCTTTGTAATCCTCCGACGACGCCGGATCGAGCTCCCAGCGGTTGCGGTCGCGCTTCTCGAGCTTTTCGGCGGCTTTCAGTTCCTCGTTGTCTTCGTACTCGACGCCGAGCGCGCGGCCGATATCGTCCACGCGATCCTGATCCGGCGTAGGGTTGTCTCCACCGGGTGCCTCGTCGCCGACCGAGTAGGCGTCCTCCCAGTTGGCGTCGACGTCCCCGCCCGTCAATGCCGGGCTGGTCTCGGTGTGATCCCGGATCGCTTCGCGCATTTCCTCCCGCCCGGATCGCGCCGCCGACGCGCTTTGATCGACGGTGAGCGAGGACGGCGGGCCTGGGATGATCTCGTCGGCCTCTTCGAGCCGCCTGCGTTCGCGATCGAGCCTCTCCGGGCGGCCCCGCTTCGGGATCGGCCGCCCCGGTATTGCGGCGGCGCGGGGTGGCCTCGCCGTGCGCTTCGGGCGGCGCTTTGCCGCGGTTTTTCGCGTGGCGGCCCGCCGGGCGCGGGCCTTTGCGGGGGCCCGGCGTCGGGCTCGGGCTTTTGCGGCGCGCCGCCGGACGGGCTTTCGGGCCTTCGCCCCAGCCTTCTTCTTTGTCTTCGCCTTGCCCGGCCGGCGCCGGGCCGCCTTTCTCGCCATGACTGCACTCCTTGACCGTTCGTTTCTAAGTGACTTATAATCTATTGCTTATCGCACTTCCAGCGATCACAACCTTCGGGCCGCCGGACGCCCGTCAACAAAGGCCGGCAAATCGAAATTCGAGGAGGATCCGTTCCGCATGGCAAGGTCAGACGAAATGAAGACGTATTCAAGCAAAGGAGGTGACGATCCGGACGGCGAGCGGATGGATCCGCAGCAGTACGATGAGCTGATCAAGTTCTACGACAGCAGCTTCCGCAATCTGGCGGAAGGCGAGGTCGTCAAGGGCACCGTCCTCAAGGTCACCCCCTCCGAGGTCATCGTCGACGTCGGCTACAAATCCGAAGGCATCATCGCCATCGAAGAGTTCGTGGACGAGACCGGCCAGATCACAGTCCAGGCGGGCGACACGGTCGACGTGCTGCTCGAGCGGACCGAGGACCGCGAGGGTTACGTGGTGCTCTCGCGCGAGAAGGCCGAGAAGATGAAGATCTGGGACGAGGTCGAGAAGGCCTTCGCCGAACGGAAGGTCGTCATCGGCCGCGTCATCGAGCGCATCAAGGGCGGGCTCGCGGTGGACATCGGCGTCCGCGCGTTCCTCCCGGGATCGCAGATCGACGTACGTCCCGTCCGGAATCTCGACGCGCTGCGCGGCCAGGAGCTGCGCATGCGGGTCATCAAGGTCAACAAGAAGCGCGGCAACATCGTGCTCTCCCGGAAGGTGCTCCTCGAAGAGGAGAACGCGGAGAAGAAGAAGCATACGCTCGACACGCTCACCGAGGGCAAGGTGCTGCGCGGCGTCGTGAAGAACCTCACCGACTACGGCGCCTTCATCGACCTCGGCGGCATCGACGGCCTGCTGCACATCACCGACATGTCGTGGGGCCGCGTCGGCCACCCGTCGGAGATCTTCCAGGTCAATCAGGAAATCGACGTGATCGTCTTGAAGTACGACCCGTCGACCGAGCGCGTGTCGCTCGGGCACAAGCAGCTGATTGGCGATCCGTGGAGCACGGCGCAGGATCGGTATCCGGTCGGCGCGCGCATGACCGGCAAGGTCGTGAGTCTCACCGACTACGGCGCGTTCATCGAGCTCGAGCCGGGCGTTGAAGGACTGATCCACGTCTCCGAGATGTCGTGGAGCAAGCGCGTCAAGCATCCGTCGAAGATCCTCAACGTCGGCGATCCGGTCGAGGCGATGGTACTCGGCGTGGATCCCGCCGCCCGACGGATTTCACTCGGTCTCAAGCAGATCGAGAGCAACCCCTGGCACGATCTCGTCGAGCGCTATCCGATCGGGACGACGATCACCGGCAAGGTGCGGAACCTCACCGAGTTCGGCGCGTTCGTCGAGGTCGAGGAGGGCATCGACGGCCTGATCCACATCTCCGACATGTCGTGGAGCAAGCGCGTCAAGCATCCGTCCGAGGTGCTGAAGAAGGGCGACAAGGTCGAGGCGATGGTGCTCAACATCGACGCCGAGAACCAGCGGCTGTCGCTCGGGCTCAAGCAGCTCCAGACCGACATCTGGGACGAGTTCTTCTCGAAGCACAAGGTCGGCGACATCGTCGAGGGCAAGGTGGTGCGCGTCACCAACTTCGGCGCGTTCGTCGAGCTGGCCGACGGCATCGAGGGGCTGATCCACGTCTCCGAGTTCGACGAGAATCACGGCGAGAAGCTCGATCTGAAGGTCGATACCGGCTATCAGATGAAGATCATCAAACTGATCCCGTCGGAGCGGAAGATCGGGCTCAGCATCCGCGCGTTGAAGTCGGACGAGTTCAGGGCCGACTGGGAGGCCTACAGCGAGAGCTCGGGCCGGCCCGAGGTGACGCTCGGCGATCACTTCCGGATGAACCGGGGAGAGTAAGGGAGCACCAACGGAGTGTTGGCCATGACCAAGGCGGAGCTCGTCGAAGAAGTCTCGCGCGTCTCGGATCTCACCAAGAAGCACTCCGAGCTGATCGTCGACACGGTCTTCAAGAGCATCATCGACGCGCTGCATCGCGGCGAGAAGATCGAGCTCCGCGGCTTCGGCAGCTTCCGCCTCCGCCGGCGGGAGCCGCGCAAGGGGCGCAACCCGAAGACCGGTGACAAGGTGGACGTCCCGCCGAAGCGGGTGCCGTACTTCAAGCCGGGCAAGGAGCTGAAGGAGCTCATCAACCGCGAGGCCGAAGCCTCCGCTCCGCCTTCTCCGCTCGCCGGGATACCGGAGGGTGGCGTCACGCAATACTGAACAGCACGGTTCAGTGTGCTAGGTTCAAGGTTCAAGGTGGTTCTGAACCAACCTTGAACCCTGCACCTTGCACCCTGCACCGTACGAGTTCATGTACGTATGGAGTACCTTTGGTCCCCCTGGAGACTTGCCTACGTGACCGGCGAGAAGCCAGAGGCGGGCGAGTGCATTTTCTGCGGCGCCCTGGAGCGCGGGGAAAACGAACCGCTGCTCGTGTTTCGCGGACAGGAGGCGTTCGTCCTCCTGAACCTCTATCCTTATAACAACGGCCATCTCCTGATCGTACCGAACCGCCACGTCGGTTCGCTCACCGGGACGACCGCTGCCGAGCGGGAAGAGTTGATGGCGTTGACGCGGCTGTCCGAGATGGCGCTCGGCGAAGCGTACGCGCCGCACGGCTTCAACATGGGGATCAACCTGGGGCGGCCCGCCGGCGCGGGTCTTCCCGATCATCTGCACATCCACGTCGTCCCGCGCTGGAACGGCGACACGAATTTCATGCCGGTCGTCGGGCAGGTCCGCGTCCTGCCCGAAGAACTGCCCGTTACCGCCGAGAAGCTCCGCCCGATCTTCGCGCGTCTGGCGCGAGATGAAAAACACTGACGGGGGTTGAGGCCGAAATGGATTTCGAGCTCACACCGGATCAGACGTCGTACGTCGAGCGCGTGACGACGTTCGCGCGGGAAACGGCCGCCGCGGCGGCGTCCGGCCTCGACGAGGCCGGACGGTTTCCGGCGGCGCTCGTCTCCGACACGTTCGCGCTCGGCCTTGCCGGCGTCACCACGCCGAAGGAGCTCGGCGGCGACAGCCGCGATTACGTGTCGTATGCGCTGGCTGTCGAGGCGCTCGCGCGCGCGAGCGCGACGCTCGCCGTCATCGTCGCTGTGCAGAACTCGCTCGTAGTCGAGCCGATCGCACATTTCGGGAGCGACGCGCAGAAGCGCACCTGGCTGCCGCGGCTGACGTCAGGCCGCGCGATTGGCGCTTTTGCCCTGTCAGAAACGAACGCCGGCAGCGATGCTGCGAACCAGCAGACGGTGGCGCGGCCCGATGATGGGGGATACGTCCTGAACGGGCGCAAGGTCTGGGTCGCGAACGCCGAAGCGGCGGAGCTCGCGATCGTCTTCGCCGCGACGCAGCCGGGCGCTGGAGGCCGAGGCGTCGGCGCGTTCCTCGTGCCCATGGACACTCCCGGCCTCGAGCGCGTCGCCGCCGCGGATTCGCTGGGCGTTCGAGGCCTCGGGTGCATGGACCTGGAGCTGACGGACGTGCGGGTCGAGAGCACCGCGATGCTCGGCGGCGCGGGTGAGGGATTCCGCGTGGCGATGTGGGCGCTCGAAGGCGGCCGCATCGCGATCGCCGCGCAGGCACTCGGAGTGGGGCAGGCTGCGCTCGACGAGGCGCTCGCGCATGCGAAGTCGCGCGAAGCATTCGGCCAGCCGATCGCGAACTACCAGGCGATTCAGTGGATGCTCGCCGACATGGCGACGGAGCTCGACGCCGGCCGGATGCTCATGCTGAAGGCCGCGGACGCGAAAGATCGTCAATCGCGCGTTGCCCTGGAGGCGGCGATGGCCAAGCTCTATACGTCACAGGCGGCGCATCGCGCCGCCGACAGGGCGATGCAGATTCTCGCGTCGGCCGGCTACCGCCGCGGGTCGACCGTCGAGCGTCTGTTCAGAGATGTGCGCGCGACGGAGATCTATCAGGGGACCTCGGAGGTCCAGCGGATGATCATCGCGGAAGCCATTCTCAGCCCGCACGTGTAGTCCAGCCCTTTAGGGCTGCATCAAGCCTGCGCGAGCGCGTCGCATCTAACGGCTGAACGGCGGCAAGTTCGACGGAGTGCCCCAAATGACCCTGTGCTTCCCTGGCGGGTTCTGGCGGCTCAGGCCCCAGATCCCGATTTCGGCATACGTGTCGAAATTCAACGCTGGCGACGTAAACGTGATGCGCGTTGTGCCCTGCCCGCTCCTGGGCGAAATCGTAAAACCGGAGAAGAAGGTGTTCTCTAGGGTCCAGCGACAATCGGCCGGCTCGGTGACAACCGTAAAGCTGCCTGTGCCGCCAGTCTTCGGCACACGGGTCTCGCGCGGGTTCGTGACGTAGCTGCATGACACGGGTCGCTCCTGCGTTACCCGATGCGTGGCGGCCACGTTCGAAGCTCCGTCGAGGATCAGGAACGCGGCTTCTCGGGCACTCGGAGTGCTGTTGCTCGGAATGTCGTATTCGAACACGCCGTTGCCGCTCCGGTTCGGATCGAACGAGTAATGGAACCACTCGGCATCGCTTCGGACCCGCCATCGGCAATCACTCAGCGTCGTCGTGACGTTGATACGGGCGAAACCCCCGAAGGCGCCAAATACCAGAACGGGTGGCGTGAGTGTGTACCGACATCCAGCCCTCGCGATGTCGATTCGAGCGTCCCGGTGACAGCGCGGTAGGTCGCGAGGATCCGCGCCCGGCCTTCATTCGCTGCAGTGACCAGCCCGACGTTGGAAACCGTTGCGATCCCAGGATCCGACGTCTGCCAGACAGCCAGATTCGTAAAGTCTTGAGTGGTGCCATTGGAGTACCGGCCGAGGGCAAACATCTGTTTGCTCTGACCGGGTTCGAGCGATGGCGCCGCGTTCCCGGCGACGCCGACCTGAATGCTTTCGAGGGCGGGTCCTGGCGACGTGGGCGGGAGGGGCGTGGCCGGTCTGGACGAAGAGCCGTCGCCGCAGGCCTGCGCTACTTCATGACTTCAACACTTACTTCAGCCTTCGGACTTCGTACTTCGTACTTGAGCAAGTCTCTCCCGTATGGCCTTCACCGTGATTTCCGCTCGATAGTCGACGATCTTCTTGCCCCACTCGATCGCCTTCTCGGGCGGCGCGATCGGGACGCCGTTGATCGACGCCTTACCCGCGGCGATCCGCTCCTGCAGGCGCACGCTCGAAGGGTCGACCACCATCATCTCCGCCGTGATCTGAAAGTCGTCGTGGTGTCCCTCGTTCGTCTGCTTCACGCCCTGCGACTCGAGCCACTTCTGGACGCCCGGGTAGTCGTAATACTCGGGGACGAAGAGGATGTGCGTCTTCCCATTGGCCCAGGCGGCGTTCAATGTGGAGGCGACCTCTTTCATCCCGTCCTGGTTCCCTCCGCTGTCGCCGATGAACACGATGTTCGTGAAACCGTGCGCGCGCAGGCTCGCGGCGATGTCGGTGAGCAGCCGCTTGTAGGTGTCATCGGTCAGCGTGATCGTGCCGGGGAAGCGCATGTGCCCGCTCGGCGGCTCGATGTTGCCCTCTGGCACGAACGCGACGATCGGCGCCACGAGCGCGTTGCCGAGCTTGCGCGCGATCGCTTCGGTCGTCGCGCGCAGCACGATCTGGTGCTTGTCGAGCGCCAGGTACGGTCCGTTCTGTTCGATCCCGCCCGTGGCCACGATGACCGTCGTCTTTCCCGCGCGCATGGCGTCGCGCACTTCGAGCCACGTGAGCTCTTCGAGGAAGACGGAGTCTCGGGCCGCGATCGGGCGCGGCATGTTCGGGTCCGGGTTGGCCGCGGACGGCGGCGTCTGGAGGAGCACCGATGCGGCGATGACGAGCGAGGTCAGCATGGCGCGAGATAGTAGCAGAGCTCGGATCGGAGTGGATCTTGCTTTGCCGGTGCCGGGAGGGGTCACCGATGAACACACCCTTGAGCTCGACGCTTCGTTACCTCGATGCAGACGACGTCGACGACGCCGTCATGGATTTCGACAACGCAGACGTCCGCACAGCGGACGGCCAGAAGGTCGGCGACGTCGACGGATTCATCATCGATCCCGTCCGGCGCCGCGCGTACTACCTCGTCGTGGATTCGGGCGGATGGTTTACTTCGCGCCACTATCTGGTTCCCTTAGGCCACAGTCGTGTGGACACGACGAACGAGGCGCTCGTGCTCGACATCGACAAGGACGCGATTGGCCGCTACCCGGAGTTCGATCCCGATCAGTTTGCCGCGCTGAACGACGACGAGCTCCGCAGTTTCGAGTCGCAGACCGTTGCCGCCTGTTGCTCGCAGGAGGCGGCCGCGACGGAGGAGTGGGGCTACGAGCGCTGGGCGCACTATCGCCAGCCCGAGTGGTGGCGCGCCGATATTGCCCGGCTCGAGTCGCGGACACGCCCGGTCGCTCGCTCAGCGTTCGCACGCACCCGCACGGACCGGGACGCACCGCTCCCTGTCGGGACGGCCGGCTCGGAACGGGACGAGAGTCCTCATCTGGATGGCCGCGCGCAGCCCGGAGACGTGCTGGGCATCGAGACGGCCGGAGAAACCACGGCGGTGGGCGAGACGAGCGAGGACGAGAACGAGCGGAGGAAGAAGGCTGGGGCTTAGGGCCTAGGGCCTAGGGCTTAGGGCCTGGGGCGAATCCCAAAATGCCAAGTGCCGAATGCCCAAGGTCCCAGGCTCAAAGCTCAGAGCTCAGAGCTCAGCCAAGGATCTGCTTCGCGATGGTCTGAAGCTGCAGGTTCGACGTGCCCTCGTAGATCTGCCCGATCTTCTGGTCGCGGTACAGCTTCTCGACGGGGTATTCCTTGACGAAGCCGTTCCCGCCGAAGAGGTTCACGGCAAGCGACGTGATTCTTTCGGCGACCTCGGATGAGTGAATCTTGCAGATCGCCGCTTCGGTGAGGAACGGGCGTCCGGCGTCTCTCAGCCGCGCCGCGTTGTAGACGGCCAGCCTCGCCGTCTCGAGCTCGACCGCCGCCCGCGCGAGCTGGAACTGCACCGCCTGGAAGTCGGCGATCGCCTTGCCGAACTGCTTACGCTCCTTCGTGTACTTGATGGCGTGCTCGAGCGCGCCTTTGGCGAGGCCAATCATCTGGGCGCCTATGCCGATCCGCCCTTCGTTGAGCGTCTCGATGGCGACCTTGTACCCCTTGCCAGGCTCGCCGAGCACGTTGCCGGCCGGCACGTGACAGTCCTCGAGCACGAGCTCGCATGTGCTGCTCGCCCGGATGCCGAGCTTGTCCTCTTTCTTACCGACCGTGAAACCCGGTAACCCGCGCTCCACCAGAAACGCCGTGATGCCCCGATAGCCGGCTTCGGGATCGATCGTCGCGAAGACGATGAACAGGTCAGCTTCGTTCCCGTTGGTAATCCACAGCTTCCGGCCGTTCAGGACGAAGCCGTCGGCCGAACGCGCCGCACGCGTCGTCAGCGCGAACGCGTCGCTGCCGGATCCGGCCTCCGAGAGGGCGTAGGCGCCGACGGTTTTCGCGGCAAGCTTCGGTAGGTACCGCCGCTTATTCTCGTCGGAGCCCCAGCGCAGGATCGCGTTGATGACGAGCGTGTTCTGAACGTCGACCAGGACGCCGATCGACGGATCGACCCGCGAGAGCTCCTCGACCGCTACGACCGCGTGGAAGAAGCGAGCGCCCGCGCCGCCGTACGCCTCGGGCACTTCTATTCCCATCACGCCGAGGTCGAACAGCGCGTCGACCAGCGACTTCGGAATCTTCGCCTGCTCGTCCATCTCGCGCACGAGCGGCCGCACCCGGGCTTCAGCGAACTCTCGAACGCTGTCGCGGAGTATCAGTTCGTCTTCGGAGAGATGGGTCAGGGGTGGAACAATTTCTGCTTGCTGCTGGGACACGAGCTGAATGTTATCATCGAGAGTCTAAAGGGCGTATGGGTGCGCGAAGGCTAGTCTCGACCCTCCTGGCGCTCGTCGCGGCGGGAATGGTTTCCGCTCAGGAACCGCAGCCGTCGCCCCCGCCACAGCCCTCGCCGCCGCCGGCACAGCCGCCCGCGCAACAACCAACGGCGCCGGTCGGGCCCAACGCAGAGCCGCCTCGTCAGGTGATCCGGCGCGGGATCAACTTCGTCAGCGTCGACGTGATCGCCACCGACAAGCAGGGTAATCCCGTTATCGACTTGACGCCCGAAGACTTCGAGGTCTTCGAGGACAACGAGCGTCAGAAGGTCGATACGTTTCAGCTCATCAAGATCGATCAGTCAACGGCCGCGCTGAGCGGACAGTTCTCGGAAGTGAGGACGAGAGACGACGAGGAGCGCGAGGCCGCCCGGCCGGACGTGCGCATCTTCGCGATCTTCCTGGACGACTATCACGTCCGTCGGGGCGCGAGCATGGGCGTCAGAAGCCCGCTCATGAAGTTCATCGAGCAGCAGATCGCGCCGGGAGACCTCGTCGGCATCATGTATCCGCTGCTGCCGGTGGCGGACTTCTCGCTGACGCGTAACCACCCGGCGATTATCGAGTCCATACAGAACTTCGAAGGACGTAAGTTCAACTACGAGCCCCGTAATCAATTCGAAGAGCAGTACGCCTATTACCCCGCGGCGACCGTCGAGAAGATTCGGAATCAAGTCACGATGTCGGCGCTCCGCTCGCTCGCGATCAAGCTGGGCGGCCTGCGCGAGGGACGCAAGTCGATCATCTTCGTCAGCGAGGGCTTCACGGCGCAGCTGCCGCCGCAGCTCAACGATCCGGTGGCCGCCATGCCCGGTCTCGGCAATCCGGCCCGCACCACTCCGGGCACCGACTATGCCGGCGGCTCGCGCGCGGAGACCGAGGAATTCTTCGCGAGCACCGAGATTCTCGGCGACATGCGCGAGGTATACGACGCGGCCAACCGCGCCAATACGTCGATTTACGCCCTCGACCCGCGCGGGCTCGCCGCGTTCGAGTACGACATCAACGAAGGCGTGAACCTGCGGACCGATTTGAAAGGCCTGGCGTCGACCCAGGACACGCTACGGGTCCTCGCCGACCAGACCGACGGACGCGCCATCGTGAATCGCAACGATCTCGACGGCGGCCTGCGGCAGATCGTCCGCGACTCGAGCGCCTACTACCTGCTCGGCTACAACTCGACCCAGGCGCCGTCGGACGGCAAGTTCCACCAGATCAAGGTCCGCGTGAAGCGATCGGGTGTGCAGGTGCGGGCGCGCCGCGGTTACTGGGCGATGAGCGCCGAGGACACGGCGCGCGCAACGTCGCCGCCGAAGCCGGGCCCGCCACCGGCGGTCCAGGCGGCGCTGAGCTCGCTTGCCGTCGCCTCCCGCCGCGACGTCGTCCGGACCTGGATCGGCAGCACGAAGAGCGAGAACGGGAAGACGCGCGTCACGTTGACGTGGGAGCCTGTTCCGCCGGTGCCCGGTTCGAGCGCCGCGCGCGAGGATCCACCGGCCCGGCTGGCAGTCACGGCCATCGCGCCTACCGGCGAGCCGTATTTCAAAGGCAAGGTAGAGGAACCGCGGATGGTGGCATTCGACGCCGACCCGGGCCAGATGCAGGTCCGGTTCAACATCGAAAACGCGCGCGGTCAGGTGCTCGACGCCGGCACGCGCGAGTTCACCATACCGGACTTCTCGAAGACGGAAGTGTCGCTGTCGACGCCGCAGTTGCTGCGCGCGCGCACGACGAAAGAGATTGTCGCGCTGAAAGCGGATCCGGCGGCGGCGCCTACGCCCGATCGCGAGTTCCGGCGGACCGAGCGGCTCGCGATCCGCGTCGAGGCCTACGCCCGGCAGGGGGGTGAGCCGTCAGTGACCGCGAAGTTGCTGAATCGCTCGGGCCAGTCGATGACGGAGCTTCCGGTGCAGGCGTCCGGCGCGTTGCGGTACGCCGATGTGCCGGTTGCCAGCCTCGCCCCCGGCGAGTACCTCGTCGAGATCACCGCCACGGCGGGGGGGAATTCGTCGCAGGAAGTACTAGCTATACGTGTGATTAGCTAGCCGCAATCTCTAGCTTGAACCTACCTTTTGAACCTTGCACGTTGAACCTAGAACCACAGTCGTTGTGCTGGTTCTGGTTCGGGTTTTTCATGCCCAGCCACGTGCGCGGACAGCTTCTGCGACACGTTTGACCGCGACGCAGTACGCGCCCATGCGCACGTCGACCTTGTGACGGCGCGACTCCTCGAGCGACTCCGCGAACGCGCGCGTCATCTTGCGGTCCAGCCGCCGGTGGACGTCCTCGAGCTCCCAGGGCATGCCGCGCTGATTCTGCACCCACTCGAAGTACGACACCGTGACCCCGCCCGCGTTGCAGAGAAAATCCGGGATCACGAAGACGCCGCGCTTGAAGAGGATCGCGTCCGCCTCCGGAGTGGTCGGACCGTTGGCCGCTTCGGCGACGATCTTCGCCTTGATGCGCGCGGCGTTCTGGCCCGTGATCTGATTTTCGAGTGCCGCCGGGATCAGGACGTCCGCGTCCACCTCGAGCAGGTCGCTGTTCGATACCGCCTGCCCCTTCGGGTATCCGACGACGGTGCCGGTGCGTTCCTTGTAGTCGTGCAGCGCGTCGTAATCGATGCCGTCGGGATCGAAGATGCCGCCCCGCGAGTCGCTCACGGCGACGATCTTCGCGCCGAAGAGCTGCGACGCGAGCGATGCCGCAAACGAGCCGGCGTTGCCGTAGCCCTGGATCGCGACTCGCGCCTTTGACAGGTCGAGCCCCAGCTCGCGCGCGGCCTCACGGATCGCGTACATCGACCCGCGTCCGGTTGCGTCGTCGCGGCCGTGCGATCCCCAGAGCGTCATCGGCTTGCCGGTGATGACGCCGGGCGTCGTATACCCGCGCAGCTTGCTGAACTCATCCATCATCCAGCCCATGATCTGTGGGGTCGTGTAGACGTCGGGGGCGGGAATGTCGCGCTCGGGGCCGATGATCCACGCGATCGCGCCGATGTAGGCGCGAGAGAGCCGCTCGAGCTCACGCTCCGACAGCTCTTTCGGGTTGCAGATGATTCCGCCCTTGCCGCCCCCCAGCGGCAGATCCATGACGGCCGTCTTCCACGTCATCCAGGCCGCGAGCGCGCGGACGGTGCTGATCGTCTCGTCGGGGTGGAAGCGGATGCCGCCCTTGGACGGGCCGCGCGCGTCGTTGTACTGCACCCGAAAGCCCTTGAACGCGCGGATGCTGCCGTCGTCCATCCGAACGGGCAAGGTGACGTGCAGCTCGCGCACCGGCTCGCGCAGCACCAGGCGCAGACCGGGATCGAGGTTCAGGAGGTCGGCGCAGCGGTCGAACTGCTGCTGGGCGATGACGAACGAATCGAGCGCCTGCGGCGGATCGACGGCGAAAGGCATCCTTGCCTCCAGATTTACGCGTACATTCCCCGCATCCTCGTCACCGTCGCCACGCGGCTGATGGCGACGATGTAGGCGGCGGTGCGCATGTCGGTCTTGTACTTGAGCGCCATCTTGAGGACGTCGTCGAACGATTCGACCATCTTGTGCTCGAGCCGCTCGTTGACCTCTTTCTCCGTCCAGAAGTAGCCGTAGCGATCCTGCACCCACTCGAAGTACGAGGTGGTGACGCCGCCGGAGTTCGCGAGGATGTCCGGGATGACGAAGATGCCGCGGCTGTGCAGGTGCTGGTGCGCGTCGGGCGTCGTCGGTCCGTTGGCGCCCTCCGTCACGATTTTCGCGCGGATGTCCGGCGCGTTGTCCATCGTGATCTGGTTTTCGAGCGCGGCGGGGATGAGCACGTCCACGTCGAGCTTGAAGAGCGCTTCGTTATCGATCGGCTCGCCGCCCTGAAATTCGTCGACGGTGCGGCGCTGCGCGGCGAAGTCGAGGAGCTTCGGGATGTCCAGGCCATCCTTGTTGTACACGCCGCCCTTCCAGTCGGTGACGGCGACGATCTTCGCGCCGATCTGGGAGAGGAGTTCCGCCGAGATGGACCCGACGTTACCGAAACCCTGGACCGCGATGGTCGCCCCTTTGATGTCCAGTCCGAGATGTTTCGCGGCCTCCCGCGTGACGATCATCACGCCGCGCCCGGTCGCCTCGCGCCGTCCCAGTGAGCCGCCCATCTCGATCGGCTTGCCCGTCACGACCGCCGTCGTCGTCTGGCCGACGTGCATGCTGTAGGTGTCCATCACCCACGCCATGATCTGGTCGTTCGTGTTCACGTCGGGCGCCGGGATGTCCTTCTCGGGGCCGATCGCGTCGACGATCTCCGCGATGTAGCGGCGCGTGAGCGCTTCGACCTCGCGGCGCGACATGCGAGTCGGGTCGCAGACGACGCCCCCTTTGCCGCCGCCGAAGGGGATGTGCGCGACCGCGCATTTCCAGGTCATCCACGCCGCCAGCGCCGTCACCTCGTCGAGCGTCACGTTCGGGTGATAGCGGATGCCGCCTTTCGCCGGGCCCAGCGTGATGTTGTATTGCACGCGGTACCCGGTGAACACCTCGATCTCACCGTTGTCCATCTGGACCGGGCACGAGACCGTGATTTGGCGCTTCGGGTGAGTGAGAATTTTCCAGATGCCGGGGTCGAGACCGAGGATACGCGCCGCTCCGTCGAACTCCTGGAGCATCGCGTTGAAGATGCTGCCGCCTTCCATGAGGCTCCCGTGGCAGATCCCCGCGACATTCGAGTCGAATCCGCGGGATCTGTCGTGAAGAAAGCAGATCAGCGTACTTGCCGGTCCCGAGGCAAGTCAAGGTATTCTCCCCCGCTATGAGACGCCTTCTGATCGTTGTCGCCCTGGCCGCCCTCCCTGCCGTTCTATCGGGCGGAGCTACCGCCGACCTCGTCCTCGTCAACGGGCGCATCTACACGCTCGATCCTGCGAAGCCGTGGGCCGAAGCCGTCGCGATTACGGGCGATCGCCTGTCGGCTGTCGGGTCGGCGGCCGACGTCCGTGCGCTGACCGGTCCTGCTACCCGGACGCTCGATCTGGCGGGCGGCTTCGCGCTGCCCGGCTTCAACGACGCACACGTCCATGTCGAGTCGACCGGCGGCCTCCTCGTAGGGGCAAACCTGCTCGACGTTCACGAACCGAAAGCGTTCGCCGATCGCATTCGAAGCGCGGCAGGCCGTCTGCCAAAGGGCGCGTGGATCACGCGAGGCGACTGGGGGGCATACGAGCAGTGGAAGGCAGGGTCGGCGGGTGCACCTGGTGCACCTGGTGCACCGAGTGCACCAAGTGCACCAAGTGCACTCGGCCAAGGTGCTGGTCCCTTTACGCCAAGTCGAGATCTGATTGATCCCGTTACGCCCGATCATCCGGTCTTCGTGAACCGGTTCGACCGAAGCATGTATCTGGCGAACAGCCTGGCGTTGAAGCTCGCGGGGGTAACGGAATCGACGCCGGTGCCGGAAGGCGGGGAGATCGTCAAGGACGCGCAGGGTCGACTCACCGGGATCCTGAAAGGGTCGGCCGCCGATCTCGTACGGAAAGCGATCGCTCCGATCTCGTTCGAGCAGCGGCTCGTGCAGGTCCGCGCCGTCATGCAGGAGGCGCGCGAGGGCGGCGTCACTTCTATTCAGGACCTGTCCTCCGCCGAACAGGTGCAGGCCTATCAGGCGCTGAGGCAACGCGGCGAACTGACCGTGCGAATCAATATTCGTCCGACGCTCTACGAAGTCGAGCACGTCGCGGCGCTCGGGCTGTCGCGCGGGTTCGGTGACGAGTGGCTCAAGCTCGTGGGCTTCAAGGCGTGGGTCGACGGGATCATGGGCAGCAGCGCGGCGCTCTTCTTCGAACCCTTCAACCACGATCCACGCAACCGCGGCATTCTGCGCCACGTGATGTTCCCCGAGGGCAGGGAAGGGGCGGCGATGTCGATGAAGGAGGGAGACCACTACACCGCATTCCCTCCCGGCAATCTGGAGCGCTTGATCAAGGCAGCCGCAAAGACGGCCGTGCCGCCGCACGTCCACGCGATTGGCGACCTGGGCAACCGCATCCTGCTCGACGTCTACGAGCGCGTGCTGACCGAAGAGAAGCTCGTGGACGCCGATCACCGCTGGCGCGTGATCCATGCCCAGACGATCCACCCGGACGACTACTCGCGATTTGGAAAGCTGAAGCTCGTCGCGGAAGTCAACCCGTACCACATCTCCGATGACATGCGATGGATGGAAGAGCGGATCGGTCGGGAACGATCCCGCGGCGCATATCCCTTCCGCAAGCTGAAGGAAGCGGGCGCCGTGCTCATCTTCGGAAGCGACAGCCCCGGCACGAACGCCGCGCGCTACTATCTGAGTCCCGTTTACGGCTTGTATGCCGCCGTCACCCGCCAGACGCTGTCCGGTGAGCCGAAGGAAGGCTGGTTCCCGGACCAGCGGCTGACGATCGAAGAGGCGCTCGAGGCGTACACGAAGGGTCCCGCCTGGGCGTCGTTTGAAGAAGGCCTGAAAGGGACGCTGACGCCGGGCAAGCTCGCAGACGTGGCCGTCTTCGACCGCAACCTTATAGACGTCGCGAAAACCCGTCCCGCTGAACTCCTCAAAGCCCGGGTCCGATACACCATAACCGGCGGCAAGGTCGTGTACGACGGCACACAGTCGACCCGGCGCTGAGCCCCTGATCAGCTTATAATTAAACGACTTGTGAAAATCGAGACTGAAAAGGAATCCGGCAAGCAGCGCTGGGAACGCGAGGTTCTCGAGCCCGCGCTCAAGAAGTCACCGGAACGCCCCGTTCCGTTCACGACGATCTCAGGCCGCCGGATTGACCGGCTCTACACACCCGAAGACCTCGACGGCCTGGATTACCGGCGCGACGTCGGCAATCCCGGCGAGTTTCCTTACACGCGCGGCATCCACCCGACCGGCTACCGCGGCAAGCTCTGGACGATGCGGCAGTTCGCGGGGTTCGGGACGCCGGAAGAAACGAACGAGCGGTACAAACAGCTGCTGGCGGCCGGCGGCACCGGTTTGAGCGTCGCCTTCGATCTGCCCACGCTGATGGGGCGCGACCCCGATCACGAGCTGTCGCTCGGCGAGGTGGGCAAGTGCGGCGTGAGCATCGTGTCGCTCGCGGACATGGAGCGCCTCTTCGAAGGCATCTCGCTCGGCGACATCACGACGTCGATGACGATCAACTCGCCGGCGTCGATGATCTTCGCGATGTATCTCGTGGTCGCGGAGAAACAGGGCGCCGACTGGAAGAAGCTCTCCGGGACGATCCAGAACGACATCCTCAAGGAATTCATCGCGCAGAAGGAGTACATCTACCCGCCTCGGCCATCGATGCGGCTGATCACGGATGTCTTCGCGTTCTGCGCGAAGGAAGTCCCGCGCTGGAACACGATCTCGGTGAGCGGCTATCACATCCGGGAGGCGGGCTCGACGGCGGCCCAGGAGCTCGCCTTCACGCTGCGTGACGGGATCGAGTACGTCCAGTACGGAATCGACGCGGGACTGCAGGTGGACGACTTCGTTCCGCGGATGTCGTTCTTCTTCAACGCGCACAGCGACTTCTTCGAAGAGATTGCCAAGTACCGGGCCGCCCGCCGGATCTGGGCGACCGTCATGCGCGATCGGTTCGGCGCGACGAGCGATCGGTCGTGGAAGCTGCGCTTCCACACGCAGACGGCCGGCGTCTCGCTGACGGCGCAGCAGCCGTACAACAACGTGGTCCGGACGGCGCTGCAGGCGCTCGGCGCCGTTCTCGGGGGAACGAACTCGCTTCACACGAATTCGCTGGACGAGGCGCTCGCGCTGCCGACGGCCGAGGCGGCCACGCTCGCCCTGCGCACGCAGCAGATCATCGCGCACGAAAGCGGCGTGACGGGCATCGTCGATCCGCTGGGCGGCTCGTACTTTGTCGAAAAACTGACGCTCGAGATGGAAGAGGAAGCGCGCCGGTATTTCGACACGATCGACCGGATGGGCGGGATGGTCGCTGCGGTCGAGCAGGGGTATCCCCAGAAAGAAATCGCGGAGGCGTCGTATCGCTTCCAGCAGGCGATCGAGCGCCGCGAAAAGATCATCGTCGGCGTCAACGACTACGTCATGGAGGACGAGCCGCCGCATCCGATCCTCTACATCGACGAGTCGACCGCGGAGCGGCAGCTGGCCAAACTGGAGGAGCTCCGGCAGACGCGCGACAGCGACAAGGTTGCGCGCGCTCTCGACAGCCTGAGAGAGGCTGCCGCCGGCGTCGGCAACACAATGGATCCGCTGCTCGAGTGCGCCCGCGCGTACGCCACCGTCGGCGAGATGTGCGACGCGCTCCGCGAGGTCTGGGGAGAGTACGAAGAGGTACCGTCTATATAGACGGTGTAGGCCCGACCTTTGGGTCGGGCGTGTGGCGTGTGGTCGGGCGGGCAGCGAATGAGAAAAATCAGAGTCGTCATCGCGAAACCGGGGCTCGACGGCCACGACCGTGGCGCGAAGGTCATCGCCCGCGCGCTCCGCGACGCGGGCATGGAGGTGATCTACACCGGCCTCCGCCAGACACCCGAGCAGATCGTCGCCGCCGCGCTGCAAGAGGACGCCGATGCCATCGGGCTTTCGATCCTCTCCGGCGCGCACATGCACATCTGTCCGCGCGTGATGGAGCTGCTCAAGGAGAAGGGCCTGGACGACGTGATCGTCGTCGTCGGCGGTATCATTCCGGACGTGGACATTCCGAAGCTTCAGGCATTGGGAATCAGCGGGATTTTCCTGCCTGGCAGCCCCATGCAGGACATCATCAGGCACATCGAGACGAACGCCCGGCAGCATGCGTGAGCTGAACGCAAACGTGAGCTGAACCCAGACGCAATCATGCCGAAACTGCTGCTTGCCGACGACAGCGTCACCATCCAGCGCGTGATCGAGCTCACGTTCGCCGACGAGCAGATCCAGGTCATCGCCGTCGGCGACGGGCAGCAGGCGATTTTCGAGATCGAACAGCACCGGCCGGACATCGTGCTGGCGGACGTCGGTATGCCGCAGCGCGACGGCTACGAGGTGGCGGCATTCGTCAAGCGGACGCCGTATCTCTCGCACATTCCCGTGCTGCTCCTCACCGGAGCGTTCGAGCCGATAGACGAGGCCCGCGCGCGCGCCGTCGGATGCGACGGCGTGCTCGCCAAACCGTTCGAGCCCCAAATGGTCATCAACCGCGTAAAAGATCTACTCGCGGGCCGCCGGCCCGCGTCGCTCTGGTCGGATGCCTCCGCTCCGGCTCCCGCTCCGGCCGCCGTGCCGGCCGAACCGGCCGCACCAGTTCACGAGGAGCCCAAAGCCGTCGATTCTCTCGACGAGTATTTCGACCGGCTGGATGCCGCGTTCTCGAAGGCGGCTCCGCCGCCCAGGGACGCCCAGGCGGAAAAGGCCCGCGAGCCGGAGCCGCTCCGCACCGCTGGCAGCCTGGCCGTGGATTTCGGAGATTGGGATCTCCCCGGATCTCCCGGGACGCCTGCCAAGCCCGCGTTCGCGCAGAGCGCTGCGCCGGACAAACCCGCTGTCACGCCCGCCCCGGCGGAGAGGTCCGCCTTCGCGCAAAGCGCCGCGCCGGATAAACCCGCCGTCGCGCAGGGCGCCGCGGCGGAGAAGCCTGTGCCCGCGACGTATCAGCCGGCCGTTGCGAGCCGCGTCGAAGCGCCCGCTCCCGGCCGCGTCGAACAACTGGCTCCCGAGCTGCCTCCGTCGCTCGCGGACGCGTTCGCGGCACTCCTCGCCGCCGAACAGGGGCTTGCGGCGCCGCAGGCGGCCGCGTCCAGGCTTGAACCGGTTCAACCGGCGCGCGTCGCCGCGCCCGCCGTGACCGACGAGGTCATCGAAGATATTGTGGGGCGCGTGATCGCGCGCCTGACAGACCAGACTGTCCGCGAAACCGTGCTCTCGACCGCCGAACGGCTCGTCAGGGAAGAGATCGAGCGCGTCAAGAAGGGTGCACCATAGCGATGCAGGACCCCGGGCCCGAGCCGAATCGAGGGGCCGGGGGGCGAAGCCGGGCGTTCGCGGTCCCGGACAAGCCCGCCCTCGAAGGGCTCGAGGAGAAATGGCGCGCGCGCTGGGAGGCTGACGGCGTCTACCGTTTCGATCGATCGAAGCGGCGGAACGAGATCTACGCGATCGACACGCCGCCGCCGACCGTCAGCGGCTCGCTGCACATCGGCCACGTTTTCTCGTTCACGCACACCGACGTCATCGCGAGGTTTCAGCGGATGCGCGGCCAGGAGGTCTTCTACCCGATGGGGTGGGACGACAACGGCCTGCCGACCGAGCGCCGCGTGCAGAATTACTACGGCGTTCGCTGCGATCCAGCGCTTCCGTACGACCCATCATTCGTTCCGCCGGCCTCTCCACCGAAGCCGCCGGTTTCGGTCTCGCGTCCGAACTTCATCGAGCTCTGCGCGAAGCTGACGGTCGAAGACGAAAAGGTCTTCGAGCACCTGTGGCGGTATCTGGGCTTGTCGGTCGACTGGTCGCTCACCTACGCCACCATCGGCCGCGAAGCGCAGCGTGTTTCGCAGCTCGCCTTCCTGCACCTCCTCGAGCGCGGCCTCGCGTATCATATCGAAGCGCCGACGCTCTGGGACGTCGACTTTCGGACCGCCGTGGCTCAAGCGGAGCTCGAAGACCGCGACGTCCCCTCCGCGTACCATCGCATCGCCTTCGGAGCGGGCGGAGCGTCGCCCGCAGTCGTGATCGAGACGACGCGCCCGGAGCTGATTCCGGCCTGCGTGGCCCTCGTCGCGCATCCGGACGACGAGCGCTACAAGCCGCTGTTCGGTTCGAGCGTTGTCACTCCGCTGTTTGGCGTGGAGATTCCCGTGCGCGCGCATCCGCTGGCCGATCCGGAGCGGGGCAGCGGGATCGCGATGATCTGCACGTTCGGCGATCTCACCGATGTGACGTGGTGGCGCGAGCTGTCGCTCCCGGTTCGGGCGGTGATTCAACCGGATGGCACGTTCCGCCGCGTGACGTGGGGTACGACCCAGTGGCCGTCGACCGATCCTGCGAAAGCGCAGGCGGCCTACGATCGACTCGTCGGCCTGTCGTCGCAGAAGGCTCGAGCGAGGATCGTGGAGCTGCTGCGCGAATCCGGCGCGCTGCTCGGCGACCCGAGGCCAATCACCCACGCCGTCAAGTTCTACGAGAAGGGAGATCGGCCGCTCGAGATCGTCACGAGCCGCCAGTGGTTCATCAAGACGATCGAGT
The DNA here is from genome assembly GCA_036257535.1 of Vicinamibacterales bacterium. Classification (GTDB taxonomy): domain Bacteria; phylum Acidobacteriota; class Vicinamibacteria; order Vicinamibacterales; family 2-12-FULL-66-21; genus DATAEE01. The sequence continues at coordinate 16,619 of DATAFJ010000109.1, read as the reverse complement.
TCCGCGAGCGGCTGCTCGAGCGCGGCCGTGAGCTTCGGTGGCACCCACCCTTCATGCGGACGCGCTTTGAAAACTGGGTCAACGGCCTGACCGGCGACTGGTGCGTCAGCCGTCAGCGCTTCTTCGGCGTGCCGTTCCCCGTCTGGTATCGAATCGGTGCGGACGGCGCCGTGGACTACGGATCGCCGATCACGCCCGCCCCTTCCAGCCTGCCGATGGATCCGTCGAGCGATGCGCCGCCCGGGTGCTCGCCCTCGCAGCGCGGCGTCCCGGGCGGTTTCGCCGGGGATCCGGACATCATGGACACGTGGGCGACGTCGTCACTCACACCCCAGATCGTGTCGGGATGGGAGAGGGATCCGGATCTCTTCTCGCGCGTGTTCCCGATGGATCTGCGGCCGCAGGCGCACGACATCATCCGGACGTGGCTGTTCAGCACGGTGCTGCGGTCCGAGTTCGAGCATGGCACGCTTCCCTGGACGAACACGGCGATCTCCGGCTTCGTTGTCGATCCCGATCGCAAGAAGATGTCGAAGTCGAAGGGGAACGTCGTCACGCCGCTCGCGCTGCTGCAGGAGCACGGCTCCGACGGCGTGCGGTACTGGGCTGCCGGCGGACGGCCCGGGACGGACACGACCTTCGATCCCGGTCAGATGAAGGTGGGCCGGCGGCTCGCGATCAAGATCCTGAACGCGTCGAAGTTCGTGCTGTCGAGCTCAGAGCCGCGAGGCGCCGTGACGGAGCCTCTCGACCGTGGCATGCTGACGAGCCTGGCGCGGCTCGTCGACGAGTCCACGACCGATCTCGACGCCTACGAGTACACGCGCGTGCTCAACCGTGCGGAGAGCTTCTTCTGGTTCTTCTGCGACAACTATCTCGAGCTGGTCAAGTCGCGGCGTTACGGCGATCATGGTCACGAGGCGGCCGCATCGGCGAACACGGCGCTCCTTGCCGCGCTGTCCTCGCTGCTGCGGCTCTTCGCCCCCTACCTGCCGTTCGTGACCGAGGAAGTGTGGTCGTGGTGGCAACCTGGTTCGGTGCATCGCGCGCCGTGGCCGTCTGCAGGCGAGTTGATCGGCGTCGCCGGCGGGCGCGATGAGGCCGGCAGTGCTGCGCTCGATGCCGCGGCGCTGATTCTGGGTGAGATCCGGAAGAAGAAGTCCGAAGAGCAGCGGCCCCTCAAGACGGTGGCCCGCCACGTGCGGGTGCGCGACAGCAAGGAACGTATTGCGCTCGTCGAGCAGGTCCGGTCTGACCTGACGGCGGCGGGGTTGATCGAGCGCCTCGACTTCGACGCAGGAGAGTTCGCCGTCGACATCGAGCTCGCTCCGGCCGAAGCGCCCGCCTCCGCCGAGGCTGCGGCGGGCAAGCTGTCGGGGGAGCCGAAGCCGTGAAGTCCGTCCCGTTCAGTCCGCTCGAACCGGCGCTGTACCGCGAGATCGTGCGACGTGCGCTGGCCGAGGACCTGGGCTGGGGCGACGTCACAACCGACGCAACCGTACCGGCCGATCTGCAGGCACGCGGCGTGATCGTCGCGCGGTGCGCCTGCGTTCTGGCAGGCCTCGACGTGGCGGCCGAGGCTTTCCGCCAGCTCGACCCGCGAGTCGAGTTCGCCCGCAGGAAATCCGACGGGGACGTGTGCCAACCTGGTGAAACGATCGCCGACGTGGCTGGCTTCGCCGCCGCTCTCCTTACTGCCGAGCGGACGGCGCTGAACTTTCTTCAGCGTCTGTCGGGCATTGCCACGCTGACCCGACGCTTCGTCGACGCGGCCGGTGGACGCCTCATCGTCCTCGACACTCGAAAGACCACGCCGACGCTGCGTGTGCTCGAGAAGTACGCCGTCCGCGCGGGTGGCGGCGTCAACCACCGCGGCGGCCTCGATGATGGGATCTTGATCAAGGAGAACCACATCCGGCTCGGCGGTGGCGTGACTGAAGTCGTGCGGAAGATGCGCGCCGGCGGCCACGAGATGCCGATCGAAATCGAAGCGCAGTCGCTGTGCGAAGTGGACGAGGCGCTCGCGGCGGGAGCCGACATCATCCTGCTGGACAACATGTCGATCGATGATATGCGGCAGGCCATCGCGCGCACGCGGGGGCGCGTCAAGACGGAGATCTCGGGCGGAGTTACGCTCGATCGCCTACCCGAGCTCGCGTCGCTCGGCGCCGACTACGTATCGATTGGCGCGCTGACGCACTCCGCGCCGGCCGCGGATCTCGCGTTCGAGCTCGAACCGAGATGAAAACGGGGTCAGGCACTCTCCCCGACGATCTCGCAGACGCTCTGGCGACGGCCGACTCGCGCATCGCCCCTTTTCTCGGCGCCATGCGTTTCCTTGCCGAAATCGGATCGACCAATGACGAGGCGGCGCGCCTCGCGGAGAATGGCGCGCCGGACGGCACGCTCGTGCTGGCGGACGCGCAGTCTGCCGGGCGCGGCCGGACCGGGCGATCCTGGTTTTCACCCGCCGGCACGGGCCTCTATGCATCGATCGTGTTCCGCCCCTCGTCCCCCTGGCCGCTCCTGACACTTGCCGGTGGTGTCGCTCTTGCCGAAGGCGTACGCGCGGCGACCGGGCTGCCCGTGCACCTGAAATGGCCGAACGACTTGATGTCGCCGGGCGGCCGGAAGCTGGGAGGCATCCTCACAGAGGGAGCAACGGCTGGCAACGTCGTTCAGTTCGTCGTGTTCGGATTCGGCATCAACGTGCGCGGCACCCGCTATCCTTGCGAGCTCGCAGAACGCGCGACCTCTCTCGAGGCGGAGGCGGGGAAGCCACTCGATCGCGGTCCGGTGCTGGTTGAGTGCCTTGCGGCACTTGCAGCGCGGCGCCGCGATCTCGACGCGGGGCGATCCGAAGACATGTGCGAGCGCTGGCTCGAGCTGGCGCCCTCTGCGCGAGGCCGCACAGTAGAGTTCACGGCCGATGGCGTCGTCCATCGAGGCGTTACCGCTGGCATCGCCGAAGACGGCGCGCTTCTCATCCGGACAGACCGCTCGGTGGAACGGGTGATCTCCGGTGAGGTACGTTGGGTCTGAACATGCTGCTCGCGATTGACGTCGGCAACACCAACATCACCATCGGCCTCTTCGAGGGCGATCGCCTCACGCACAGCTGGCGGCTCGCGACGCTCCGCGAGCGCACCGCCGACGAGCTCGGGATCCTCATCACGCATCTCTTCGACCACGAGCGGCTCGATCGGTCCCGCGTCGAAGGCGTCGTGCTGGCGTCAGTAGTGCCGCCGCTGACCGGCATGACCGCGGAGATGACGCAGCGGTACTTCGGCCTCAACGCGCTCGTCGTCGATCCTGGCGTCAACGCCGGCATGCCCGTGCTCTACGAGCCACCGTCGGACGTCGGGGCGGACCGCGTCGTCAACGGTGTTGCAGCCTACGAGTTGTACGGAAAGGCTGCGAATGCGCCAGTCATCGTCGTTGACTTCGGAACGGCGACGACGTTCGATGCGATCACGGCGAAGGGGGAGTACCTGGGCGGCGTCATCTGTCCCGGCGTTCAGATCTCTGCCGATGCGCTCTTTCAGCGCGCGGCGCGGCTGCCGAAGGTCGAGGTTCGGAAGCCGGCCGCGGTCATCGGCCGGACGACCGTCGCGTCGATGCAGGCGGGACTCTTCTTCGGCTACGTGGACATGATCGACGGCATCGTTCGACGGATGCGTGCCGAGCTCGGCGAGCCGCCGGCGCGCTGCATAGCGACGGGCGGACTGGCGGAGACGATTGCGGCCGAGACCAGCGTGGTCGAGGAGGTCAACCCCGACCTGACGCTTCTCGGCCTCCGGATGATCTGGGAGAAGAATCGATAGGTAATGTCGGGCGACGTGGGCGAGTACTGCCGCGAAATCGAGGCACACCTCTGCCGGAAAAATGACGGACACCTCGTTCGCATCGTCGGCCCGGCCTTCGAGAAGGTGTGCGGGTGGGCCGCGATGGGGGTGCCGCTCGCGGTGGCCCGGCGTGGCATCGATCGCACGTTCGAGCGGTATTACCGGAAGGGTCCCAGGCGCCGTCCGGTGCAGGTCGAATTCTGCGAGGCGGACGTGCTCGACGCCTTCGACGAATGGCGGAGGGCGGTCGGCGTCGTTCTCGACGAAGGCTCCTCTTCGGAGCCGCGCGAGGATCGACGCGAAAGCCTGCCGGGTCACCTGCGACGGGTTGCCGAGCGCCTGAGCTCGCTGACGGCCGTGCGCGTTCTCCCGCCAGACCTTCTGGACGCAGTCGACCACGCCTTGCGCGAGATCAGCGCCATGACTGATTCTGCCCGAGCGTTGCGCGGCCAGGCGCGCGACGGCGCGCTCGACCGGCTGCGCGCACTCGATCGCGAGCTCGCGGCGGCTGCGCTCGCCGGAACGGACGCCGCCACGCTTGCCGATCTCGGGGAGGAAGCTGCGCGCGAGCTGGCGCCCTTTGCCGGACGCATGCCGGCCGGCGCGTACGACCGCGCAGTCGAGGCGGCACGAGATCGCCTGCTTCGGGATCGGCTCGAGCTGCCGATGATCGCGATGGAGTGAATGCTCCAGGTTCGCGATCGCGTCACCGTCGCACTCGAGAAGCCGGCCGCGGGAGGCTGGATGATCGGCCGCCACGAGGGCCAGATCGTCCTCGTTTCCGGGGCGATCCCCGGCGAGCGCGTGGTCGCCCTCGTCACGCGTGCCGAACGATCGGTCGCCTACGCGACGGCGGTCGACGTCGTCGAGCCCAGCGCCGACCGGCGGACGTGGGCGGGCGACTGGACGTGCGGCGGCGCCACGTACGCTTTCATCTCCTATCCGCGACAGCTGGCGCTGAAGGCCGAGGTCGTCGCCGACGCCTTCGCACGCATCGCGCGCATACCGCTTCAGGCCACCGTGGACGTTGCCGCTTCCGAAGAACGCGGCTACCGGATGCGCGCGCGGCTGCACGTGCACCAGGGTGCCATCGGTTTTTTCCGGGAGACGACGCATGAGGTGTGCGATCCGGCGTCGACGGGCCAGCTCGCGCCGGAAACGTGCGACGTCATCGATCAAATCAGGTTGAAGCTGAAGAACCTTCGCCTGCAGAACGTCGCCGCAATCGAGCTGGCAGAGAACGCCGATCTTTCGGAGCGCGTCATCCATCTTCAGCTTCGTCCCGGCCCCGGTGTGAAGACGACCGCCTATGCGCCCCTCGCCGGCACGCGCGGGCTGACCGGTCTGACGTGCGCCCTTTCGACCGGTGCGGCCACCGTACGGCTGGGTGGCGAACCGTTCGTGCATGACACGATTCAGGGTGACCACGCGCCGGTTACGCTCCGCCGGCACGTGCGGTCGTTCTTTCAAGGCAACCGCTACCTTCTTCAGACGCTCGTCGATGACGTGCGAGCGGCTGTCGGCGCGGCGCCGGACGAGGAAGTCGTGGACTTGTACTCAGGCGTCGGGCTTTTTGCCGGTGCGCTCGCGGCCGCCGGATGGCGGCGGGTCGTAGCGGCCGAAGGGGATCGATCCAGCGCCGACGATCTGCTCGCGAACGTGCAACAGTTCGAGGGCCGCGTGACGGCGCATGCCGGGCCGGTCGAGGCGTATGTCCGCGGCCGGCGCGCTCCCGCACCCGCAACCGTCGTCGTCGATCCGCCGCGGACCGGACTGTCGCGCGAGGCTGCGGAGGCGATCCTCGAGGTCGCTCCCCGCCAGCTCGTCTACGTGTCGTGCGACGTCGCGACGCTCGCGCGGGACGCGCGGCGTATCGTCGATGCGGGTTACGAGCTCACGTCCGTCCGCGGATTCGATCTGTTTCCCAACACGCCGCACGTCGAGACGATGGCGACGCTCAGCCGGGTTCAACCGGGCCGTGCCCGCGGCGGACGGGGGCTGGACGCGTGATAGCATTTCGAGGTCTGGAAGGTCAGCGCAGGCCATGAATCTCGCCGCCACGTGCGTCAAGCGTCCGGTCTTTGCGGTGATGATGATCGGTTTTCTCGTCGTCCTTGGCCTGTTCTCGTTCAGGGACCTCGGCGTCGACCTCTTCCCGAAGGCCGATCCCGCCACCGTCAACATCAATGCCCGGCTGCCGGGCGCGTCCTCCGAGGAAGTCACCACGCAGGTCGTCATCCCGATCGAAGAGGCGCTCAGCACGATCAGCGGCCTCGACGAGATCACGGTGATGACCTTCGACAGCACGGCCCATATCACGGTGCGTTTCGTGCTCGAGCGCGACATCGAGAGCGCCGCACAGGACGTGCGCGAGAAGATCTCTGGCGCGATGCGCAATCTTCCGCCGAACCTGCTGCCGCTCGTCATTCAGAAGGCCGATCCCGACGCTGACCCTGTGCTGTCGATCGTCGTCGCCGGCGGAACCAGCCTGCGCGAGACGTCGGAGCTGGCGGAGAAACGGGTCAAGCGCGCGCTCGAAACCGTCGAGGGCGTGGGAGGCGTGTCCCTCATCGGGTCGCGGGAACGGCAGATTCGCATCTTCGTGGACGGGGACAAGCTGAACGCGCATGGCATCACGATCGACGACTTCCAGCGTGCCGTGCAGAACGAGAACGTCGAAGTGCCGGGCGGGCGAATCATCCGAGGTGAAGCGGAGCTCGGCGTGCGCACGCTCGGACGCATCGGCGCCGTCAGCCAGTTCGGCGACATCATCGTCTCGAACGTCAACGGCACGCTCGTCCGCGTCTCGGATCTGGGCCGTGTCGAGGACAGCTTCGCCGAGCCGCGCACGTGGAACATGCTCGACGACAAGGAGGCCGTGACGCTCGAAGTCCGGCGCCAGTCCGGGACGAACACGGTCCAGGTCATCGACGAGGTCAAGCAGGAGCTCGCGCGGCTGCGGCGGGCGCTGCCCCCGGGAATCGATCTGCGCATCACCAAGGACCAGAGCGTGTTCATCAACGCCTCGGTTCTAGCGCTCCAGGAGCACCTCCTGCTCGGCAGCCTGCTGGCCAGCCTCATCGTCTGGGTGTTCATCCGGAGCGCACGCTCCGTCTTCATCGCCGCGCTTGCAATTCCCACGTCGATCATCGCGACGTTCACGCTGATGAAGGCGTTCGGCTTCACGCTCAACAACATGACGCTCCTCGCCCTGACGCTCGCCGTGGGGATCGTCATCGACGACGCGATCGTCGTGTTGGAGAACATCGTCCGGTACATCGAAGACAAGAAGATCGAGCCCCGCCGAGCGGCGATCGAGGCCACGGCCGAAATCTCGCTGGCGGTGCTCGCGACGACGATCTCGCTCGTCATCATCTTCGTGCCCATCGGGTTCATCACGGGCTACGCCCGACGCTACCTCAACGAGTTCGGCTGGACGATGGCCTGTGCGGTTGCCGTGTCGATGCTCGTGAGCTTCACGCTCACCCCGATGATGAGCTCGAGGATGCTCCGCCGCATCGAGCGCAAGCGGGCCGGCGATGAGGGCCCGGGCGTAGACCCGGCCCCGTCCGCGGCGCATCACGCGCCGGCGACGGGCTTCTACGGCCGCGTCGAGCGCGCGTACGGCGATCTTCTTGCCTGGTCGCTCGCCCATCGCGGCGCCGTCCTCGCCGTGGGCCTTCTGACGTTTGGCTTGACCTTTCCACTCAACCGCCTGGTGGGACGCGACTGGATTCCTCTCGACGACCAGGGCGAGGTGGAGCTGTCCTACAACATGCCCGAGGGGACTTCGATCTACGGGACGGCGAAGGTCTCCGCGGAGCTGGCGCAGAAGTTCCGGAAGATCGAGGTGTCGCGTTCGTCCGTCCGTACATTCACGACGGGCAGGCGAGCCACTCGCACATTTATCTCAAGCTCGCCGGCTTCGGTGAGCGTTCCGCGACGGTTCACGACGTCGCCAACGACATCCGCCGCATCATCGTGGACTACCCGAACGTGCGCGGCCGGATCATCTTCCCGTCGGCGCTCGGCGGCGGCGAGATGTTCTACCCGATACGCGCGCAGCTCCTCGGCGCTGACTTTCCGAGCGTCGCCGAAATTGCGAAGCGTGTGGCGGACCGTTCACGAAACATTCCGGGCCTCTATGACGTGGACGCGGGGCTCAGCCTGAACAGCCCGGAGCTGCAGGTCCGGATCGACCGGCAGCGCGCGGCCGATCTCGGCATTCGCGCCGCCGACGTCGCGAACGCCATCCGCCTGATGATCGCCGGCGAAGATCAGATCTCGACCTACAAGGAAGGCGACGAGCAATACCCGGTGACCATGCAGCTCCTGCCGGAGCAGCAGAAGAACCCTGAAATCCTGGCGCGGCTGATGATCCCGTCGGCGACCCAGGGGCAGGTGAGGCTCGACAGCATCGCGTCGATCGAACGCGGGTATGGCCCGGCACGCATCGAGCGTTTCAACCGTCAGTTTGCGGTTTCGGTGAACGCGAACATCGCGCCTGACTTCCCGCTCGACGCAGCGGCCGCCCGCGTTACGGAGGCCATTCGCGACGAACGGCTTCCGGTCGGCTACGGCTACCGCTTCGGCGGCTCCGTCCAGTATCTCGACCAGACGACCGCGAGCCTGATCGTGGCCTTCCTGCTCGCCGCCATATTCATGTACATGGTGCTCGCGGCCCAGTTCGAGAGCTTCGTCCATCCCTTCGTCATCATGCTCAGCCTGCCGCTCGCCGTGCCCTTCGCGCTCCTCACGCTCTGGCTGACCGGCCGTACGCTGAATCTGTGGAGCGTGCTCGGGGTTCTTCTGCTCCTCGGCATCGTCAAGAAGAACGGCATCCTGCAGGTGGACTACACGAACACGCTGCGCGCGCAGGGCGTGCCGCTTCGCGAGGCCATTCTGGAAGCGAACCGCGTGAGGCTGCGACCCATACTCATGACCACCTTCGCAATAGTCGCCGGGCTCTTGCCGACGGCGGTCGGGATCGGGGCCGGCTCGGCGCAGCGGTCGGCGGTTGCGATTACGATCATCGGCGGGCAGATGCTCTGTCTCGTGTTGACGCTGCTCGTCACGCCTGTCGCCTACTCGATCACCGCTGAGGCGGATGCCCGTGCCTGGCTGCGGTCGTTGCGTCCGACTCGCTGGCGCGGGGCGGGCACTCCATCATGATCAGCAGACGATTGACCGCGCTCGCGCTGGCCCTCGCGCTCGCCACGGGCTGTTCCGGCGGACGGGCGACCGAGGCGAGCGACCGGTCCGATGACGCGGTGCTGCGCGTCAAGTCCACGCGCGTCAAGCAGGAAGACATCCGCCGCGTCGTCGACGTCGTCGGATCGCTCGCCGGCGCGGAAGAGGTGACGGTGTCGGCGGAGGTGGAGGGGACCGCGAGCGCGATCCTGGCCGATCTCGGCGATCACGTCCGAGCCGGACAGCCGCTCGTGGAGCTCGATCGCGAGAAGCTGCAGTTCCGCGTCCAGGAGCGCCGCGCGGCGCTCGGCCGGACGCTCGCGCGGTACGGCGCCGAAAAGCCGGGAGACCTGCCGCCCGTGGAGTCCACTCCAGCCGTGCAGAAGGCTGCCGCCGAACTGGCGGAGGCCGAGCGCGCGTGGAAGCGTGCCGAGGAGCTCGAGCGCCGGCAGCTCGTCTCGCGCTCGCAGCGCGACGAAGCGGAAGCGCGGCTTCGTACCGCGACCGCGGTCCATCAGGCGGCGCTGCACGAGGCGCGCAACCTGCGCAGCGACATCGAAGCGGCGCAGGCCGAAGTCCGCCTCGCTGAGCGCGAGCTCGCCGACGCTACTGTGCGCGCGCCGTTCGACGGATACGTGCAGCGGCGTCATATCGGTCCGGGCCAGTACGTCCGTGCGGAAACGCCCGTGGCGACGCTCGTCAAAGTCGATCCACTGAAGGCGCTCGTCGAAGTTCCCGAGCGGCTTGCCCCGTGGATCGCCGTCGGGCAGCCGGTGAAAGTCCGGGTCGAGGCGTACCCCGGACGGACCTTCGACGGCACGATCGCCCGGATCAGCCCCGCCGTCAACCCGCAGTCGCGCGCGTTTCCGCTCGAAGCCGCGATCCGCAACACCGATCGCCTGCTGAAGCCGGGCGCGTTCGTGCGCGTCGAGCTCGCCTCGAGCCGCGTCGATCGAATCCTGACGATGCCGTCGGCCGGGCTTCAGTATCGCTACGGCATCAACCGCGCATTCGTCGTCGACAACGGCCGCATCCACGCGCGCGAGCTTCGCATCGGCGACCGGCTCGGCGAGCGCGTCGAGATACTCGAGGGCGTGAAGCCGGGCGAGCGCGTCGTCGTCTCGGATATCGAGAAGCTGACCGAAGGCGCTCGCGTCGAGGCGGTCGATCTGCCGTGACGCAGGCCGATCGAGTGACGCTCTTTCACCAGCTCCACCAGTCCGGCTGCTTCGTCATTCCGAACCCGTGGGATGTCGGCAGCGCCCGTCTGCTCGCGCGCCTCGGCTTCAAGGCGCTGGCGACCACGAGCTCGGGCTTTGCGTGGTCGCTCGGCCGCGCCGACAACCAGGTCTCGCTGGCGGAGGCGCTCGCACACATCCGTGAGATCGCCGTGAATGTGGATGTACCCGTGAGTGCCGACTTCGAAGGCGGGTTCGCGACCGCGCCGGAGGACGTTGCGGATAACGTGGGGGTTGCGGCTGGGACGGGTGTCGCCGGCCTGTCGATCGAGGACTCGACCGGCGATCCAGGAGCGCCGCTCTTCGAGTTCCAGCTGGCAGTCGATCGGATCCGCGCCGCGCGGCGGGCGATCGACCAGAGCGGCACGGGTATCGTCCTCACCGCGCGGTCCGAAGGTTTCATCGTCGGGCGCCCCGATCTGCCGGAGACGATCCGCCGGCTGACCGCGTTCGCCGAGGCGGGCGCCGACTGTCTCTATGCGCCCGGGATTCGTGCGACGAGCGACATACAGGCCATCGTCACTGCGGTCGCGCCGAAGCCGGTCAACGTGCTCGTCGGCGACGGCTTCACGACGCTGTCCGACCTTGCGGCGCTCGGCGTGCGGCGGATCAGTGTCGGCGGCGCGCTCGCGCGCAGCGCGTGGGGCGGGTTCTTGGCGGCCGCGAAGGAGATCGCCGACAAGGGCACATTCACTAATCTCGGCCGCGGCATCCCATTCGCCGAGATCAACGGCTCGTTTTCGCGGTAGGAGAAACTTGGCGGCTCCGGGTAATCCGCGGATCGACACGCCTGCGAAGTTGGCGGCGCTTCTCCGAGCGGAGGCCGCGCGCACGGAGTGGAGCCGGATCGACAGCAGGCTGAATCAGGGCGTCCTGCACGCCTGCACGAAGGCGTCGAAGAGCCCCGCGAACTCTCCCGTTGCCCAGAAGTTTTCCGGATGCCATTCGACGCCGACGCAGAAACGCCGATCGGCGCGCTCGAGTGCTTCCACGATGCCGTCAGGCGCCGTGGCTGAGACCGTGAAGCCAGGCGCGACTGTATCGACCGCCTGATGGTGTCGGCTGTTGACCGCGCATGTCTCTACGGCCGCCACGCGCGGGCCGAGCACACGAGCGAGGGTCGATCCGCTCTTGACGTTGATCGGATGCGCGATCGCGTTCTTGGGCTCGTCGATCGAGTGCGCGATCCCGTCGCCGACCGTGTCCGGTACGTGTTGCAGGAGCGTTCCGCCTGCGGCAACGTTGAGCACCTGAAGGCCGCGGCAGATCGCGAGAATGGGCAGGTCCCGCTGCAGCGCTTCGCGCGAGAGGGCGATCTCGAACTCGTCGCGCCCCGGTTCAGCCAGCTCGATCTGCGATGACATGGCCCGCCCGTAGTGGCTTGGATGGACGTCCCCGCCACCGGTCAGCATGAGGCCATGCACGCCGTCGAGCGCCTCGCTTGCGCTCGTGTGATTCCAGTCGAGGATCCGAGGCTCCCCGCCGGCGGTGCGGATGGCCTGCTCGTAGTCGGCGGGACGCCGGTTGCGCGTGATTCCGATGATCGGTTTCATCTGTTACATGCGCGGCGGGACGCCGCAGCCCATCAGATCCAGCGCGCGCGTCATCTGCACGCGGAAGTACGCCGCAGCCGCGGCGCGCCACTGCTTCACGTCGGTCCGCTCCTCAGCGAGGATGGGGAACCGATGATAGAAGGCATTGAACGCCTGAGCGAGGCCGAACGCGTACTTCGCCACCACCGCGACCTCGTTGCTCCGCAGCGACTGTTCGACGATCTCGTCGAGCCGGGCGGCCTCGAGAACGAGCCCCCACAGCGCATCGGCATCGGCATCCGACGTCAACGCGTCGGCCGGCGTCGACGGTAGGGAAGCGATCACGTCCGCTTCTCCTGCGCCCTCCCGCTCGCGCATTTTCTGAAAAATGTTCGCCGCGCGAACGGCCGCGTACTGAAGATACGGGCCGCTTTCTCCCTCGAAGCTCAGCGCTTCGTCGATGTCGAAAATGATGATCTTGCCGAGCGTGAACCTGACCATGAAGTAGCGCAGCGCCGCCGTCGCGATCGTCTCCGCCGTCGCCCGGGCGTCCGCATCGCTCGTCTCCGGGTTGCGCTTCCGAACTTCGACGAGAGCTTTCTCCGTCAGCCGATCGATGAGGTCGTCCGCTTTTACACCGAGGCCTTTCCGTCCAGACACCTCCACGAACGGCTTGCCGCTGTCGTCGGCCGGATAGCCCAGCTCCCGCGCCGTCGCATGCGACAGCGCGACCATTTCGTAGGCGAAATGGATCGCTCGCTCCGCCTCGCGTGTGTACCCCATCGTGGCGAGCGCCTGCTTCAACAACTTCTGCAGGTAGGTCTGCCGGGTGTCGATGACGTTGTAGGTCGTTTCCGCCGCGCCGAATCGCGGAACGCCGTCTGCGCCGGCTGGGCGGCCGTTCTCGTCCGACGTGGTCGCCCAGAGCAGGCAGCCGTCCCGCCGTCGCTCGAACTCGCGGTAGCGGAAATCGCGGCCGAGCAGTCCGAACTTCCAGAACTGGTAGGCGATGTCCTTGCCGACGTAGGTGACGGTGCCGTCGGACCTCACGATCACTTTCTCGCGCTGGTTGTCTTCTGAGTCCGATCCGTCTTCCGTCTCCTCGGCGTCCTCCGCCTGCAGCGGATCGCCCTTGATTTCCATGACCCAGCAGCCCGCGAGCCGACCTTCCGATTTCAGGAAGATGATGCCCTTCCGCTTGAGCGTCTCGAAGGCGTGCGCCCAGAAGCGCAGCCGCAGGATGTCTCCTTCCCACGTCAGCAGGTCGTATGCGATGTTCAGCCTCGCCATCGTCTCGAGATGCCGCCGGACGATGCGGTCGGCAATGAAGGCGGCCATGACGGCGTTGTCGTTGCCGCCGTGCTCGACATCGTGCAGCGTCGCGGTGCGGATCTTCAGGCGCTCCTTGTCGGCCTCGTACCATTCCGTCACCCGGGCGTAGAGATCCCAGCAGTAAAAATCGAATCGAGTCGAGTCGGCCAGCCGCCGGACCTCCTCCAGCCCTTTCCCTTCGAGGTGCCGGAAGCCGACGACGACGTCGGCGACCTGGACGCCGGTGTCGTCGATGTAGTTCTGGACCTCGACCGGACGGCCGCGAAAGCGCAGCAGCCGCACGAGCGCGTCGCCCAGCGCCGAGTTCCGCAGATGCCCGATGTGCGCCGCCTTGTTCGGATTGATTGCGGTGTGCTCGACGATGACCTTGCCCAGGGTTTGGGGCTCAGGGCTTGGGGCACCGGGCGCCAGCCACTCGCGCAGGAGGGCCGGGCGATCGAGGAACACGTTGAGATAGCCGTTCGGAGCCGCTTCGACGCGCGTTACGCCTCGCGGGAGCCGCTCAGGCCCGAACGCCGCGGCGAGTTCCTGCGCGATCGCGCGCGGCGGCTTGCGAAGCCGCCGCGCGAGCTCGAACGCAACCGGCACGGCGAGATCGCCGAGGGCACGGTTCGGCGGCGACTCGATCGCAACGGACGGGACGGCATCGGCGTCGAGCGAGTAGAGCGTCTGTACGGTTTCCCGAATACGGGAACGGAGCGCGTCGTGCAGCGGCAGAATCATGAAGGGAGTTAGAGGACGTGATACGATCGAGGCGCGCCGCGGAATCCGCGCAAGGCGCTGTCACGAGCCGCGGAACACGTTGCATCCAACATATCAAAATACCTTCGCATGAGCGAGGTCCGCATCGGCCGCATCCTTGTTGCCAGCCTGCATCAGGCGATCGCCGACCTGCTGCCCACGCGGCTCGAATTCTATGAGAACTGGCTCAACTCCGCGGGCCTGCGGGAAGGGACGGTGGGACTCGCGGCGATCTCCGCGGTGTTGAGCTTTCTCCGCACGGAAGGCGAGGCGTACGGGGTCGTCACGACTCGCGCCGGTGAGTACGCAGCTGACTGGACGGTTGCGTCGATGGGGCGCGCCAGGCGGCGCTTCCTTCTGGCGCTGCCATCGTGGATGCGGGCGCGTGCGGCGCTGCGACAGGCTCGGGCTCTGGTGCGCGAAACATATCCGAGCAGCCGGGCGCTCGTGCGCATCCGTCGGGGCGTTGCGGAGGTCGATCTCCGTGGGTCACTGTTCTGCGAAGTACGTGAGCAGACGGGCCTGCCGCTGTGCGGCTTCTACGCGGCGGCGCTGCGGCGCATGCTCGAGTCGTTCGAAGTAGGAGCTGAAGCGCAGGTGGAACGGTGCCGCGCCACGGGCGCGCGGGGCTGTCTGCTGACACTCGCATTTCGACGCGTGTAATGCGCATTCGCACCTTGGCATTTGGCATCCGGCACCGGGCATTCGGCCTTGGCCTGGCATTGGGCCTTGCCCTCCTGGTGGCCGCCAGCCCCGTACAGGCCGCCGACCGGCTCCTCGTGATGCCGCTCGAGAACGTCCGCCGCGAGTCGAGCATCTACTGGCTCAGCGAGGCGTCTGCGATCCTTCTGGCTGAAGATCTCACGGCCCTGGGCTCGTCAGCCCTGACGCGTACCGAGCGAGTCAGGGCGTTCGAGGAGCTTCACCTGCCCGTCTCCGCCGCGCTCAGCCGTGCCACGATCATCAAGGTCGGCCAGCTCGCGGGCGCCACGCAGGTGGTCGTCGGCACGATCGAGCGCGACAACCAGGATCTGATCGTCCGCGCCCGCATGGTTCGACTCGATAGCGGGACGCTGAATCCCGAGGTCACCGAGCGAGGCGCACTGAACGATCTGTTCGCGCTCTTCGAGCGCGTCGCGAGGCGGCTCGTCGGCGCCTCGGCTCAGGCACCCGCACCCGCAAGCCGGCCCCCGCTCGACGCGTTCGAGAGCTACGTGAAGGGGCTGCTGGCCGAAAGCCCGGAGGCGCAGGAAAAACATCTCGAGCGCGCCGTGGAGCTTCAAAAAGCGTACGACTCGGCCTGGCTCGCGTTGTGGGAGGTTCGGACCGAAGTCGAGCGTCACGAAGAAGCGCTCGCGGCCGCGCGCGCGGTCCCTGAGGGTTCGAAGATGTCGCGGCGTGCCCGCTTCTTCGCGGCGCTCTCCGAGCTCGAGCTCGGCCGACAGGCCGCTGCGTTCGACGGGTTCAAGGCCCTCGATTCCGAGCGGGCGGCGCCCGAGCTGAAGAACAACCTCGGCGTCGTCCAGCTGCGGCGAGGACCGGCGCACGAGAGCGGCCGCGCAACCTGGTTCTTCACGCAGGCCGCCGAGGCCGACCCCGAAGATCCCGACTACTGCTTCAATCTCGGCTACGCCTATGCGCTCGAGAACGATTTCCCCGCCGCGATTTACTGGCTGCGCGAGGTGGTCAGGCGCGATCCGTCCGACGGCGACGCGCACTTCGTTCTCGGGGTCGTCCTCCAGGCCCGCGGCAGCGCGGTGGAGGCCGCCCGGGAACGGGAGCTGGCGCGCCAGTTGTCCTCGGAGTACGGGCAGCAGACCGGCAGCGACGTTCCACGCGGGCTCGAACGCATCAAGGAGACGATCGACCTCCGCCGAAGCGATCGCGTGGAGTCCGCCATCGCGACGCCGGCGGCGCGCGACCAGCGCGAGCTTGCGGCGTTTCATCTCGACCGCGGCCGCCGGTTCTTCACGGAGCGGCGCGATCGCGAGGCGCTCGACGAGCTCCGCCGATCGATCTACCTGTCGCCCTATCAGGCGGAAGCCCACCTGCTCGTCGGGCAGATTCACCTCAGGAACGGACGCGTACGGGAAGCGGTCGACGCGCTCACGATCTCGATCTGGATCGAACAGACGCCGGGGGCGCAGACCCTCCTCGAAGACGCCCGCCGTCAGCTGACCGCCGCCGGATCACCGAAGTGAGGTCGTGCTACCATCTCGACAACTGTGTCTGACCAGCTGCGCCAGGCCGACGAAGGCTTCCACGAGATTCAGCTGAGCGGGAAGCAGCTCGTCTTCCTGTTCATGGCGACGACCATCGTGGCGGTCGTCATCTTCCTGTGCGGCGTACTGGTCGGCCGCGGCGTCCGATCCGGCACGCCAGCGTCGAGCGACGCTTCGCCGGCGGCCGAGTCCGCACCGGTCGCGCAGGCGGCGCCGCCCGTCGCACCGCCGCCCCCGACAGCCGACGGAACGTCGGCGGCCGATACCGCGGCGGCCGCGCCTCCGCCCGCGGCCGAAACGCCCACGCCGGCAAGCAAAGGCCAGGAGGATCTCAGCTACCACCGGCGTCTTCAGGGCGACGCCGCCGCGGGTACGTCCTCGTCTCCCGAAGACCGGCTCAAGCCGCGCGAGGAGACGGCTGCGCCGCGCGAGAATGCGCCGGCGCCGCCGCCCGCGCAGGCCCCACCCCCCGCGAACGGGTGGATGGTTCAGATCGCGGCGCTCCGCGACCGCGCAGCG
>DATAFJ010000100.1:0-4277 GCA_036257535.1 Vicinamibacterales bacterium | reverse complement strand
TATCCGGTGCTCGACGCGCAGGGGAACGAGACGGGTCAGATGTCGGCTGAGCGCAACGACATCTTCACGTGGAACAGCGTCTCGCCGCGTGTCGGCATCGTCTGGAAGCTGAACGAGTCGGGCCACACGGTCCTCAAGGCGCACGCAGGCCGGTACTACCGCGGCATCGTCACCGGCGAGTACGACAACACGTCGCCGTCGGTCACGCCGCGGTTCCTCTTCTTCTTCGATTCGGACGGCAACCGGATCGACTTCGAGCAGGTCTCGGACAACTCGAACCTGTCGGTCGACCCGAACTTCAAGAACCCGTACACGGACCAGTTCATCGTCGGGTTCGAGCACGAGCTCGTGAAGAATCTCGGCGTGATGGTGAACTACACGTACAAACGGGGAGAGGACTACGGCGGCTGGCGCGACACGGTCGGCACTTATGTGCCCGTTCAGTACCTCGACGACACGGGAGCCGAGCCGACCAACCAGACGTTCACGCTGTTCCGCCTGGAGAGCGATCCCGAGCAGCGTCGGTTTCAGCTTACGAGTCCGGACCGCATGTTCAGCCGTTACAAGGGACTGATCATCCAGGCGACGAAGCGGATGTCAGACAACTGGCAGGGAACGTTCTCGGTCGTCCTCTCGAAGTCGACGGGACGCATCGGTTCGAGCCGCTCCTCGCCGACGGCCGATCAGACTGGGACGGCCGGCACGTTCGGGCAGAACCCGAACGACTTCGTGAATACGGAAGGACGGCTCATCGCCGATCGACCGGTCATCGCCAAGGCACAGGTCGTGGTGAACCTGCCGTGGCGGTTCCTCCTCGGCACGAACGTCGTCTATCAAACCGGCAGCCTGTGGTCGCGTCAGCTGCGTGTCGGCGATCTCGGCTTTCCCGCCCGGCCCACGATCAACACCGAAGCGAACACGGGCGATCGCCGGGTGGCGGATCAGACGATGGTAGACGTCCGGGTGGAGAAGAGTTTCGAACTCGGCGGGAGGGCGAATGCCGCGGTGTTCGGCGACCTCCTCAATCTGTTCAACAGCGACGCCAACCAAGGCGTCCTGTCACGGCTGGCCGATCAGGATACGTTCGGCGACCCGTCGACGTTTGTCTTCCCGCGCCGGTTGATGGTCGGGGCGAAGATCCGGTTCTAGGGCCTGGTTCCCAGTTCGGATAGGCGCTGGCGCGCGGGCGAGAACGACGGGTCGCGCGCCAGCGTTTCGCGGAAGAGCGTGATGGCCTCGGACTGGCGCCGCTGGCGCAGCAGCGCCAGCCCGAGGTTGTATCGATACTGCGCGTTAGCCGGGTCCCGCGTGACGGCCTCGCGGAACGCCCGCTCGGATTCCGCCAGGTCGCCGCTCCCTCCGAGAATCATTCCCAGCGAGTTCCAGTACGATGCGCGATCCGGCTCCAGCCTGACGGCCTCTTCGAGGAGTGCGCTGGCGCGCGTCAGGTCGCCCTGATCGCGCAACGCTTCTCCGAGGCGCACACGAATCAGCCCATCCTTCGGCAGCAGGGCGAGCGATTTTTCATAGGCAGCGATCGCGGCCGGCAGGCGGCCCCGCCGGCGCCACACGGCGGCCTCGCGTTCGTACAGTTCGGGATGTTTGGGCGCGGAGGCCTGCCCGCGGTGAAGCGCGGCGAGCGCGGCGTCGAGATCGCCCATCGCGATCTGCGCGTCGGCCAGCGCGAGGTGCGCGGCGCCGGACGCCGGCAACCGCTCGACCGCGCGCGCGAAATGGCTCGCCGCCTCGCGGTGCCGTTCGACTCCGGCCAGCGCGCGGCCCAGGTAATAGTGAACTTCGAAGCTGTCGATGCCCCGGCCGACGAGGCCATTCAGGCGCTCGACGCTGACTGCGAACCGGCGCTCGCGAAGCGCCGTGAGCCCCTCGCGCATCAGACGGTTCACCAGCTTGTATTCTCCGATGCGGTCTTTGGGATCGGCGCCCGCTGCTACATCTCCCCTTCCGGCTCCCGGGCTGACATATCCGAGCGCACCGAGTTGCTCGAGCAGCTCGGGCGGGACCGCCGCGCGCTCGACCGGCGCATTCCGCTCGGCCCGCAGCCGTGTTTCGAGCGCCGCGCGCAACGCGTCGGCGCGCGCCGGTTGCGCCATGGCGAGGTTCTTCTGCTCCGCCGGATCACGCTGGAGGTCGTAGAGCTCCGCGCGTGGGGCGAGGATGTACTTCCACCGCCCATCGCGAATCGTGCGCAGGTCGCTCCAGCCGTAGTGCAGCAACGGCGTCAGCGACTCGGCGTACGTGGCGACATCCACCAGCGGAGGGCCGCCGTCGAGCGAGGCGGCGATGCTGCGGCCGGACCATTCGGTTTCGCTGTCCTGGTACCTCGGCAGGTCCATCAGCTCCAGCACCGTCGGGAGAATATCCACCGCGCGGACGGTTGGCGCGACGCGGAGTCCCCGTGCGATGCGAGGACCGCGGAAGATTAACGGCACGCGGAGCGTCGACTCGTACACGAAATAGCCGTGGGTGCTTTCGTCATGGTCCCCAAGCCCTTCGCCGTGATCCGAGGTCACGACGACGAGCGTGTCCGAGTCGGCGCGCTCGGATTCGAGCGCGCGGAGCAGCCGTCCGACGAGCTCGTCGCTCCATGCGACTTCGCCGTCGTACGGCCGGCCGGCGTACCGCGATAGATACGGCTCCGGGGGCTCGTATGGGTCATGCGGCTCGTACAGGTGCACCCATACGGCGAAACGCCGTGTGTCCTTTTTCTGCAGCCAGCCGATCGCGTCGGCGACCGTTTCGTCCCCGCGGCGCTGAATCGTGTTCAGAAACCGCGCGTCGTCGACGCCCGCCTCGAAGCGCGCGCTGTAAGTGTCGAAGCCTCTGTTCAATCCGGACTGCGCCGACAGCACGATCGACGACACGAACGCGCCGGTTCTGAAACCCGCGGCGGACAGGATCGTCGCCAGAGTCGGGACGGAGTCGGCGAGCGCGGGCGCGATGTTGTCGCGAATGCCGTGCTCGGCCGGATAGCGCCCGGTAAAAAGCGATACGTGCGACGGCCGCGTGAGCGGCGTGTGGACGGTGGCGTCCATCGCGAGCGCGCCTTCGCCGGCCAGCCGATCGAGAGTCGGGGTCGCCACGTCGCGGCTGCCATAGCAGCCGAGACGATCGGCGCGCAGCGTGTCGATCGTGACGAGGAGCAGGTTGCGCGCCGGGGGCGGCCGACCGGGTGCATCGCGGCGATCGCAGCCGCCCACGATCGCGGTGACAGCGATCGCCGAGGCGCATGCGACGCCGCAGCGTGCGGTCATTATCTCTGTCCGGGGGCCCCTGCCCCCCGGAGGCGCTCGAGGCGTTGCGCGCGCGCGACTTCGCGCGCGGCCTCGCGGCTCCGTCCCAGGCGGCTGTAGACGTCGGCGAGCACGTAATGACCGAGCGGCGCAACGTCTGCGCCAGGCTTCAGGTCCAGACCGCGGAGCGCGGCGTCCTGCGCAGCGTCGAGGTCGCCACTGTCCAGCAGCGCTTTTGCCAGATAGAGATGTGCGGGAGCGAACGCCGGGTTGGCGGCGGCGGCTTCCTGAAATCGCCGAGCCGCCTCGCGCGGCCGGCCCGTGCGCGAGAGCAGCCGCCCCAGGTTGAACGCGGCGCTGTAACTCGGGCCCCGAGCCAGCTCCGCTTCGTATTCCGCGATCGCGCCTGGCATGTCGCCGCGCGCCTCGAGCACGAGGGCGAGATCATAGTGGGCGCGCTCGATGTCGCCGCGCTCGGCGAGCGCAGCCCGGAGCGCCCGGTCCGCGTCGTCCCATCGTTTCAGCTCGATGTAGCACTCGCCCAGCTTGACCAGGAACGGCGGACGGTCGACTTCGTGCGCCAGCGCCTTGGTCAGCGTGGCTTCCGCCACGTGAAACTCGCCGCGCCGCATCGCGAGGTCGGCCAGTTGGAACTGCGCCCGGCCGTCGCGCGGGTCGAGCGCGACGGCCCGTTCGAATCCGGCGCGCGCTTCGTCAGCGCGGCCCGCGTTCTTGTACGCGAGCGCCAGATTGAATGTCGCACCCCGGTGCTCCGGATCGATGCTGAGTGCGCGCCGATAGGCCTCGATGGCATCGTCCGGTCGTCCGGCCTTCACGTAGAGGTTGCCGAGCATCGCATGCGCTTCTACGATCTCCGGGTCGGCAGACAGCGCCCGGCCCACCTTCTCGATCGCAGCGTCCAGACGCTTCTCGACCGAGTCGGTGCCTGCCTGTTTGAGCAGGTTGTAGAGATCGATTCTGTCCTTGGGGTCTGCACGGCGGCGGTCAGCAAGCGCGTGCCGGCTC
>DATAFJ010000084.1:0-1625 GCA_036257535.1 Vicinamibacterales bacterium | reverse complement strand
ACGCGTTATACGGCACGGTTCCGGACGTGTCAAGCAGTTCGCGCGACGCGTGGCCTCTCCGCGATCGTGTCGCGTGTCGGCCAGGAAGCAGCGGAGACGCATGTAGCGCCGGGAGTACGGATGTAGCGCCGGGACTTCAGTCCCGGCGAGTCCCGGCGAGGATGGGATCTCGCTACTACGCGGCCTTCTTCGCTGCGATCGTCTCAAGGGCCTTGTCGAGAATCGGATCCGTTTGCGGCGGTTCGGCGCCGAACTCGACGTCCGGGCCGTCCACGGCGACATCGGGTTTCAGCCCCTTGTCGTGGATCACGTCGTTCCGCGGCGTGAGGTATCGAGTCGTCGACAGCCACAGCGCGCTTCCGTCCGGCAGCTTCACCAGCTCCTGCACGGCGGCGCGACCGAGCGTGCGCTCGCCGACGAGCGACGTGCGCACGTTGCCGACGAGCGCCGCGGCAAACAGCTCGGCGGCCCCGGACGTGCCGTTGTCCACGAGCAGGACGACGGGCGCCGGGAGACCGCCGTCCTCCGCGCCCGCTTCGATGGGTGTCTTCGCCGTCCGGGATTCTCGTGTGGCGAGCACGCCCTTCGACACGAACAGCCGCGCGGCCGCGATTCCGTCGTCGAGCGCACCTTCCGCAGTGCCGCGGAGATCGATGAGCATCTGCTCCGCGCCCTGCTTCCGCAGCTCGGCGAACTGCTCGCGCAGCTGGGCGGGCGTGGTCGATGCGAATGCGGGTATGCGCACGAGGCCGGCACCGGGACGGACCATCCTGCCAGTCACCGGCGGCAAGGCTGGCGCTTCGCGGACGAGCTCGAGCGTGTGCGGCTCGGCGGCGTTGCCGCGCAGCACGGTGAGGGTGACCTTCGTGCCGGGCGCGCCCTGCAGGAGACGCGTGCCGAGCAGCACCGAGGTGTCGCGCGTGGACTTCCCGTCGATCGCCCGGACGAAATCGCCCGTGCGGAGCCCGGCACGTGCCGCCGGCGAGCCGTCACGCGCCGCGATGACGCGCAGGTAGTACTGGCGGGTCAGCTGCAGCCCCACGCCCGCGGTCTGCGCAGAGCCGCTCGCGGTGAACGTCGCCGCCTGGGACGGCGTCAGGTACGCGGTGTCGGGGTCGAGCTCCTCGGCGAGGCCATGCATCGCCCCCTGCATGATGCCGTCGCTGTTCACGGACTCGACGTAGCTGTCGAGGATCAGCCGGACGACGTCCTCGAAGACGCGCATCGGCCGATAGGTCTCGTCTCGCGCGGCGGTGGCCTTGCTCATGAATCCGCCGGCCACGACGAGTACCACGATCGGCGCCGAGACGAACAGTACGACGAGTCGGGCTCTCGAGCTCATGGGTCCTTCGCTTCCTCCGATACCTGCAGCAAGGTCGATCTCATTGTATTACGGACGGTCGCGATCCGCCTTCAGATCACGGTCCGGCTGACCGCGTCCGCTGAAGCGACGGCGGTCCGCCGAAGCCTTGGGCGAAGGTGGAAGCCGGACACTACACGGAGAGCGGGTCGAGGAACGATAGAATCGACACGTGCGGTTCGTTGGCATCGATCTCGGCCTGAAGCGGATCGGGCTCGCCGTGAGCGACGCCTCCGGTACGCTCGCGCGGCCATTGCGCACGTTG
>DATAFJ010000119.1:0-9679 GCA_036257535.1 Vicinamibacterales bacterium | reverse complement strand
TGCCCGAAGGGCCGACGATCAGCACCTCGCCGGGCTCGACGTCCCGCACGTACGTCGCACCGATGAGATCCAGCGCGCACGTTTCGGAGCAGACGATGATGGCGTCGCCGAGCCGTCCAATGGCAAGCGGCCTGAACCCGTGCGGATCGCGAACGGCGACCAGTCGATCCTTGGTAAGCAGCGCCAGCGAAAATGCCCCGCGCGCCTGCGACAGCGACTCTACGAGCGCATCCTCCAGCGTCACCGCACGGGAGCGCGCGTAGAGATGCAAGAGCACTTCCGTGTCGCTCGTCGTCTGAAAGATCGAGCCTTCGCTGACGAGCCGATCTCGCAGCTCCTGCGCGTTCACGAGGTTGCCGTTGTGGCACACGGCAATCTCGCCGTGCGAGCACTCGATCAGGAAGGGCTGAGCGTTCTCGAGCTTGCTCTCGCCGGCAGTCGAGTAGCGGACGTGGCCGATGGCGGACGATCCGGGCAGGCCTGCGAGCGTGCGCTCGCTGAAGGCGTCCGCCACGTATCCCATCTCGCGCACGGCGCGAAGGCGCTGACCGTCGCTCGCGACGATGCCGGCGCTCTCCTGACCGCGGTGCTGGAGGGCGTAGAGGCCGAGATACGTCAGGTTGGCAGCTTCGGAATGGTTGTAGATCCCGAAGACGCCGCACTCTTCACGGAGCTTGTCCATTGTTTCCCTTGCAGTGGGCCTACCCCACGGCCTGCTGCTACGCCACGCGAGCTCTGAAATACTTTTCCAAACCGCTCGCCCAGTTCTGCTCCGCTTCCGCGACCGATAGATCGATGACCGGTTTGCCGCCTATCGATATTTTCACACGGGCGCCGCCCGTCCGCCCGATCATTGCGGCCGGCACGGCGTGCGCGCGCGCGAGGTCCAGCAGCTCGGCGGTACGGCCGGGCGCCACCGCGACAATCGCGCGGGACGCGGACTCGCCGAACAAAGTCGCGACGTCGCTCCCGGCTGGCGCCACATCCACTTCAGCGCCGACGCCGTCCGAGTCGAACGTGGATTCCGCCAGCGCGATCGCGAACCCGCCGTCGGAGCAGTCGTTCGCCGATCGCAACATGCCTCGGGCGGCCGCTTCGACGAGGAGCTGCTGCAGCGCACGCTCGCGAGCGAGATCGAGCGCGGGTGGAGCGCCTTGATTGAGACCTCGCAGCGTTTTCACGAATTCGCTGCCGCCCAGCTCGCCGGCGTTGGTGCCGAGGAGCACGACATCGAGGTCGGCGCTTGCGAAGACCCGGCTCAGCGCGCGATCGGCGCGCTCGATGAGTCCCACGACGCCGATGATGGGCGTGGGATGGATGGCTTTGCCGTCGGTTTCGTTGTAGAGGCTGACGTTCCCGCCCGTAATCGGAATCCCGAGCGCCTCGCACGCCTCGCGGATTCCCTCGACGGCCTCCGCAAACTGCCACATGATCTCGGGCCGTTCGGGATTGCCGAAGTTCAGGCAGTTGGTCGCGCCAATCGGCGTGGCTCCGGCGCACGCGACGTTCCTGGCGGCCTCCGCCACGGCGAGCGCGGCGCCGCGCCGCGGATCCAGGTAGCAGTACCGGCCGTTGCCGTCGACTGAAACGGCGAGCGCGCGATTGGTGCCCTTGACGCGCATCACACCCGCGCCGAAGCCGTCGCGAACGATGCTGCTCGTCCCCATCATGTGATCGTACTGGCGGTAAACCCAGCGCTTGCTCGCGATTGTCGGAGCGGCCAGGAGCGCCAGCATCGCCGCCCGCGGTTCGATTGACGAGAGCGAGTCGACGTCCAGCTTCTGCGCCTCGTCCAGGTAAGACGGGCGTTCCACCGGCCGTTCATAGACGGGCGCCTCGTCGACGAGCGCCCGGTTGGGAATCTCCGCGACGACGGCGCCTCGATCGCGGACGCGGAGCAGCCCGTCGGGTGTCACCTGTCCGATGCGGACGGCGTGCAGGTCCCACTTGTCGAAAATCCGCTCGACCTCTGTTTCACGACCCTGCTTGACGACGAGCAGCATCCGTTCCTGGGATTCCGACAGCATGATCTCGTACGGCGTCATGCCCGTCTCGCGCTGAGGAACGAGCGACACGTCGATCTCGACGCCGACGCCGCCGCGCGCGCCCATCTCAGACGTCGAGCAGGTCAGCCCGGCGGCACCCATGTCCTGCACGCCGACGAGCGCGTCGGTCGCCATCAGCTCGAGGCACGCCTCGAGCAACAGCTTCTCCATGAACGGATCGCCGACCTGAACCGCTGGCCGCTTCTCCGCGGAGGCGTCGTCGAACTCGGCCGACGCCATCGTGGCGCCGTGAATGCCGTCGCGGCCTGTCTTCGCGCCTACGTAGTACACGGCGTTGCCCTCGCCGGAGGCGCGTCCCTTGACGAGCGCGTCCGCCCGTGCCAGGCCGAGGCAGAAGACGTTGACGAGCGGATTGCCTGCATAGCAGTCGTCGAACGCCACTTCGCCGCCGACGGTCGCGATGCCGATGCTGTTCCCGTAGCCGGCAATGCCCGCCACGACGCCTTCCACGAGCCGACGCGCGAGCGCCCCGCCCTGACCGTCGAGCGACCCGAATCGCAGGGAGTTCATCAGCGCTACCGGACGCGCGCCCATCGTGAAGATGTCGCGGATGATCCCGCCGACGCCGGTCGCGGCCCCCTGATAAGCCTCGATGAAAGAAGGATGGTTGTGAGACTCGATCTTGAAGACCGCGGCGAGCCCGTCGCCGATGTCGACCGCGCCCGCGTTCTCGCCGGGGCCCTGAAGGACGCGCGGCCCCTTGGTGGGCAGCCGCCTCAAGTGCACGCGGGAGCTCTTGTAGCTGCAGTGCTCCGACCACATCACCGAGAAGATGCCGAGCTCGGTCAGGTTCGGGTCGCGGCCGAGGGCCGCGCGGATGCGATCGAATTCCTGAGGGGTGAGGCCGTGGCGCTCGATCGTTTCGCGATCGATCACCGAACGCTCCCGGCGGGGCTCGCGGTGTGCACGAGCTGGCCATGGCTCAATCCGGGGGCCCTCACTCCCTGGCCGTCCGCCAGCGCCGCAACGACCGACTCGAAGAGCGCAAGGCCGTCCACGCTGCCGAGGGCGGCATCACACGCGCGCTCGGGGTGCGGCATCATGCCCACGACGTTCCGCCCGGCGCTGCAAACGCCCGCCACCGAGTGCGCCGAACCGTTCGGGTTTGCCGAATCGACGACCTCTCCCTGTGCGTCCGTGTATCGAAAGATGATGCGCCGCTCCGACTCGAGACGCGCCATCACGTCAGGGGCAGCGTAGTAGTTGCCTTCGCCGTGGTTGATCGGCACGCTCAGGACCTGGCCCCGGCGGCAGCTGCGTGTAAACGGCGTGTCGGTTTCCTCGACTCGAAGGAATACGTGCTCGCAGATGAATTTCAGGCCGCGGTTCCGCAGCATCGCGCCGGGTAGAAGCCCCGCTTCGCACAGAATCTGGAAGCCGTTGCAGATGCCGAGCACGGGGCCTCCGGCATCGGCGAATGTTTCGACGGCCGCCATGATCGGAGAAAAGCGCGCGATCGCCCCGGTCCTCAGATAGTCGCCGTGCGCGAAACCGCCGGGCAGGATGATCACGTCCGCCCCGCCGAGGCTCGTGTCCTTGTGCCACAGGAACTCGGCGCGCTCGCCCAGCACGTGGGTGATGGCATCGTGCGCATCGCGATCGCAATTCGATCCAGGAAAGACGACGACGCCGAATTTGGTCATATTGGCCTAGCCCAATTCGATCTTGTACGACTCGATCACGGGGTTCGCGAGGAGCTTGTCGGCAACTTCCGCCGCCATCGATCGGGCTTCGTCGTCCGATCCTGCCTGCAGATCCAGCTCGAAGTACTTGCCTTGACGAACGTCGCTGACGCCCGCGTAGCCCATCGAGTGCAACGCCTCGGCGATCGTCCGCCCCTGGGGGTCGAAGACCGAGGGTTTCAACGTCACGAACACGCGCGCCTTGATCGAAGACATCAAACCGCGACCTCCTGGAAGACCCGCTCGAAGATTCGCTCGACGTTCCGCAGCTGATCGTCCAGATCGAACGCGCGCTCGATCTCAGCCGGGCCGAGCACGCCGCGGACGTCCCCGTCGGCGAGCACAAGCTGCTTGAAGTCCGCGTTCTCGTCGAACGACCGCATCGCGTTCCGCTGCACCCACTCGTACGCCTGTTCGCGCGAAACCCCGCGGCGCGCCAGCTCGAGCAGAACCGTTCCTGAAAACACGACACCGCGCGACCGCTGCAGGTTCTGCCGCATCCGGTCCGCGTGCACGACCATGCCGGTCACGATCCGCGTGAAGCGCCGCAGCATGTGGTCGAGGGCGATGAAGCTGTCGGGCAGAATGACGCGCTCCACGGAGGAGTGCGAGATGTCCCGCTCATGCCACAGCGCGATGTTCTCGAGCGCCGCCATCGCGTTGGCGCGGACGACGCGGGCGAGGCCGCAGATCTGCTCGCAGCCGATCGGGTTCCGCTTGTGCGGCATCGCGGAAGAGCCCTTCTGCCCCTTGCCAAACGGCTCCTCCACCTCCCCTATCTCGGTCTTCTGCAGCCCTCGAATCTCCAGGGCAAACTTCTCGAGCGAGGCGGCGGCGATGGCGAGCGACGCCATCAGCTCCGCGTGGCGGTCGCGCTGGATGACCTGCGACGACACCGGCGCCGGCTCGAGACCGAGCCGCTGACACACGCGCGCCTCGATCGACGGATCGAGATGCGCGAACGTGCCGACGGCGCCGGATAGCTTTCCCACGCGAACCGTCTCGCGTGCGCGCCGAAGCCGATCGATACCGCGCTGCACTTCCGTATACCAGAGCGCCAGCTTCAGGCCGAACGTCATCGGTTCGGCATGGACGCCGTGCGTCCGGCCGATCATCGGCGTCCGCCGATGTTCATCAGCCCGCGCGCGAATCGCCGCGGCGAGCCCGTCCATCAGTCTGAGGATCACGTCGCAGGCCTCCACCATCTGGAGTGCCAGCGCCGTGTCGAGAACGTCGGAAGAGGTCAGGCCGAAGTGCAGCCACCGGGACGCGGACCCGATCTGCTCGGCCACCGCGGTCGTGAACGCGATGACGTCGTGGCCCGTCGTCTTCTCGATCTCTTCGATGCGCGGGATGAGGCCGGCGATGTCGAGCGCGCGGCTGCGCTCGCGGATCTCACGCGCCGCTTCCGCCGGAACGATTCCGGCCTCCGTCATCGCGTCGGCGGCGGCGATCTCGACCGCGAGCCAGGTCTGGTAGCGGCGCGCGTCGCTCCAGGTCGCGCCCATTTCAGGATTCGTATACCGGGGGATCATCCGCCTTTCCTACACCGCCTAACCTAGCGCCAACCTGTCCGGCGTCAGCTGGTGGCCGTTCGACGGTCCGAGGACCGTCGCGCCGAGCGCACCGTTCAAAAAGAGATCCTCGGCCACGCGGCGGAGGTCTCCGGACGTCACTCGTTCGACGCCCGCCAGCGTTTCGTCGAGGCCGAAATGCCGATCGAAATAGATCTCCTGCCGCGCGAGGTGAGACATCCGGCTCGAGGTGTTCTCGAGCGAGAGCATCAGGCTGCCCTTCAGGTGATCCTTCGACCGCCGGAGCTCGTCATCGGGCACGGGCGACTGTTTCAGCTGCCGCAACTCGTGGACGACGAGGTCGATCACCTCGCCGACCGCTTCGTTCGCGCAGCCGGCATACACCGTCAGCGAACCGGCGTCGCGGTAGGAGCTGAGGCCGCTGAAGACTGCATACGCAAGGCCGCGTTTCTCCCGGATGTTCTGGAAAAGGCGCGAGCTCATCGAGCCGCCGAGCAGCGTGTTGAGGATGTAGCTCACATACCGGTCGTCGTGCTTCTGCGGATAGCTCGTGGTCCCGAGGCAGATGTGGCTTTGCTCCAGTTCTTTCGCGCGAACGATGAGCTGAGGCGCCACG
Source organism: Vicinamibacterales bacterium (assembly GCA_036257535.1). GTDB lineage: Bacteria > Acidobacteriota > Vicinamibacteria > Vicinamibacterales > 2-12-FULL-66-21 > DATAEE01. The sequence continues at coordinate 3,780 of DATAFJ010000119.1, read as the reverse complement.
CGCGGTGGCTTGTCGACGACGAGAGAACCTGTGGACTGCAGATCACGAAACGCGGCGCCGACCAGATCGCGCGCGCGCTCGTGCGCGATGTTGCCGGCCGCCGCCACGATGACGTTCGGCGCGACGTACGCATCGGTGAAGTAGCGCCGCAGCGTGTCCTCCGCGAACGCCTCCACCGTTTCGGGGCTGCCGAGAATCGGACGGCCGAGCGGATGCCCTTCCCAGAAATGCTGCGAGAAGACTTCATGGACGAGATCGTCCGGCGTGTCCTCGACCATCTTGATCTCTTCGAGAATCACCTTCTTCTCGCGCTCGATCTCGGCGGCCGAGAACTTCGGGCGCCGCACGATGTCCGACAGCAGATCGACCGCAACCGGCAGGTGCTCGTCCAGCACCTTGATGTAGTAGCTGGCGTACTCCTTCGCCGTGAACGCGTCGAGCTGGCCGCCGATCGAATCGATCTCCTGCGCGATGTCTTCGGCCGTGCGGTTCTCGGTTCCCTTGAAGAGCATGTGCTCCACGAAGTGCGCGATCCCGCCCTCCGCATCGCTTTCGTGTCGCGAGCCGCGCGTGAGCCACACCCCGATCGTGACCGAACGGACATGCGGCATTGACTCAGTAATGAGTCGAAGACCGCCGTCGAGAACCTCACGTGTGACCATCGTTAACGGGGACGACCGCGGGGCAGGGGCCCCGGGGCACTTAAGACGCGCACCGCGCAACCCATTGGACCAAAAGGGCTTATGCGAGCATCAAAGGAAAGACAGATGATACCACGCAGTGCCGTCGAGTTCAACGCAGTACAATTTCAGGTCAGCCGATGACTACGCGCACCATCCGCGATCTCGGCGAGCTCGAACGTCCGGATCTCGAAGCGCAGCTGACGTCAATCGGCCGCCCCGCCTATCACGCGCGGCAGATCTTCTCCTGGCTGTATCGCCGGGGCGTCGCCGACTTCGCGCGGATGTCGGACCTGCCGAAGGCGCTGCGGGGTCTTCTGACGGAATCGTACGAAGTCACGACGCCGGTCGTCGCGCGGAAGGACGTGTCGGTCGACGGGACGACGAAGCTTCTGCTGAAGCTCGCCGACGGCAACGCGATCGAGTCGGTCTACATCCCGGACACGCCCGCCGACACGTTCTGCATCTCGACCCAGGCGGGCTGCGCGATGAAGTGCGCCTTCTGCCTGACGGGAAGGATGGGGCTCGCCCGCAACCTGACCGCCGGCGAGATCACTGCACAGGTCCGCGTGCTCCTCGCCGAGACCGGCCTCCTGGGCAAACCTTTCAACATCGTCCTGATGGGGATGGGGGAACCGCTGCACAACTACGACGAGACGATGAAGGCGCTGCGCATCCTACACGACGAGCACGGGCTCGCGCTTCCCGAGCGCCGGATAACGCTGTCGACGGTAGGCGTGCTTCCCGCGCTCGAGCGGCTCGGCCGCGAGTCGATCATGCCGAACCTGGCGATCTCCCTGCATTCCACGACGGAAGACCAGCGCGATGCGCTCGTGCCGGTCAATCGAAAATACGGCCTGCAGGATCTTCTCGACGCGTGCCGCGCGTTTCCGCTCAAGCGCCGCCGCCGGATCACGTTCGAGTACGTGCTACTCGCCGGCATCAACGACACGCCGGAGGATGCGCGGCGTCTCGTCAGGCTGCTGCACGGAGTCAAGGGGAAGGTGAACCTGATTCCGCTCAACGAGGCCGCGGGCATTCCGTTCGCGCGGCCGTCCGACGAACGGGTGGATGCGTTCGCGAGAGAGCTCGCGTCGCATGGATTGACGGTTTCCGTGCGCAAGAGCCGCGGCCGGGACATCCGCGCCGCCTGCGGTCAGCTCATCGTGGAAGGATCCCGGCCGTCGACCGGCCAGCAGGCCGCGGCGCTCATGCGATCGGCGCCAGCGGGTGACACGAGGCTTTAGCCTCGTCCGGCGGGATCGCGAGCTCGGTCCAGACGTTGCGCGGCAATCCAGACGCGATTCTCGCCTTCAGGTAGTTGTCAGTTACGACGAGCGTACCGTCTTCGAGCGTCAGGCCCCGCCGGACCGAGCCCGACTGAGAGGCACGGAAGCGAGCCGCCAGCGCCACGCCGACCTCACGGATGCGCTGCCCTCTCTGCCGCACGACAGGCCCTGGGACCTTGCCGTCGAGCATGGAAGCGCGAGTCCCCGGCCGATCCGAATACGGAAACACGTGAACATGTGTCAGCGGTGAAGATTCGAGGTAGCGCTCGAGCTCGGCGAAGTCCTCGTCCGTCTCGCCGGGAAAACCCACGATCACGTCGGATCCGATTGCGGCGTGCGGGAGCTTCACGCGAATCGATTCAGCGAGCGTCGCGTAAAACGCCGCCGTGTAGGGCCGCTGCATCGCCTCGAGGATCCGATCGCTGGCGTGCTGCAGCGGAAGGTGAAAATGCGGCGCCAGGCGCGGCGAGTCAACAACCAATTCGACGATCGCCGGCGTGCAGTCCATCGGCTCGAGCGAGCTCACGCGGAAAAGCACGTCATCGTCTACATCGGCCAGGGCCGCGAGAAGCTCGTGAAGGCTCGAAGCCGGCGTGAGATCTCGGCCGTACGAGCCGAGATGGACTCCCGTAACCGCAATCTCTTTGAACCCGGCCTGTATGACTCGCTCGACCTCGTCGAGGATGCGATCCAGCGGCGTGCTCCTCCCGCGGCCGCGGGTCGTCGGAATGATGCAGTAGCTGCAGCGCTCGTCGCAGCCGGTCTGGACGCGCAGCGTCCACGCCGTTCGCCCGGCGACGCCCGGCTCGAGAGGCGCGCCGCACGGCCCGTCGCCGCCCAATAGAAGGTTGTCGAGCAGCCTATCCTTGTCGTCGTTACGGACGACGTGCAGAACGTTGGGCAGCGCAGCCACGTCGTCCGCGCACCGCGTCGCGTAGCAGCCGGTCGCGACGATCTTCACGCGCGGATTCATCCGGGCTACGCGCCGGATCGTCTGGCGCGCCCCCTGATCGGCTGAGGCGGTCACGGAGCAGGTATTGACGATGACGAGATCGGCTGCCTCCGGCGGGGCGGACCGAGCTCCTCGAACCGCGAGCTGCTCTTCCAGGTGCAGCGAGTCCGCCTGGTTCACCCGACAGCCGAAGGTAATAACTGCGTACTTCATTGCTGAAGGGTCTTAGCAGCTTCCTCGACCTTGTCCGCGAGCTTCTTCTTGTAGACGTCGAGCCGCGTCCGCACGTCGGCGTTTCCGACCGCCAGAATCTGGGCGGCGAGCACGCCGGCATTCGTCGCACCCGGCTTTCCGATCGACACGGTCGCGACCGGAACGCCTGGCGGCATCTGCACCGTCGACAGCAGCGCATCGAGGCCCTTCAATGCGGACGAGTCGATCGGCACGCCGATGACCGGCATCGTCGAATGCGCGGCGACCACACCTGCGAGGTGAGCGGCGGCGCCGGCGCCGACGATGAAGAGCTTGACGCCGCGCGAGGGCGCCTCTCGAATCAGCCGCTGGACACGCTCCGGAGACCTGTGCGCCGAGGCGACCGTCATCTCGCACGCGATGCCGAGCTCGCGGAGCACATCAACCGACGCCTGCATTACGGGCGCATCCGAATCGGAACCCATCAGGATCAAGACATCAATCTGCATGGACTGTACTCGTAGGCACTAGGCATTAGGGCTTGTGAGAGCTTTCTTCCCGATGTCGCTCCGAAAGTGCATCTGCTCGAAACTGATCGCCGAAACGCCATCATACGCGCGCGCGATCGCGGCGTCATAGGTGGCGCCCCGGCCCACCACCGTCAGCA
>DATAFJ010000053.1:0-1884 GCA_036257535.1 Vicinamibacterales bacterium | reverse complement strand
CGAGGTCCATGTCGGCGCGCGAGACGTGGGCTACGCGCAGTTGATCCGCGAGTGGTATCGCGCCTTCACTCCACAGATACGCCGCGAGCAGGCGCTCCGCCTGCTGCCGCCAGAAGCCGGCATCGGCAGGCAGCTCGCGCTTCGTCAAGCGTTCCACTCGTGCCACCGCTTCCGGATCGATGGTCACATTCACTGCCTGTTCCTGCTGCTGCGGATATCGCGTGACCGTGAACTGATGCCGCACTGCCCCGGACGCGTCGCGGTCGGTTCCGGTATGCCTGATGTGAAACCCGTTCATCGTGAGCGTCTCGATCGGCCTTGCCGGCGCGGAGGGAATCGTCCTTGGCGGGGCAGGACGACCGGCGGCCGCCGCGACGGCGCCGCGCAGCGCGTCCGGCGTCATCGGTTTTCGCAGGAAATCTGTTGCGCCGAGGTGCATCGCCTCGATGACCAGGTCGATCGACGCGAAGGCCGTCACGAGAATGACGACGGCGCCCGGTTTCCGGCGCCGCATCTCTCGAAGGACCTCGGTCCCTTCCACACCTGGCATCTTCTGATCCAGGAGCACGACATCCCAGCCTTGGCCGTCCCCGAACGCCTGCAGGCCGGCCGGTCCATCGCTGGCTTCCGCGACGCTGTGTCCCGCCGCTTCGAGCGTGAGACGCATCATCGCTCGGATGTGATCTTCGTCGTCAACGATGAGAATCTTCATGTCTTCATCTCGATTTGTGGTGTCGTTGGTTGCTCTGCTCGAGCCGACGGCAGCGTGAAAGTGAACGACGACCCCCGCCCCGGCTCCGATTGCACGGCGATCTGGCCGCCGTGCGCCTGGACGATCCGCCGCGAGATCGCCAGTCCGAGCCCAGCCCCGCCAGGCGGCGCGTTCGGCACCTGAACGAAGCGGTCGAAGATCCGCGGCAGATACTCCTTCGGGATGCCACGCCCGTGATCCACGACGGTGACGGCGACGTGGTCGCCGCGTGCCTCCGCGGTGACCGCGATCTCTCCGCGATGCTCCGACGCACGGGCCGCGTTGGTGATGAGGTTCGCGAGCACGCGCTCGATCTGTGCGCGGTCGGCCCGGACAGACGGCAAGTCAGGCGGGGCATCGATGGTCAGCTTCAATCCCTTGGCTTCCACCTGCAGCCGCAGCGGCTCGATGGCGTCACGAACCAGGCGGCCGGCCGGGATCGATGCGAACCGTGGTGCCGCTTCGCCCGACTCGATTTTCGACAGGTCGAGCAGGTCCCTCATCAGCTTCTCCAGCCTCGTCGCGTCGTCCCGGCACATTTGGAGGATGTCGAGCTGACGCTCGTTCAGCTCGCCAGCCGTTCCTTCCAGCAACAGGTGGATGCCCAGCTGAACGCTCGTCAGCGGCGTGCGCAGCTCGTGCGACGCGGCGGCGATGAACTCCGACTTGAGGCGGTCTATCTCCCGCAGGTGGGTAATATCCTCGAGCAGCGTGACGGCGCCGAGGAGGCTGCGGTCGCTGTCGTACATCGGCGTCGATCGGATGCGGTACGAGCGTTCCGCGCCGTCGACGCGGAGCGGCACGACCGCCGCTGATCCCTCGCCGGCCACGGCGCTCCTCGACCGGAGCACTTCCGTGACGGCGAGAGCGATGCGGCTGTCCTGAACGACCTCGGCGATGCGCCGGCCCGCGTTCGCCGACTCCGGCCCGAAGAGGTGCTCGGCCGCGCGGTTCAGCCGTCTGATGCGGGACTCGCCATCGGTCAGGAGAACCGGGTCGTAGAGCGAATCGATCGCCGCCTCGGCGGTCTGCTGTGCGACGAGCAGCTTTCCCAGGTCCGATTGCCGTACTTCCCGGAGGTTGCCCGCCATGCGGTTGAAGCCGTCGGCCAGCCGGCCGAGCTCGTCGCGGCT
>DATAFJ010000048.1:0-18726 GCA_036257535.1 Vicinamibacterales bacterium | reverse complement strand
GCTCATGGTTCCTGGGACGCGGATGGGAGCATCCGAAGACGGGTCGGGCAACCAGACCACAATCTGAACGAGGTTGTCTGAATCCGTGTAAGCGAGGGGCGTCAAGAGAAGCGACTGAACGACGCTGAAGATCGCTGTGTTGGCGCCGATTCCGATGGCGAGCGTCACGACGGCGGTTGCGGCGAAGTTGCGGGCGCGATCCAGTGTCCGGATGGCATAGCGCCCATCCTGGCCCAAGTCCGTCAGCCATCTGAAGGACCGCGCATCCCGGTGGAGTTCCCGGGCCTGCTCGACACCGCCTAGTGCGCGTCGCGCAGCAACGCGGGCCTCCTCCGAAGTCATCCCGCGCCGTAGAAACTCGTCTTCGAGAAGCGCGAGGTGCGCCCGGAGCTCTCGCGAGAGCTCGGCGTCGGCCCTTGCCGACTGGAACGTATTTTGAAGCCGGAGAAGAAATCTTCTCCACACGAACATGTCACTACTCGCAGCCCAGCGCGATGAGCGGATCGACCTTCGCGGCTCGGCGCGCAGGCAGGAACGACGCCAACGCCGCCAGCCCCGCGAACCCTGCCGCCACCACCGCAAACGTCTCCAGATCGAGCGGCGTCACGCCGAACAGCATGCCCTCGAGGAAGCGCATCAGCCATGCGGCCGCGGCCAGCCCCAGCGCGATCCCGATCGCCGTCCGGATCAGGCTGTCGCCGACGGCGAGGCGGATCACGTCCGTCGGCCGCGCGCCGAGCGCCATCCGCACGCCGATCTCGTGCGTGCGCTGCGCGACGGCGTAGGCGATCACCCCATAGATCCCGATGGCCGCCAGCGCCGCCGCGATCCCGGCGAACACCCCCAGCAGCACCGCATACATCCGCGGCCGCGAGATCCGGTTCGCCACCAGCTGCTCCATCGTCGCCACGTTGAAGAGCCCTGCATCCGCGTCGAGACTGCGCGCGATCGTGCGCGCGTGCGCGACAACGGCAGCAGGATCGCCGTCGACGCGCACGGCGTAGTACGGCCCAAGGAACGTGAAGAGCACTCTGTCCGAGTCGGGCCACTGGCGGAAGTCGGCAAAAAGCTGCGGTCTCGGCTCCTGATCCTGGCCGAATTGGCGGACGTCCCCGACGACGCCGACGATCTGCCACGGATCTGAATCGCGACCGACATACACGAACCGACCGACGGGATCCTCGCCTGGAAAGTCCCTGCGCGCGAGCGCTTCGTTCACGAGCAACACGCGCGGGCGGCCCGCGTCATCGTTCTGAGCGAAGCCTCGACCGGCGACGACACGGATGCCCATGACGTCGAGATAGTCCGTGCTGACCAGCCGCGCATCCGGCGATCCTTCGGGATTGTTCGGCGGGAGCGGGTTCGGCAGGCTCGGCGTCTTTCTGAACCAGGCGTTCTCCGCAATCGCGACGAGCGGCAACTGGCGCGCGTATGCAGCTTCCGTTACGCCAGGCGCCGCCTCCAGCCGCGCCACGAGAGTCTCCGCAAACGCCCTCAGCTCAACACTGGAGTAGCGATCGGGAGGCAGGCCGACCTGAAAGGTCAAAACGTTCGACGGGTCGTAACCGAGACGGACGGTCGCGAGATTCGCGAAGCTGCGAATCAGCAGACCGCCGCCGACGAGGAGCGCGGTGGCCATCGCAACCTCGGCGATGACGAGCACGGCGCGCGTGCGGTTCCGCTCCGATCTCGTCCTCAACGTGGCTCCCTGGTCGACGCGCGAGTGCCTCAGCGCCGGCGCGAGCCCGCAGAGCGCCGCTGTGACGAACGCTGCCGCGAGCGCGAAAGCCAGCGCCCCGGTATCGACGGCAATTTCTTCGAGTCGCGGGAATGGAAGCTGAACACCCAGGTCCAGCCGCGGAATCGTCGTCGCCAGCGTGCGCAGCAGGCGGATCCCGCCGAACGCGAGCGCAATGCCTGCGATCGCGCCGGCGGACGTGAGGACCATCGTTTCAGTCAGGAGTTGGCGGATGATGCGCCCGCGCGATCCGCCGAGGGCGGCGCGAACGGCGATCTCGCGTTCTCTCGCCGACGTGCGCGCGAACAACAGGTTCGCGACGTTGACGCACGCGATGAGGAGCACGAACCCGACCGCCGTCATCAGCACGAGCAGCGCCGGCCGTAAGGGCGCGACGACGAGATCCTGGAGTCGAACGAACTCGTATCGGGCGCCCGATGTGAGGGGCTTCTGGTTATGGAGCTCGCGCACGATCCCGCCGACTTCCGCCGCGGCCGCACCGGGCGAGACACCGTCCGCTAGACGCGCAATCAAGTCGCCTCGCGGCTGCGGCCTGCCATGCGAAGCGGTCAGGCCGAGTGGGATCCAGAACTGATCCTGCCGGCCGAGACTGAAGCTTTCGGGCATCACGCCGACGATCGTGTAGCGAGTCGGACCGTCGCTGACCGGCGCACGCGCGGAACTGGGCGGAATTCGCGCAAACACATCGTCCAGCGCAACGGTCCGGCCGAGCGCAGCCGGATCGCCGGCGAAGTATCTGCGCCACGCGGCATGACTGATGATGACTACCGGCTCCGCGCCCACCGATTCGTCCGCGGGCGTGAAGATGCGGCCCAGGACCGGCCGCACGCCGAGCGTCTGCAGGAGGGCCGGCGAAACACGCGCGCCTTCCAGACGTGTCGTCTCGTTCCCGCCCGTCATGACCATGAACGACAGGCCCGAAGCGCCGGCGTGAGTGATGACGTAGGTCCGGCGCCTCAGCTCGATGAGGTCGGCGACGCTCAGCCCGACCCTGAGCCGGCGCGGCACGCCGGTCGGCGACTCCGACGCCGGCTGATGGTAGAAGAGGCCCGCAAGGCGATCCGGATCCGCATAGGGCAGCGGCCGCAGCAGCACCGAGTTGACGACGCTGAAGATGGCGGTGTTTGCGCCGATGCCGAGCGTGAGCGTGAGGATGGCGATGACCGCGAAGCCGGGGCTGCGGCCGAGCGACCGGACTGCGTAGCTCAGATCCCGGCGCAGGTCTTCAAGCCAGACGAAGGATCGCGCGTCGCGTTGAAGCTCCTTCGCCTGATCGATGCCTCCGAGTGCCAGCCGCGCCGCGCGCCTCGCCTCATCCGGCGATAGTCCTCGACGTCGAAAATCGTCCTCGAGCAGAGCAAGGTGTGCGGCGACCTCCCGTGCGAGCTCGCTTTCGGCGCGCCCGGAATGAAAGAGGTTCGACAGCCTCGCAAGGAAGCGCTTGAGAGCCGCCATCGCTAGGTCTCGTCGAGGAGCAGCCGGTCCACCAGGCCGGCGAGACGGCGCCAGCGCTCGGTCTGCTTCCCGAGCGCGCGCCTGCCGGTCTTCGTAATGGCGTAGTACTTCGCGTCGCGGTTGTTATCGGTCTTCTGCCAGGTGCCTTTGATCCAGCCCTTCTGTTCCAGCCGCACGAGCGCCGGATAGAGCGTGCCCTGGTTGAGCGTCAGCGGATGCTCCGTCACCTGCTCCAGTCTCGACGCCAGCCCATACGCATGCTGCGGCCCCATCGTCGACAAGGCCCTCAGCACGATCAGGTCGAGCGTGCCCTGCAGAAGCGCGACGCGGCTCTCTCCACCAGGCATCCCAGTGAAGAACCATGGCATGGGCTTCACTTGTATGTCAAGTGGACGACGGACTAAGGACTAAGGACGACGTTGATTCGTGATCCGAATGACCCGATGATTTTCGCTGTCGGAGATGTAGATATCGCCCGTTGTGGGATGCACCTGCGCGCCGTGCGGTCGCGCGAGCTCGCAGCGGTCGGGCGGGCCGTTGAGACCGCCGGCGCCTTTCGTGCCGGTGCCGGCCACGCGGGACAACGTTCCGTCCCCCGGCGAGTAGCGGCGTATAGCGTGGTTCTCCGTGTCGGTTATCAGGACCGTGTCGTCCTTGTCGATGGAGACGTGCTTCGGTCCGTTCATCAGCGCCATTCGAGCAGGGCCGCCGTCGCCCGAGAAGCCGGGCTGTCCCGTGCCAGCAACCGTTCTGATCTTGCCCGCGCGATCGACGACGCGAAGGGCGTGCCCGCCCCGCTCCAGGATGTAGAGGTTGCCTCGTGAATCGAACGCGATCGCTCGCGGATCGACGAGCGGCTGCGTGAGCGCATCGGCGCCGTCGGCCGGTACGCCCTTCTCGCCGTTACCCGCGACCGTCGTCACGATCCCCGTGTCGAGCGCCATCACGCGGATGCGTCGATTGCCGAGATCGCAGATATAAAGCCGGTTCTGGTGAAAGGCGATCGCGAACGTTCCATCGAACACGGCCTTCACCGCAGGCCCGCCGTCACCGCCGAAGCCCTTCTCTCCCGTCCCGGCAACGCGGGTGACGATGCCTGTCTTCAGATCAATTCGGCGGACGACGTGGTTGAAGGTGTCGGCGACGTAGAGATGGCTGTCCGGCCCGACGAGCAGCTGATGCGGTCCTCTGAACTGCCCCTTCTCCGCCGGCCCGTCGTCTCCCGACAAACCCGGCTCGCCCGTTCCCGCGAGCACGCGCTGCTTTCCGTCCTGCGACACGACGGTCACGCGGTTTCCCGCATGCTCGGCGATGTAGACGTTGCCGGCGCGGTCGAAGTCGACGGCGAAGGGCTCCTTCAGGCCGTCGCCGACGACGAGTGCGACGCGATCGATCGGAGCCAACGCCGCGGCCACGAGACCGATCTGGATGAGAATGGCGGTCCGCATTGAAGCAATCACCCTCCCCACACATCCCGCAGGAACCGTACGAAATTACGGCACGCAATTCCTTCCACATCCTCACGGCTGTACCCACGCGCAGCGAGCAGCCCTGGCAGCCGGCCGAGGTCCGCGATCGTGTGCACGTCCGACGGGCACTGCTCGCGGCCGAAGGCGCCGTCGAGATCGGATCCGATCCCGCAGTGCCGCGCGTCGCCGGCGATCTGGCAGACGTGATCGACGTGATTGACGACGGTCTCGAGCGTGACACCGGCGCGCTCGGGCGTCGACTTCCCTCGCACCCAGCCCGGCACGAGCATCCAGGCATCGAACGCGACGCCAATCACGGCGCCGCGCTGGACGAGCTCGCGGATCTGCTCGTCGGAGAACTGACGGCCGTCCGGGACGAGCGCCCGCGAGTTCGTGTGGCTCGCCCAGACCGGGCCGCGGAACAGATCGAGCGCCTCGCGAAAGCTCTCGTCGCACAGATGCGTGACGTCGAGGATGATGCCGAGCCGCTCCATCTCGCGCAGCAGCTCGCGGCCGCGTGCAGTCAGACCTCCACTCGCGTGCGTGCCCTGCGCGTACACACCCGGGCCGTAGTGCGCCGGACCGACCGCGCGCAGTCCCTGCTCGTACGCGCGCTCGAGATGTGACAGCGTCACGATCGAGTCGGCCCCCTCGAGGCTCAGTACGTATCCAATTGGCAATCCGTCAGCGCCGGAGGTCTGCCAGTGCGCCAGGTGGCGATCGAGCGCCTCACGATTCGTGATTCGCACGAGCTCGCTGCGCTCCTCCATCGACCGATACCACGCGAGCTGGCCCTGTGTTGTCGCCCAGGCCTGCTCCTGCGAGTGATGACCAGGCAGCGGGTTGCCCGGCGCGACGTAGCGGGCGATCTGCGTGGCCACGCACAGCCCCACGCGTCCGCGCCGCATCTCCTCGAATGAGACGGTCCCGCGGCCGCGATCCGGCTTGTCGGCCAGACCCTGTTCGCGCGCACGAATCTCGTCGATCGGCCTCGACAGATCGCGGTTCCATTCGAGCGCGTTCATGGCGAGGTCGAGATGCGCGTCGCAGATCAGGAAGCCCGGCGTGTCAGTCATGGTCAGCCAACCACCAGGCCGAGGAGGAGCACGCCCGCGAGTCCGGCGACGGCGATGATGGTTTCCATCGCCGTCCACGTCGCCACGGTCTGCGGCACCGTCATGTTGAAGTACTCCTTCACGAGCCAGAACCCGCCGTCGTTGACGTGCGACGCGATGAGCGAACCGGCACCGATCGCAACCACGAGCAGCTCCTTGTTTACGAGCGGCATGGCAGCGGCGATGGGCGCCATGATGCTCGCGGCGGTGATCACAGCCACAGTGGCAGATCCGACGGCAAGCCTGAGCAGCGACGCGATCCCCCAGCCGAGCACCATCGGCGAGAGCGCGCGCCCGCTGAAGGCCTCCGCGATCGCCGTGTCCGCCCCCGCCGCATCCAGCACGCGGCCGAAGCCGCCACCCGCGCCCACGACGAGAAGCACACCGGCGATCGGTGGCAGCGACTCTTCCGCAAAACGCAACAGTCGGTTGCGATCGAAGCCGCACGCCCGGCCCAGCGTGTAAAGGGACAGGAGCGTCGCCGCGAGCATCGCGACGAGCGGGCTGCCGGCAAAGATGAACCAGCGCCGCGCCATGCCGTCGGGCATCGTGGGTTGTGCCAGCGCCGCCAGAAGCATCAGCAGCACGGGCAGCAGTATCGTGATGAGGGTGATTCCGAGCGACGGGGTGCGTGAGGCGGTCGGACTTCCGGTCAGCTGCTCCGCCATCGATCCGGGAGCGACGCTCACGCGGCGGCTGATGAACCGTCCGAACAGGGGCCCCGCGACGACCGCGACGGGAAAGCCGATGATGATCGAGTAGAACAGGGTGCGGCCCGTATCGGCGCCAAGCCTCTCGATCGCGGCGAGCGGTCCCGGGTGCGGCGGCACGAGGCCGTGCGCGACCGACAGCCCGGCGACGAGCGGAATCCCCAGACGAAGCAGCGGCGCGCCGGTCGTCCGGATGAGCGTGAACAGCACCGGCGCGAGGAGCACGAGCCCCACCTGAAAGAACACGGGCAGGCCGATGATGAACCCGGACAGCATCACCGACCAATCGAGTCGACGCTCGCCGAGCGCGCGCGCGAGCGCGCGGGAAACGACGAGCGCGCCACCGGACTCCGCAAGCAGCCTGCCGATGATCGTCCCAAGCGCGATCACGACTGCAACGAAGCCGAGCGTGTCGCCGACGCCAGCCTGAAACGCCCTGGGAATCTCGCCGAGCGGCATGCCCGAGGCCATGCCGACGAAGAACGACCCGGCCGCCAGCGCGACGAACGCCGGCATCAGGCGCAGGGCGATGAGCGCGACGACGAGGGCGACGCCCAGGAAGGCGACGATCAGCACGGGGCTTCGGGCATGGGGCTTGGGGCCTAGGGCTTAAGGCTCAAAGCTCAGAACTCAGAGCTCAAAGCTCAGAACTCAAGGCTTCGGTAAGATACTACGTCCACCGACCGCAGCCCGGGCCGTGACGTCTACACCTGCTACCGTCGACGAGATCTTCCGCGCGATTCTCACGAGCCGCGTCTACGAGATCGCGCACGAGACGCCGCTCGATCGGGCGCCGCGGTTCTCGGAGCGCGTCGGGAACGACGTCTTCCTGAAGCGCGAGGACCAGCAGCCGGTCTTCAGCTTCAAGCTCCGAGGCGCCTTCAATCGCATCTCGAGACTGACATCAGAGGAGCGCGCGCACGGCGTGATCGCCGCAAGTGCCGGCAACCACGCGCAGGGCGTTGCGCTCTCGGCGCGGCGGCTCGGCCTGCGCGCCCTCATCGTGATGCCGCGGACGACCCCGGAGATCAAGGTCCAGGCGGTGCGCGATCTGGGCGCCGAGGTCGTCCTCGACGGCGATCACTACACGGACGCGGAGCGCCGCGCGCTCGAGATGGCGGCGGCGAACCGGATGGTCTTCGTGCATCCGTTCGACGATCCGCTCGTGATTGCTGGCCAGGGCACCGTGGCGGACGAGATCGTTCGGCAGCGCCCGGAAAATCTCTCCGCCGTGTTCGTGCCTGTTGGCGGCGGCGGGCTGATCGCCGGCATGGGCGCCTACATCAAGACGCTCATGCCGCAGGTGAACGTGATCGGCGTCGAGCCGACCGATTCCGACGCCATGAGCCGGGCGCTCGCGGCCGGTGAGCCGGTCGACATCGACGACGTGGGGCTGTTTGCCGATGGCGTGGCCGTGCGGCGAGTCGGCCGGCACACGTTCCCGCTCGTCCGTGAAACGGTCGACGAGATCGTCCGTGTCGACAACGACCAGATCTGCGCCGCCATCAAGGACGTCTTCGACGCCTGCCGCGCCGTCGTCGAACCGGCCGGCGCGCTCGCGGTGGCGGGCCTCAAGGCGTACGTCGAGCGGACGGGCATTCGCGGCGGAGGGCTCGTGGCCGTCCTGAGCGGCGCGAACATGAACTTCGACCGTCTACGATTCGTCGCCGAACGCGCGGAGCTCGGTGAAGCGCGCGAGGCGCTCTTCGCCGTGACGATCCCCGAGCGCCCCGGCGCCTTCCGGGAGTTCTGCGCCAGCCTCGGGCCGCGCGTCGTGACGGAATTCAACTACCGCCTGAGTGGGCGGGAACGCGCGCAGATTTTCGTCGGCCTCGCGATCAGCTCGCGGAAGGATGCCCACTCCGTAGAGGTCGTGCTGCGCGACCGCGGCTATGAGGTCGTCGACCTGTCGGACAACGAGGTCGCAAAGCTGCACGTCCGCTACATGGTCGGCGGACATTCGATCCACGTCAGGAACGAGCGCCTCAGCCGCTTCGAGTTTCCGGAGCGGCCTGGCGCGCTGCTGCAGTTTCTCGAAACGCTCGGCGGGCGATGGAACATCAGCCTGTTTCACTACAGGAATCACGGAGCCGACTTCGGCAGAGTGCTCGCCGGCTTCGAGGTGCCCGACGAGGAGTATCCGGCGTTCGAAGGTTTTCTCCGCGCGCTGGGCTATCGTTACGAGATCGATCGGGACAATGACGCGTACCGGCGGTTTCTCGCACCGATACAGTAACAAGAGGAGACAAAGAATGACGCGGTGCAGCTCGGTCTTCCTGCTTCTCTTCCTGCTGGCTGGCGATCGTGCGACAAGCATTCAGCCCGCCGCGCTGCGCCCCTTGCAGGTCATCGCCTTCGGCGCGCACCCGGACGACGCGGAGCTGAAGGCGGCCGGCGTCGCGTCACTGTGGTCGGCCGGCGGACACAAGGTCAAGTTCGTGTCGATGACGAACGGCGACGTCGGCCACTTCGAGATGGCGGGCGGCCCGCTGGCGCGCCGGCGCAAGTCGGAGGTTCAGGATTGCGCGAAGATCCTCGGCATAGAGACCGAGGTCCTCGACATCCACGACGGAGAGCTCACGCCTTCGCTCGAGAACAGAAAGACAGTCGCGCGGCTCATTCGCCAATGGCAGGCGGACGTCGTCATGAGCCACCGGCCGTACGACTACCATCCGGACCATCGTTACACCGGCGTGCTCGCCGAGGATGCCGCCGTTGTCGTCGTCGCGCCGTTCTTCACGCCCGACACGCCGCCGGTCCCTCGAAATCCGATCTTCCTCCACTACTCCGACGGCTTCACCGACCCCAAACCGTTCACGCCGACGCTGGTCGTGTCGATTGACGACGTGGCCGAGAAGAAGTGGAGCTGCATCTCGGCGATGCCGTCGCAGTTCGGCGACAAGGACTCCTGGCAAGGGCGGACGCTGCCGGACGTTCCGCAGGGCGATGGCGAACGGCCGGCCTACCTGCTCGATCTCGTCAGGCAGCGGAACGCGGCCGTCGCCGAACAGTACCGCGACCGGCTGATCGCGCTCTACGGCGAGGAGCGCGGAAAGAAGGTGCGCTACGCCGAGGCCTTCGAGATCTGCCAGTACGGCCGGCAGGCGCCGGTCGACGAGTTGAAGAAAATGTTCCCGACCTTCGACTGAAACCGATGACGCGCGTGGGCCTCGTCGGCGGCACCGGGCCCGAGTCGACGATCGACTACTATCGGCTCCTGATCGCCGCCGGCCATACGTCGATCGTCATGGACAGCCTCGACGTCGCGCGGCTCATCGGCTGGATGACGCGCAACGAGCTTCCGGCCGTCGCCGACTATCTGGTTGCCGCGCTTCAGCGTCTGGCGGCTGCTGAAGCCGAGGTCGCCATCATCTGCGCCAACACACCGCACATCGTGTTCGACGACGTGCAGCGTCGCTCGCCCATCCCCCTCGTCAGCATCGTCGAGGCGGTGGGAGATCACGTTGCATCGCTCGGGCTGCGCCGCGCGGCACTCTTCGGCACGCGCTTCACGATGCAGGCGTCGTTCTACCCGGACGTCTTCGCCCGCCGCGGACTTACCATTGCCCTGCCCACCGAGCAGGAACAGGCACTCCTTCACGACAAGTATCTGGGCGAGCTCTTGAAAGGACAGTTCCTGCCGTCGACGAGGTCCGCCATCCTGGCGATGGTCGACGCGATGGTTGCGCGGGACAGGATCGAGGCCGTGATCCTCGGCGGAACGGAGCTGCCGATCCTGCTGCGCGAGCCGTCGCACGCCGGCATCCCGCTGCTGGACACCACGAAGATTCACGTCGACGCGCTGCTGCGGTACGCCGGCGGGGTATCATCTTAGGAGTGGACCATCACAACAATCTGGCGATTCTGGTCGGTGGCGGGCCGGCCCCCGGGATCAACAGCGTGATAGGAGCCGCCACGATACGGGCGCGCCTGCAGGGTATAGACGTCCTGGGCATCCGCGACGGCTTCGAGTGGATCATGGCGGGGGACGTCGATCACGTGATACCGCTCACGATCGACGCGGTCAGCCGCATCCACTTCCGCGGCGGCTCGCACATCGGCATCGCGCGCGCCAACCCGACGAAGAGCACGGAGCTTCTCGACAACACGGTGATGTCGCTCCTGCGGTTGAACGTGTCGCAGCTCATCACGATCGGCGGCGACGACACCGCCTTCTCGGCGATGAAGCTGGAACAGCGCGCCG
Source organism: Vicinamibacterales bacterium (assembly GCA_036257535.1). Lineage (GTDB taxonomy): Bacteria > Acidobacteriota > Vicinamibacteria > Vicinamibacterales > 2-12-FULL-66-21 > DATAEE01. The sequence goes on along the minus strand of DATAFJ010000048.1, from coordinate 8,014 downwards.
CGGGCCGTATCCATGTCGTGCACGTCCCGAAGACGATCGACAACGACCTCGATCTTCCGCCGCACGTCGACACGTTCGGCTTCCAGACGGCGCGCCACTACGGCGTGGAGATCGTCAAGAACCTGATGGTCGACGCAAAAACGACATCGCGCTGGTACTTCGTCATCGCAATGGGACGCAAGGCGGGCCACCTCGCGCTCGGCATTGGCAAGGCGGCCGGCGCCACGCTGACGCTCATTCCGGAGGAGTTTCCAAAACCGATCCGGCTCAAGGCGATCGTCGACACGCTGGTTGGCGCGATCATCAAGCGCCTGAGCTACGGCCGGCGCGACGGCGTCGCGATGATCGCCGAAGGGGTCGTACTCGATGTGGCGCCCGAAGACCTCGAGGGTCTCGACGAGGTCGAGCGCGACGCGCACGGCCACCTGCGCATCGCCGAAGTGAACCTCGGCGAGATCCTCAAGGCGCAGGTTTCAGCCCGTCTCAAGACGTTCGGGATCAAGGCGACGACCGTGGTGAAGAACGTCGGCTACGAGCTGCGCTGCGCCGATCCGATTCCGTTCGACATGGAGTACACGCGCGACCTGGGATACTGCGCGGCCAAGTACCTGCTCAACGGCGGCAATGCCGGGATGATCTCCATCCAGGGCGGCCACTTCGTGCCGATCCCGTTCACACAGCTGATGGATTCGGAGACGGGCCGAACCAGGCTTCGCCTCGTGGACGTGACCTCCACGCGCTATGCGATCGCGCGGCGCTACATGATCCGGCTCCGGAAGGACGACTTCGAGGATCCGCACGAGCTCGCGAAGCTTGCGGCGACGGCCAGGCTCTCACTCCAGGATTTCCGGCGCGAGTTCGAGTACCTCATGGCCAGCGAGCCGCCGCCCCTGCGCGTGGACGAGCGCGGCGAAACGGTCGTCACGTAGGCCGACCCTTTAGGGTCGTTACAAATGATCGGCAAAGGTCTCGCAGACGGCTATCTGACCACTGACGACGTCGCGCGCATCGTCCGCGACGGGCTCGCGTCGATGCCGCTCGACGGCCGGCGAGTACTCGTCATCATCCCCGATGGCACGCGCACGATGCCGATGCCGCTCATGTTCGACGCGCTGGAACGTGAGCTCCTTCCTCGCGCCGCCGCGCTCGACTACCTCGTGGCGCTCGGCACGCACGCGGCGATGGACGACGCGCGGCTCGGCCGGCTGGTCAGCCGTCCTGTATTCGATGGCCGCGTCGGCAGCACACGAATCTTCAACCACGATTGGAGTGACCCGGTGACCTTCGCGCACCTCGGCACGATTCCGGCGCGCGAGATCGAGGAACTGACGCACGGCCGGCTCCGCGAGAACGTGCCGGTCGCGCTCAATCGCCTGGCGCTCGAGTACGACCACATCCTGATCTGCGGGCCCGTGTTTCCGCACGAGGTCGCGGGGTTTTCCGGCGGCGCGAAGTACCTGTTTCCCGGCATTGCGGCCCCAGAGATCATCCACTTCACGCACTGGCTCGGGGCGCTGATCACCAGCTACGAGATGATCGGCACCATCGACACGCCGGTCCGGCGCGTGATCGATCGCGCCGCCGCGCTGCTCGATCGTCCGCTTTCGCTTCTTGCCGCCGTGGTCACGCATGAGGGGGTCGCCGGTTTGTTCTGCGGGGACATCAAGGATGCCTGGCGTCAGGCCGCACAGCTCTCATCCCGCCGTCACATCGTCTGGGTGGAGGAGCCGTACGATCGCGTGATCTCCGTCATGCCGTCCTTGTACGACGACCTCTGGACCGCGGCGAAGGGCATGTACAAGATGGAACCCGTCGTTGCCGACGGCGGTGAAGTGGTCATCTTCGCACCGCACGTCGGGGAAATCAGTTATACGCACGGCCGGATGCTCGACGAGATCGGCTATCACTGCCGCGACTACTTCGTGGCGCAGTGGGAACGGTTCCGGAAGTACCCCGGCGGCATCCTCGCGCACTCGACGCACGTCAAGGGGCTTGGAACGTTCGACGGTGCGTCGCGCGTGGAGACCCCTCGCATCAAGGTCACGCTCGCGACCGGCATCTCGCCCGAGCGCTGCGAACGCGTCAGTCTCGACTATCTGGATCCTGACGCGGTGGACGTCCAGGACCTGTCAGGCAGTTTGGGCGCGGACACGCTCGTTGTTCCGCGCGCCGGCGAGATGCTGTATCGGGTCGGATCACCGCCCGTCTAGGCACCGATCGCCGACAAGGTGTAATACGCCGCAAAGCCGAACATCACGACCGTCGACACCCAGAGCAGCACCGTCGTCACCACCGATGGCCGGATGGCCGCGGGTACGTGCGTGTGGCGCAGGTATGTCGCGGCGAACCCGATGAGCGGAAGCATCAGCGCCTGCGCGACGCCTCCCGCGACGACCATCTGCACCGGCGACTCGAACAGCCAGTACAGAACGGCCGGAATCGTCGCGAGCGCTACGACGAAGCGGTCCCGCCATCGCACGCGGCTTCGCGCATCGTCGCGCTCGTAGCCGCCGACGATGCGGACGGCATCCGCGAAGAGACGTGCGTGCGCCGCGGTGGACGCGAAAATCGTTCCGTACAACGTGACCACGACACCCGCGTAGAAGACCCAGAGCGCCCATCCGCCCAGCGTCTGCGTGTAGATCTGCGACAGTACTGCGACGGTATCGCGGCTCGCGGGCACGAGGCCCATGCGATGCAGCACGCCGGCGCCAAGCAGGTAGAACGCCGTCGTCGCCAGCGTATAGATGACGAGAGAGCACATGATGTCGACGTGCATGACGCGGATCCATCCGCGGGCGCGCGCCAGCCAGGCGGCTGACGAATCGGCGGGGCCGACGAATCGCGCGTAGCCCTTTTCGATGCACCAGTACGGATACATCACGAGCTCCGTCGCGCCGACGCCCGTGATGCCGAACACGGCAATGGCCGTCATGAGGCCGGCCGCTGGCAGCTCGAAATTCAGGCCGGAGGCGAGATCGCTGACCGCAACCGCGCCGGAGCGGCGCATCAGAACGGCCGCCGCGCAGACCGTCAACAGCGTGAAGAGTCCGACCTTGACGATCGCGAACCGCTCGATCCGCTCGTAGCCGCCGCCTAGCAGCACGGCCAGCGTCACAGCGAGACAGATGGCGACCCACACATTCACGGGCACGGCCGGCAACAGGATGTGAAGGACCTGCGCGACGCCGCCGTACATGCCTCCGACCTGCATCAGCGTCAGCGTGACGGTGATCGCCCAGGCCCACACGAGCCAGTTGACGCCGGCGCGCGGGCCGGGTACGCGGTCGAATCCTTCGAGCCCCGTGCTCCCGGTGGCGATCGTGAACCGGCCCAGCTCGGCCTGCACGACCGGCTTGATCGCGCAGCTCGCGAGCACGATCCAGAGCGCGGCGAAGCCGACCTGCGCGCCGAGCGTCGTGGTCGCGATGACCTCGCCGGATCCGACGATCGAGGCCGCGAGGACGATGCCGGGGCCGATGCGGCGGAGCGCGGCCTGCAGCGACGGCGGCGGCGCCTCGATGGCGCCGGGCGAGAGCGCGTAGGGGTCGTCCATCCGAGAGCGCACCATAGCACGGTCGATACGACACCTCAGCCGCTCCGTTGCTGGATTGTGTCGTCAAAATCACGACTATTTGATCGCTCAGCGTTGGCGTTTTTTTTGCCGTGGCGGGCAATGCGACCCGCGCTTTCAGTCTGCCGCACACAAGGTGAGACCGTGGTTCCAAGAACCGCGTGCGCGATACCCCTGTCGCTTCTCGTCTTCTCCTCGAGCCCGCCGGCGTCGGCATCGGATGCCGTGGACTTTGCCGCAGGCCTGATCGGCAGGCCGTACGTCTGGGGCGCGGAGGGCCCGAGCGCGTTCGACTGCTCCGGCCTGACGCAGTACGTCTTTCAGAGGTTCGGCATCGACCTTCCGCGTCGCGCCATCAGCCAGTCGCGGGCCGGCAATCCAGCACGAGCGCTGCGGCGCGGGGACCTGGTGTTCTTCTCAACTGACCCGGGCGACTCGCTCGTCACGCACGTCGGGATCTACGAGGGGCGCGGGGTGATGATCGACGCGAGCAAGCGGCACGGCCGCGTCAGGCGGGACGATCTGAACGATGACTACTGGGTCGACCGCTTCCTCTTCGCGAGGCGCGTGACCTCCGATCGCGTGATTGACGTTGACGATGACGACGTGATCGCGCGTCCTCGCGAGGGGACCGGCAAGCGCCGCGCGGCCCTACGCGTGCTCGGGCGCATCGCTGAGGAGCTGCTGCGGAGGCAAAGGCACTAAACCTGTCGCGGCAATTGCCTTATTGGGGGATTGGGGATTGTAGGAACAATTGTGAATTGTGGCGTTGAAGATTGCGGACTCATTGTCCCAATCCCACAATTCGGCAATAAACCGTTTGTCACGGAAGCGGCCCGATCTCGATGCGGCGGAACTCGACCTCTGTGCCTTCGGCCTGAAGCGCGATGCGTCCGCGGTCGGCGGTGGCATCGAAGCCCTCGTTGACGGGGTCGCCGTTCACCCACACCTTGATCGTGCGGCCGCGCGCCTCGACGACCATGGTGTTCCATTCGCCGAGCGGCTTCTCAGACGTGTCGGTGAGGTTGAGGATGCGTCTGGCGTCACCCTCGCTGCCGCCCCACTTCTCGCCTTCCTTGCGGGGACGCCGCTTCTCCATGTCCGGGACCTTGATGTCCTCCTGGATGCACCAGAAGTCGCCGGCGTTCTCGTGCGCCATCTGCACTTCGATCGACTGCGGGAACATCGCGTACAGCGCACGCGGGCGCGAGGCGTGCACCAACACGCCGCAGTTGCCGCCCTTTCCGGGAAATCGGTACTCGACCTCGAGGCGATAGTCCCGATACGCGCCGTCCGTCAGCAGGTGTCCTCTGGGCTCGCCCCTGCTGACGAGCATGCCGTTGCGCACGATGAAGCTGTCCGGCAGACTCGGATCCTTGTCGCGCGCAGGCACGTCGGCCTTCCAGCCTGTAAGATCGCGGCCGTTGAAAAGCGACGTGACCTTGTCGGGCACGACGGCGGCCGGCGACTGGATCCAGATCAAGAACACCCCGCAGAGAAGTGCCGCGTACATGGGGTGATGATAATCGAAGCGGTTCGGGGTTCTGGGTTCAGGGTTCAAGGGAGGTTCAAGGTTCAAGGCTCGGTGTTCAAGGTTCAAGGAGATTCAGGGTGCAGGGGTCACTGAACCTTCCCGAATCTAGAACCCCCTTGAACCCAGCACCCAGAACCCTGAACCACCCTTGAACCCTGAACCCCGAACTCAGAACCGTGCCCGTATTAGCGTCTAGTGACATGCGCAGCAACAGCCACCCATCGGCCCTGCCGTCGCGTCCAGACGTCCGTATAGCGCCCCGACCACGGCCGGCCGTCGGCAAGGTTGAAGGTCGTCCGCGCGTGGACGATCGCGACGTCCCCCATGAGCCTGATCTGAACGTCGTGCGCCTCGAGGTTCGCGATGCTGGCCGGGATCGCCGCCTGCTCGAGAAAGCGCGCCTTGTCGATCAGCGAGCCATCGGGCAGCGAGCACAGAAAATCATCCGCGAGAATTTCCCTGAAGCGGGCGACGTCCGACGTCTGGACCGCGCGGATGTAGTCCGCATTGAGATCCAGCAGCATGGCGTAATCCGATTTGACGGCCGTCTCTGTCATGGCATTCCCTCTCGGCTGAAGCCTCGTACCACCGCGAAACGCGTCGAGCGCCGCTTCGTCAAGCTCGACGACGACGGTGGTGTAGTTCTCGATGCAGGCAAGAATCGCTTCGCGCGGTCCCTGGCGCCACTCGGCGCTGCCGTAGAACGCGTCTTCGGTCCGCTGCCGATCGTCGACGCTCGCGAAGGATCGCATCAGGTAGTACGAATCGGCATCGTGAAGCGACGCGCCGTACGCGACGACGTCGATTCTCGCGCGGCGCAGCAGCGGCAGCGCTTCCCGCTCGACAAGCTGATGAAAGCGACCGCGCGTGCCCGGCTTGAGGTTGTACGAACGAATCTCCACCGTCCTCTTCACCGCGGCGTCACTCTGCTGCGCGACTGTCTCGCGCATCCACACGACGGCGACGATGGCGAGCGCGGCGATCACCGCAATGACCGTCGCGCCGTTCTCCGTTGCTCTCACGCCAGCATCGTCTTTCAGGCGCACGGCGCGCGGCTGTCACAATCTTTCGATCTGCGCCGCGACACTTGAACGCAGGCGCACGCGATGGCACTGTAAGAGCGGGACCAGCCAGCCAGCGCTCGAGGTGTGAACCAGATGAGCGGCGATTTATTGGACGGCGTCAGTCAGGGATGGCGGCAGACGGTATGCCGCGGCGACGAGCCGGCTCCGCCGGCCCGGACGCGCCTTCTGCGGCTCGCGGTGGCGCTCGTCGAAGACGTCCGCTCCGGCGCCGTTGATCGGCAGAACGGCAGCGAGGGTTTCTCCGCGGACTTTCAGCTCTGTCTTCCCTACCGCGGCATGCTCGTCTGGCACGTCGGCCGGGACGCCGTCGTCGGCGACGCGAACCAGATGCTGTTCGTGACGGGCGGTGAGAAGTATCGGATCAGCCAGCCGCATCCTGAGGGCTATCGCGAGCTGATCGTGACGCCCGAGTTGTCCGTGCTGGCCGAGATTGCAAACTCGGATACGGATCGACTGCCGTCGCATCCGCTCTTCCGGCGCCGCAGCCGGCTGGCCAGCCCGCGGCTCCAGAGCTTTCGCGCGCGGTTCCTGTCGTGGGCGACCCGCGCAACAGGAGACGACGAGCTGATGGCCGAGGAGCTCGTCATCGGACTGCTTCGTGCGGCACTCACCGACAGCAATGGTCATCGCGACGAAGCTCGCGGCTCGACAGATCGGCTCATTCGCCGGACAAAAGCATTCCTCGAAGCCGAGTTCGCGAACCCGATCCGCCTCGCCGACGTCGGCCGGGCCGTCGGCGCATCACCCGCGTATCTGACACACGTGTTCCGGCGGGTCGAGGGAACCTCGCTGCACCAGTACCTCACGCGGCTCCGCCTCGCCCGCGCCCTCGTCGATCTGCCGCGGACCGACGACCTGACGGCGCTCGCGCTCGAAACCGGGTTCTCGAGCCACAGCCACTTCACACGCTCCTTCCGGCGCGCGTTCGGCGTCACGCCGTCGCGGTTCCGGGAGACGTCGCGGATGCAACTGCCGCCGGAGATACCGGAGTAGGACGGAGGGAACGGAACACACCTCACCGCAGAGACACCGAGACAACGGAGATCAATGGGTTTCGCCTATCGTTTCTCCGTTCTGCCTCATTGACTCCGTGTCTCCGTGGTGAAAGTTCGTTCCGTTGCCTCCCTTGCCTCCTATCCTCACAGATGAGATTAGAATCTCTCTCACCGCCGAGGGTGCCATGACCTTCAGGTGAGGTGTGTATGGGTATCAGGCGGAGAGACTTCGTCACGTCGGTTCTCGCAAGCGGTGTGGCGGCGCCGGCACTGGCCGCCAAGGGCGGTCACGACCACGAGTCCGTGGAGGGCCCGTTGGCGAACGCCACCGTGAGCTTCGGCCACTGGATGCAGTTCGACCGGTTTGCGGGGGCAGGAGGACCCAACGACCGCTTTCAGAACGGGCACCAGTTGATTCCGCGCACGGCGCTCATCAAGCGGGGCGGAACGGTGAACTTCATCATCGCCGGGTTCCACCACGTGCTCGTGTACGCGCCGGGAACGGACCCAGGCGACATCAATGCCTCGCTCACGGTCCCCGTGGGGGTCCCACCCGGACCGCCGCTCATCAACGATCCGACGAACCGCGTGTATCGTGGTCTCGATCCGAGTCGTCAGCCAACGCAAGACCGCGTGGAAGTGGTCGTGTTCCCCAACCCTGGCCGCTACCTGGTGATCTGCGGGGTGCAGCCGCACTTCGTCGACGACAACATGTACGGCTTCGTGAGGGTGTTGTAGGAACGAAGGGGTCAGACCCCATTTTTTCGAATTTCGTAAGAACGGCGCCAGAACATCATTCTTACGAAATTCGAAAAAATGGGGTCTG
>DATAFJ010000043.1:0-12341 GCA_036257535.1 Vicinamibacterales bacterium | reverse complement strand
GTTCACGAAGATCGTGCCGGGTGATGTCGCGAGCGAGAAACAACGGATACACGTGCTCCCAGAACGTGTAACCGCCCTTCACGAGCGCTTGATACAGACCGTCCGCCACCTGCCGCCGGCGCTCGCGGGCCACGACGATGGCGTCCCCGGCTGTCCGGACCGGGGCGGGCAGATGATCGACCTCGATTACCGCGCTCGGCGAGAGCCACGTCGCCTGTTCGACCACGTTCTGCAGCTCACGCACGTTGCCGGGCCAGCGATGGCGTTCGAGCGCCCGCACCGCCTCTTCACTGAACGCGGCACCGGCGCGAGCACGCCGCTTCAGAAAATAATCGACCAGCGGGCGGATGTCCTCGGGCCGCTCGCGCAGCGGCGGAACGTGGAGATGGATGACCCGGAGTCGGTAGAGCAGGTCCTCCCGGAAACGACCCGCCGCCACGAGCTCGTGGAGGTTCCGATTGGTCGCCGCCACGATGCGCACGTCGACGGTCGTCTGCGTGTGATCGGAGCCGACCGCCTGAATCTCGCCGTTTTCGAGAAACCGCAGAAGCAGCGCCTGCATCCGCAGGCTCATCTCGCCGACCTCGTCCAGGAACAGCGTGCCGCGATGGGCGAGATGAAGCTTTCCGGGCTTATCCCGGTACGCGCCGGTGAAGCTGCCCTTGACGTGGCCGAATAGCTCGGATTCGAGGAGCGTCTCCGTCAGGCCGGCACAATTGACGGCGACGTAGGGCCGTCGAGCACGGGCAGACTGGGTATGAATCGCTCGGGCCAGGAGATCTTTGCCTACGCCGCTCTCGCCGGTCACGAGGACCTTGGCGTCACTGGCGGCAGCTCGCGCCGCCAGACCCAGTACGGCATTCATGGCTTCGCTCGACGAGACGATCACGGGCGGGCCTAGGACGCCCACGCCCGTTCCCTCCGGGTTTGGTTCCACTTGGATCCCTTGGTCCCACGCGCGACGCTCCCGCGGGCACACCCTACCCGGCCGGGCCGCCGTCACCTACGTGGAAGAACGACCGGCTGAGGTGCAAGTCGCACACCAGCCAGACCATGCCGTAACCCATTTCATTTGTGTTGTTTGCGGGTAGGAAGAAAAAGGAAGGTCGTGATGTGTCCCGTTGTAAGACACACCGCGCCCGGTGGACTCCGGTAAAGCCTTCGGAACACGGAATTTATGCAAATGTCACAGAACTGCACTGATGTCCGGATTAGGGACGCCGACAACAGTCACAGGCCCGGCGTTCAGCTGCGGATGGCCCCCGAACGCGAGAGTATGAGGAGTACCCGACTTCCGTCCGGGTACCAAACGACTTGCGGGGAACAGAATGCTGCCCAGGACCAGACTTCTTGCCTCGACGAGCGTCGGGCGCTCGGCCTATTGGGCGACCCGCAGGCGCAAGCGGTATCGAACGGGCCTTCCGTCTTTGTGCGCCGGTCTGAACCGCCACGCCTTGGCCGCCGCGACCATCATCGCTGCGTAGTAGCGCTCTTCGGCCGACACGCTGGCGAGTCGGACCTGACTCACGGAACCCTGTTCATCGATATCGAGGATCAGGGTTGCCAGCCTGGGGCGGCCCTGAATGCCGACGGGCGGCTCGCTTCGGATCTGCGGCCGCATGATGACTGGCGGCTCGACCTCGTCATTCGCGCGGCTGTAAACCGACTCCGTCGCCGGTGCATCGGAACCCCGTTCTGCGCGGGCCTCCGGTGTCACGTCCCGAATGGTGACCTGGACCCGCGATCCAGTCTCGACGCCGGCCGCAGCGGGCGGATCGACGGTCGGCAGCTCCGGTATGGGCGGAGGACTCTGCTGCGAGGCCGGCGCTCGACGGCGCGGGAGCGGCCGGTCCGGAGGCGCGTGAGGTTCCCGGCGCGATTCGGACGGCGCCTCGCTGGTCAGAACAGTTTTGGCCTCCGCGCGAACCCGCTCCACGAGGCGGCTTCCCACCTCTCGCACTGACTCGGATCCAATCCTGTTCCAGCCTGTCAACGCCGCTACGAAGATGGCCAGGAGGAACGTGACCACGAGAACGGCAATCGCGGCCTTGCGGCCGGCCGATCGTCGGCGCGCAGTGGAACCCCTCTCCTTCTGCTGCGCCGCCGGCTCCACTTCGCGCGCCTTCTGCGTGAGCTGGTCGAGCTCCTCGTTCAATCGGCGCTGTTCCTGCGCGGTCGCGAGCCTGGCCGCGTGCGCCGCCAGGTCGGGCTGGGACAACGGTCGCTCGAAAAATACGAGAGCCTGGCTGAAATCCACTATGGACGTGAACCGCTCGGATGCTCCCTCCGTACCGTCGGCCAGCGACGCGAGTGACGCTGGAGTCGACGGCGAGCCGCGCAGCAACTCCCGGAGCAGGGCCGCGAGACCCTTGGAGCCGTCACGGTTCGTCGACGGCATGTGCGGACCATCCAGGACGTGGACGCTTCCATTGTGATCGACGGCGAGACCCGCGACCGCCGGGATGGGTCCCTCCGCATCAGACGCCATGAGCTGCCTGGCCACGACCTGCACGACAGCCACGGCCTCGTGCCATTGCAGCGGCACTATCTCGGGGCGTAATCGAAGTTGCTGTTGCGCCATGGTCGATTCCTCAGAGAACGCCTATCGCAGCAGCGCTCTCACCCAGTCGAGCAGCGCAAACGCGGATCGGCGCAGAAACTCGTCGAACGCGGCGAGTGCGTCGGTCGGGCCTCCGGTCAGCCAAAAGAAGAACCCGACAAAGATAAGGGCGGGCGCCACGAACATGAGTGCGTCTCCGGTGCCGGCTCCTGATGTGCGCATAGGTGCTGTGCTTATCTTTCCGGTGCGGCGTAGCCGCCCCTGGTCCGCAGCGTTGTGTCCGGTACGCGACTCGAGAGCTCGACATGTCGCCAGCCGCCGTCCCGTTTGGCGTTGGTCGACGTGTAGCTGATGACATACCGACGTCGCAGGTTCTCGACGATCCTCCGGTAGTGTTGTTCGAGCTCGGAGGCGTCTTGCGGGAAGTACGCTTCGCCGCCCGATTTCGCGGACAGCTGCTCGAGCACCTGCCTGTCGGCCTTTGCGCCGAGGCCGACCGCGAAGACGGTTGCGTCGCTCTCTTCGAGCAACGTGAGGACGTCGGCGAACGTCCGCGTGCTTCCGGGCCCGGTGCCCGCGTTGTTCTCGTCCCGGCCGTCGGTCACCAGAACGACGACACGACGACCCGACTCGCGCTTCAGCCGGATGAGCGCGCCGGCGACGGCGTCGTAGAGGGCGGTGCCGCCCTTGACCGTGTACTGATCAAGCGCGTCGAGGGCCCAGGAGCGTTCCGTCGTTAGGTCGTGCGCGAACCAGACACGATCGGCAAACGTCAGCAGCGCCAGCCTGTCCTCCGGCCGGAGTGCCTGCACGAAGGCGCGCGCGGCGGCCTGGGCGCCGACCGCGTCCTTCTTCATGCTTCCGCTCGAGTCGAGCGCCACGATGATCGAGACTGGAGAGACGGCCTCCTGAAAGGTTTCCACTCTCTGCTCGACGCCGTCCTCGACGACGATCACATCGTCGCGGGTGATATCGAGGAGCTCCTGGCGCGCATTTGTCACGGTGAACTCGATCGACGGCCGAATCGGTGGCGGCTTCGGCGCGAAATAGCCCGGCCGGGTTCGGATCACCCATCCTGGATCCGATGCCGTCACTTCGATGCTGCGCCACGTGCCATCGACCTGCTGATTCTTCGGCGTGTAGCCAATCAGGTAACGATGCCGCACCTCTTCAGCCACCCGCCGCTGGATCGACGGCAGCTCGCTCTCTCGTGACGGGAAGAACGCCTTGCCGCCGGCCTCGGCCGCGAGCTGGCGAAGGAACCGTTCACCTTTCAACGACATGCCCGCCGATCCGGCGACGCCGACGACATACAGCGTCGCGCGGAGGCTCCTGATGGCCTGGAGCGCCGCGTCGCGAGCTGTGGTGCTGTGCTCGTCGTACCCATCGGTCATGAGCACGACGGCATGACGGCCGTCCTGGGTGATCAGATGCGTCGAGATCCTCTCGAGGGCATTGAGAATCGCCGTGCCGCCGCGGGACTCGACGCTGTCGATGGCCTGGGTGACGGTCGGGCGATCGGTTGAGGGTCCGGTGATCGGGCCGACCTGTTGCGAGAACGGCGCGACCACGACGCGGTCGTCGGGCCGCAGCTGGCCGACCAGGCCGGCGGCCACCTCGCGCACGAAATCGATGCGCCGGGCCATGCTCTGGCTGCTGTCGATGAGCAGCGTGTACGTCGAGGGCATGGTCTCGACGCGGACCACGTCCAGCGCTTGCGCGATGCCGTCCTCACGCACGCTGAAATCCGATGCCGTCAGCCCCTTTACGATCGTGCCGGCCCGATCGTGGACAGACACGTCCAGGAGCACGCCCGAGACTTCCGCCGCCTCCACCACTTCGAGGGCGTCGAGGTGGACGCTGTCGCGGGCGATCTTTCCGCTGACATCGCGCGCCTCGACCGCGATGTCGCGCGGCTCGAAGGGATTCTCATCGGTCCACTCGATGGCGTAAGGCGGTCCCTCAGCATCTTCCCCAAGCAAGACATTGTCGACGTAGAACCGGATCGATTGGAGCTCCGTGTTCTCCGGCGCCTTGACCTGGGCGACGATCCGGATGCGCTCCGGCAGGCCGGTTCGCCCGAGCGGCGACGTGATGCGCACCGACAGCCCCGCCTCCGGCGCCGGGGCTGCGCCCACACGCGCGCCGGCGCCGCCGGGTAGCGTCAGTGTCAGTGTCGCAAAGAGTGTCGCCAGCATCATGCGAGCGGTCATCGCTTTCGTCTCACGCGTAGGACGGGGGGAGTTCCCGGTCGTCGACGAAGTAACTCGCGCAGGCCGCGTCGAGCAACTCGGGCTCGAGACGACGCGGGCGTTCCAGATAATCAGCGAGGGAAATGATCTGCTCCACGAGGTCGCGTGGGTGACATCCGCGCAGCTGTACTTGGCGAGGCCGATAGTGGGTCTGCAAAAGGTGCTCGATGGCGCCGCGGTCGAACGGTATGTCGCGCTCGGCGCAGACCTTCTCGAAAATCCTGAAGAACTCCGCCAGCGTCGGGCTTTCAGCGAAGATCTTGTAATGGATGCGCCGGAGGAACGCTTCGTCGACGAGCTCGGCCGGCTTGATGTTGGTTGCGAACACGACAAGCGCCATGAAGGGCAGCTCGAACTTCTGGCCGCTCTGCAGCGTGAGGAAGTCGACACGGCTTTCGAGCGGGACGATCCAGCGATTCAGCAGATCGCGAGGCGAGCAGCTTTGGCGGCCGAAGTCATCGATGACCAGGACACCCCCGTTCGCGACCGTTTGAACCGGAGCGCCGTAGAATCCCGACGTCGGGTTGTAGCTCAGCTCGAGTGACGACAGCGTGAGCTCGCCACCGACCATAACCATCGGGCGCTTGCAGACGACCCATCGCCTGTCGAGCGGCTGGCCGATGTCGAGGCTGCTCTCTTCCTCCGCTCCTGCCAGAGGCTCGTGGTTGACGGGGTCGAACAGACGAATGATGCTGCCCTCGACCTCCAGCGCGTGCGGGATGGCCAGCGTGCCGCCGAGGAGCTTGCGGATCGCCTGTGAGATGACCGTCTTCCCGTTGCCCGGTGGCCCGTAGACGAACATCGAGTGGCCGGCATTGATCGCGGGTCCGAGCTGGTCCAGCACGCGATCGTTGATCACGAGGTGCGAAAACGCCGCGCGCACCTGCTCTCTGGTGGCCCGGTCGGGCACCGCTTGGCGGAACTGGCGCATGTATTGGTAGTACTGCTCGAGCGGAACGGGCGCGCACCCGACGTAGTGGTTGTTTTCGAGGAACAGCGCGGCGCGGGTACGGCCGCCGTCGGTGATTCGAAAGCGATACGAGGACCGGCCGATCATCGAGCCGCCGGCGATCTCGCAATGCCGTTGTGTGACCAATCCCTCGATCACCGGCTCGATGACGGAGAAATTCAGCCCGAGGCTGCGCGCCAGCTCCGTGCCAGTCAACTCACCGGAGAAGTGCAGCGCCTTGAGCGCCAGCTGCATGATGAGATCCGGTTTCAGCCCCGCTTCCTCGAGGGTGGTCGGCGCGGTTGGGTGCTGAAGGCCTGGCTCGGCAACGGTCACCATTAGTGCGTTCCTCCTGAGACCCGAGGCGTTTGGGTGTTGGCGCGGAGTTGGGCTGCGCGGTGGCAGGCGGCCGGCGTGGCCGGCTCAGCGTCGCACGCGGTTTCGAACGCGGCCAACGCAGATCGATAGTCGCGCCGCGCCAGCCCGATGACCCCGAGGTTGTAGTACGCGATCGTCTTCCGATTGGCGGCGACGAGCTCGCGCTCGGCGAGGTCGACGCGATTGTCCGCCGCGTAGACGAGGGCGAGATTGTGACGGGCGGCGGCGAGCGATGGATCGAGCGCCGACGCCCGTTTGCAGAGCTCGATCGCCCGCGACGTCTTCCCTTCGACGAAAGACACGTAACACAGATTGTTCACGGCGTATGCGGCGCCCGGATCGAGCGCCAACGCCTGTTCGTAGGCGGCCCGTGCACTCGCCCGCTGCCCGAGCGCCTGCAGAATCGTGCCCAGGGTGTTGTGCGCCTCGGCCGACCACGGCGCGAAGTACACGGCGCGGCGCGCATCGCCGAGCCCGAGATGCGCCAGGCCCCAGTCGCGCCAGATGCGCGCCAACCCGTCGTAGGCCGCACCATCTTCGCGATCGAGCACGATCGCACGACGATAGTGGTCGTAAGCCACATCGAGCAGTCTCAAACGAACGTACTCAGCGGCGACATGTCGGTGCGCCGCCGGGGTCGGCATGATCTGCAGCGTCGCCAGGGCCGCGGCGAGCCTCGGATCGGTACTTTCGATTGTCGGCCCCGACTGCTTCGTGCCCGCGGGCCGCGCGGTTGCCGCCAGGTGTCGAATCTTGCTGATGACGGCCTCGAACGAATCCCCCGGAATCGGTTCGTTCTGCGCTTTGACCTCCGTGTCGGGCGCCCGACGGATCATGTGTCCCTTCAGGCGATCCGATCGCGGGGCGGTCGCGCAGGCGGTGCTCGCCAGCACGCCCGTCCCCACGATACCCACGAGCGCCGCAAGTCGAGGCAGTCGTCGCATCTTTAGGCCCAAAGTGAGTCTCGATTGTTATTCCCAGGCGTCGCTGCTCATGCGCGAGCGCCGGCGAACGAAGTACAGACCGCCAAACAGCGCGGCCAGAACGGCAAAGACGATGGTTGAGAGACTCATGACGTGCTCCTTTCTCGAGCGGTTACCGGAACGACTCCACGACACCCTGCTTCATGAACACATTCATGATCCTGATGGCGGCAGGCCCGAGGATCACGACGTACAGCGCGGGGAACAGGAAAAACACGAGTGGAAATACCAGCTTGACGCTCAGCTTGGCGGCGCGCTCCTCGGCGTTCTGCCGCCGCTTGACCCGCGAGGTCTCCGCGTGCGTGCGCAGTGCCTGGGCCACGCTGGTCCCGAAGCGATCGGTCTGAACGAGCATCGCCACCAGCGCGCGCACGTCGTCGACCTTCGTTCGGGCGGCAAGATTCTTGAGGGCCTCAAGCCGCGGCTTGCCCGCGCGGATCTCGGTGGTCACGAGCCGCAGCTCTTCTGCCAGCGGCGGATAGGCGATCTCGAGCTCGTCACTCGCCTTCACAATGCCCTGATCGAGGCTCGAGCCCGCCTCCAGGCACACGATGAGCAGATCGAGCGCGTCCGGAAGACCGTTCCGAATCACCTTCTGGCGGCGCTTCGTCTGGTGCGTCAGCCAGAAACCCGGCACCATTGCGCCGACGATCGCCGCCAAGATCGCGAAGATCCAACCGCGTGTGAAGCCCAGGATCCCCAACGTCACGACGGCGAAGACCAGCGGACACACAGTCTGAGCGGCCGAATACAGAATCGCAGCGTTCACGCTGCGATAGCCGGCCGACGTCAGCGCGCGCCGGAGGATCGTCATATCTTTCGGCGACTTGGGAACGATGGTTGCGATGCGCTTCGCGAGGGCGTTGGGCGTGTCCGTCAACCCCGGCGCATCAATCACGACGCCTGGGCCTGCGGCCGCGGCGAGCTGATCGAAACGCCGGCGCTCAGGCGCGTGGCGTGCGAGCAGGCTCGAGGCGAGCATGCCGGATGTGACGGCGATGCCGACAAATAGTGCAGAAAGGCCGACGATCAGCTCGAGAGACATGGTCCAGTGTCCTCAGTACTCAATGTTGACGAGCTTCCTGACAATCAGCCCGCCCGTCACCTGCAGAAACGCTGCGACCGCGACCATCTTCACGCCGACCGGATCGGTGACCAGCAGCTTGATGGTGTCTGGAACGACGACGAGAAAGGCGACCGCGGTCGCAGGCGGCAGCGCGACCAGCACCCAGCCTGTGATGCGCGCGTGCGCCGAGATCACGCGAACCTGCCGCTTGACTTTGAACCGCTCGCGCACGACACGAGCCAGGTTGTCGAGCACTTCCGACAGGTTGCCGCCCGCTTCTCGCTGCGTGAGAACGGCGGTCGCGAAAAACCGCGCGTCGAGGATCGGGATGCGCTGGGCGAAGCCCCGGAGCGCCTCCGGCAGGGGCATGCCGAAGTTCTGCCGGTCGTAGAGCAGCCGGAACTCCGAGCCGACTGGAGCGGGAATCTCATCCGCGACCATGGAGAGACCCGTCGTGAAGGCGTGACCCGCTCGAAGGGCCCGCGCGATAAGTTCGATCGCTTCGGGGAACTTCTCCTCGAACTGGAGCAAGCGCCGGTTGCGCTTCCAGCGTAGATAGAAAAACGGTCCCATCGCGAAGATCCCGCCGACGAGGACCGCGATCGCGCGGAACGGCACCAGCAGGGTGACGAGCAGGTAGCCGGCGAGCGCCGCTGTTCCAGTCATCGCCAGCACGAGGCCGACCGACATCCGCGAATCCGCCTGCTCGATCAGCCTCTCGAGCGGGGCCAGGACTTTCCCGAGACGTCCGAGCGCGTCCTCGAGTCGCTTGACCGAGCTGAGGTGGCGGCCCTCACGCATGACTCCGCCCAACCTGGTTGATTGCACCAAGCCGCGGACTTTGAGGCGCTTCCGGATGTGACTCTGATTCTGCGCCTCCGATCGGACGATCAGCGCAAAATAGAGGCCGAGCACGATGACGAGCACTCCGGCAAACGTTGCGACAACAAGGACGTGCACGGCGTTCCTCCCTAAGCTGGCGACTAAGCCACCGCGTGCGTGTGCTCGAACATGTCGATCGGCAGCGGGAACCCGGACGACTCGAGCTGCTGGCTGCACTTCGGTCGGATGCCAGTCGCTCGGAAGCGGCCGAGGACCTTCCCGTCCTTGCCGAGGCCGGTCCGATCGAACAGGAAGATGTCCTGCATCGAGATGACGTCCTGCTCCATACCCGTGACTTCGGAGACGGCGGTCACACGGCGCGTGCCGTCCGACAACCGAGTGACCTGGATGATCAGGTCGATCGCGGACGCAATCTGCTGGCGAACGGCGCGTTCCGGGATGTTCAGGTTCGCCATCGCGACCATCGTGTCCAGCCGATACAGCGCATCGCGCGGACTGTTCGCGTGAATGGTCGTCAAGCTCCCGTCGTGGCCGGTGTTCATCGCCTGGAGCATGTCCAGCGCTTCATCGCCGCGGACCTCGCCCACGACGATGCGGTCGGGCCGCATGCGCAGCGCATTGATGACAAGCTGGCGCTGTCGCACGGCGCCATTTCCCTCGATGTTCGGCGGGCGCGTCTCGAGCCTGACGACGTGCCGCTGGCGCATCATCAGTTCCGCCGCATCCTCGATCGTGACGATGCGCTCCTTATCGGAGATGAAACTCGAGAGCACGTTGAGCAGCGTCGTCTTGCCGGCGCCAGTGCCGCCCGAGATGATCACATTGAGGCGGCATGCAACCGTCGCCCGCAGGAAGTCGAGCATCGGCTGAGTGAACGCCTCCCGCTGGACGAGGTCCTGTGCGCCGAGCCGGTCGGTCCGGAACCGACGGATGGAGAGGCAGGGGCCGTCCAGCGCGAGCGGCGGGATGATCGCGTTGACGCGCGATCCGTCCTGAAGCCGCGCATCCACCATCGGACTCGACTCGTCCACGCGCCGGCCGACGGAGCTGACGATGCGCTCGATGATCCGCAGCAGGTGCCGGTCGTCCTTGAATACGAGCGGCGTCTCCTCCAAGCGCCCGTTCCGCTCGATGTAAATCTGATCGTGGCGGTTGACCAGAATGTCCGAGATATCGCGGTCGCGCAGCAGAAGCTCGAGCGGGCCGAGGCCGAACAGCTCGTTCAGCACATCGGCGATCATGCTCTCGCGCTCGAAGAGGCTGAGCGGCGTCGTGCCCGATTCGCGGTCGAGCAGGCCGACGATCATGCCCCGGATCTCCGGCTCGGCCTCCTCCCGCGCGATCTTGCCGAGGCGCTCCAGATTCAGTCGATTCAGCAGCTCCTGATGGATCCGGCTCTTGAGCTCCTGGTACTGCGGGTTGCGGATATCGGCCGCCGACACCGGCGCCGTAGCGAACGAAACAGGATTCATCGTCAACACCTCACCTCATGACGTCCGGCTCAGGACCTCGACACACCCAGCCGAGCGAACAGGCCGGCCTGGCGTTCGGCGGTCGGCTTCTCCGCGTCGAGGCCGGCGAGCCCGCGCGCGAGGCTCACAAACGAGGCCGCCAACCGGTTATGGTTCTCGACAACAACCGGCCGCCCCTTGTTCGACGCCTCGAGCGCCAGCCGGTAGTCGCTCGGGATGAGCTGTCGCACGGTGCCGCCAGTCACCCGCTCCACGTCCTCGCGCCGAATCTCGGCGTTCTTGTCGTAGCGGCTCATCACGATCTCGACTCGCTCCCTGCCGTACCGCTGCCGCAGCGAGAGCGCCAGCCGGCCCGCGCTGCGAACGGTCGTCAGCTCCTGATTGGCGAGCAGCGTGACCTTCGACACGAGATCCAGCGAGTCGAGGATCGTGAGGTCGGAACGGGGAACGTCGAGGACCACGTACGCGTAGTGCTGCGCGACGAAGTCGATGAGCGCGCGCACGTGCTGCGCGTCAGGCGGCTTCGCTATGGTGCGTTCGGCTGAGCCGAGCAGGTCGACGCCCGACTTTGCCTGCGCGACGAGTCCGCCGAGAAACGCATCATCGAGACGATGCGGGTTCTCGAGCGCGTCGAGCACCGAAAACTTCGGCTCGACGCCCAGCAGGAGCGCGGCATCGCCGTGAGCCAGGTGGAAATCGATCAAAAGGCACTTCCGGGGCGCGCTCTTCGCGAGGGCGGTTGCGACGTTGACGGCCACCGTGGTCGTGCCGACCCCGCCTTTAGCGCCGACAAACGCGAGCACCTGCGCGATTGCCGGCTTGCTCGCGCGCCGGACGATCACCCGGTCGATGGCCGCGGTCAGCGCGCTCGCCGTGATCGGTTCCGCGACCCACTCGTTGACACCGGCGCGCATGGCGTCGAGCATGAGGGTTGGGTCGAGCCGCGCCGCTACGATGACCACCCCGATCTGGGGATGCTGACGCTTGATCGTCGCCAATGCCGCCGGTAACGCCGATTGATCACGGAGGTCGAGCACGAGCGCATCCGGCGCGGATGCGCCTGGGTGCGTGAGCGTCGAAAGCTCTCCAGCCGAAAGGGCGATGATTTGCGCGCCGCCCGGCTTGAGCAGCTCGTCCAGTTGCCGATCGGTCGAGCCGACCAGCGCGATCGTCACGCGGGGATTCGTTTTCATCAACGCACCAGAATGATGGTCATCAGGAATGCCGCGTCCTCGTCGATCTCCGAGCTGCCGCTCGCGAGTCCGGGCAGCGTCATCAGCCGGCCGACGACGACTTTGTTTCTCGGGTTCATCGGGTCGCTCGGATCGAAGATCAGGTTGCCGTTCCGATCGACGTCCCCCATGCCCTCTATGAAGAAGCCGAAGATATTGACGATCTTCACGACGCCACCGGACCCCGTCGGATCGGCGCCCAGGTAGGCATTGATGTCCATGACCGAGATGGGCACAATCCGCGGGCTCGGTGTGCAGCAGCTGTTCGCGAGGCCGCCTCGCCCGTTGTTGAGCGACGAATCCCAGCGCGCGTACGGGTCCCGTGCGAAGATCTCTTCGATACCATCGACCGTCTGTCCGGTAATGGCGCCGGTCTGGACGCGGACGCATCCGCGGGCCGCCCAATACACCTTCTCCTCGTGGGTCGAGATCTGGCTGCTGTCCGACGGACACACGGTGTCCGCACTGGCGATCGCCGTCGGAAAGCCGTTGCAGCTCACGATGTTCGCCCCGTAGGCGTTACCACCGAGGTTGCCCGTGTCGACGCGCGGGAGGTCCAGCGATCGGAACCAGCCTGAGGACACGGCGTCGTTGCTGCCGCCGCCC
>DATAFJ010000040.1:0-4312 GCA_036257535.1 Vicinamibacterales bacterium | reverse complement strand
CGATTCCGCCCGACAGCAGACAGGCCACCCGGCCGCTCGCTCCGACGGGCAAGCCGCCCGCGCCCGGATGCTTGCCAAAAAAGTAGAACGCTTCGTTCGTCAGCGTCTCGACGTGAATGGTCAATTCCGCGTCGTCCAGATCGACGTGCCAGCCGCGGGCTTCCTTGATGCGGCCGCCAACCTCGCGCTCGATCTGCGGCGAGGTCATCGGGAATCGTTTATCCGCCCGCCGCACCGAGACCCGGAAGGATCGCGGATTCTCCGGCTCGAGATCGCGCAAAATCTCGGCCGCGATGGCGTCGAGGTCGAGCGGCGCGCGCCCGGCGCGGGCGAAGTTACCCGCGCCGAATACCTTCCCCAGACGGTTGCGCACCGCCGCCCACTCCGCATCTGCCCCGAGCACCACCTCGATTCGCCCCTGGAGCGCGCGAACCTGTCGGACGTCGAGATCCGAGGTCGCCTCGCGGATGTTCTTCACCAGGCGCGAGACGAACCATGGCCGGTTCCTGCCCTTCAGCGCGATCTCGGAGTAGTGAACGATAATGGACTTCATTTGCAATGCTGAATGCTGAGTGCTGAATGCTGAAGTGAATCCTGAAGGCGTTCAGTATTGCCAACTTCGAAGTTTAATTCCGAACTTCACAATTCTTAGTTCACTTCAGCATTCAGCATTCAGAATTTCCTGAGCCGCCCAATGGCCGCTCAGTACTGCGCTCTCGATGGTCCCTGGCAGACCAGTGTCGATCCAGTCACCGGCAAGCCACAAACCCGTCAGCCCGGTGCGCGTCCCCGGCCGGGCCGGTTGCCCGGCCGCGAGCGAGAACGTCGCGTGTTTCTCCCTGATCACGGTGCCGCGTACGAGCGTCGCGGCGCGCGCGCCGGGGATCGCTTCGGCGACCTCGCCGGCGGCGCGCGCGACGAGGCCTTCGGTGCGCTCGCCGGTCAGCGCGTCGGCGCCGCTCGCCACGAGCGACAGGTGCGAGGTTTCGCTGCCGAAGGCCAGCCGCTTGTCGAAGACCCACTGCATCGATCGTCCCGGCAGTCCAACGAAGGGTTCATCCATCACTCGACGGTCGTACCACAGATTCACGGTGACGATCGGCTTCGATGTCATCGCGCCCGCATCCGCGAGCAGCCGGTCCAGCTGTGGCGGCGCCGGGCTGGCGAACAGCGACCGCATGCCGAACCACGGCACCGCCGAGATGACACGCGAGGCAAGAATGCGCTCGCCGCGCACGTCGACGCCAGTAATACGCGTGCCATCCGACAGCACGCGTGCGAGCGCGCCCGTGCGAACCGTGCCGCCGCGGCGCTCGATGAAGGCGCGCGCGGGTTCAGCGTACATCGCGTGCAGGGGACGGATCGGCAGCGCGATCGCCGAGGCCGCCTGATCCGGTCCGAACATTTCGGCCAGCACGCGCACGAACGGCGTCGCGAGCGCCTCGTCGGGCGTCTGATTGAGCGCCGCGAGAGCCAGCGGCTCCCACAGCCAGGCCGTCAGCTTCTCGGTCTGACCGCGGTCGCGCAGCCAGCTCGACACGGTGGTGTCGCCCCCAACCGTCACGCGTCCGGTGCGCGCGAGCTCGCGCCTCGCGGCCTGCAGCGACGGAGCCATCCGCAGGATCGACAGCCGATCGCCCCATGACAGCGCGTCCCATTTGAGGACCGCACCCAGCAGGTGCAGGGGCGGTGGCAGCGCCGGACACTCCAGCACCGAGCGGTTCCCGGAACGATCCAGATAGGGAACGCTCAACGCCGCCTGCGGCCGGACGTTGTGCTCGGCACCGATCCTTCTCAGAAAGGCAAAGGTCTGGGAGTAGCAGCCAAACACGACGTGCTGCCCGTTGTCGACGAGCTCGCCCGTGACGCGATCGGGAAACGCGGTCGCCCGTCCGCCAAGCTGGGGCCGCGCCTCGAGCACGAGGACTTGGCGACCGGCGTCGGCTAACGCGGCTGCGGCCGACAACCCGGCGAAACCGCCACCGACGACAATGACGTCGGGCATCATTGCCCGTAAGGGGGCTTCCCGAAAGGGGATTTTGAAGCGGGCGTAGAAACCCGCGGCCGCGCGATGCCCGGTGCCAGCAACGTGCGAATCCAGGTGAAGGCGGCGATCCTGGCGCGCTTCGGCCGCGGAACGCGGACAACCTCGGAGAACACGTCGTAATCGCGCCGCTCGATGCCGTCGAGCACCCCACGGTAGATTGCCGCCATGATCTCGGCCGCCACGAGCCGGCGGGCCTCCTGGCGCGGCAGCACGCCGGCCGCGCGCGCGTAGTAGTCTCTAGCGCGGTTCCCCTGTCGTTCGAGCAGCGACTTGACCGCCGGAGACCGCACCCCACGGCCGGCGTTGGCCACTTCGTCTCGCAGATCGTCTTCCGAGCAACCGGCAGCGCGCAGATCTTCCTGGGGAATGTAGACGCGGCCTCTCTCGAGATCACCGCGCACGTCCCGAAGAATGTTCGTGAGCTGCAGAGCGACGCCGAGATCGATCGCGTACTGCCGCGAGGCGGCGTCGCGACTACCAAAGATGTCGAGACAGACGAGGCCGACAGCCGACGCGACGCGGATGCAGTACTGATACAGATCCGCAAAGGTCTCGTACCTCCGCGTCCCGACGTCCATCTCCACGCCTTCGATCAGCGACTCGAACGGCTCGCGGGACAGCCGGAAGGTCGTGACGAGCGGCGCCAGGGCTCGGCCCTGCCGTGTCTCAGGTTCGCGGCCCTCGAAGCACGCCGCCAGCTCGCGGCGCCATCGCGCGATCTCGTCAGCAGCGGACACGCCCGGCCGCTCGCCGACTTCATCGGCGGCGTCATCGACGGCGCGGCAGAAGTCCCACACGGCGATGATCGCGTGACGCTTGGCTGGCGGCAGTACCAGGAACGAATAGTAGAAGCTGGTGTCTCGAGACACGGGTCGATTGCTGTCAGCGCCAGATGACGGCGTCACGAATCAAGCCAGGTATGTCGCCTTTGCCGATCGTCGGCCGGTGGTTGAACACGTCGAAGTCGTGCCGCTCGAGCTTGTCGAGAATCCGCGAGCCGCCGAGCCATGTCAGTCGCAGTTCCCAGCGGAGCCGTCCGGTGACGCCATCGCAGACGCCGCGGCCCGCGGCGAAGAGCGCTCGTGTCCGCTGCACCATCACGCCCATCACGCGGCGCCACTCTGGCGTCATCCTCTTCTCGGCCACGTCTTCCTCACACGCGCCAGCAGATATCCGGTCAGCGCGAGGAACATAGAGGCGGCCGATCGCCCAGTCGCGCGAGAGATCCTGCCAGAAGTTCGCAAGCTGCAACGCGGTACAGACGGCGTCCGACTGGGCGTCGAGCCGGGCGTCGTCATAGCCGCCAACCCGCAGCACGAGCCGGCCGACTGGGTTGGCTGAGCGACGGCAATAGTCGAGCACGCTCTCCCATGTGTCGTAGCGCGTCGTCGTCACATCCTGTCGAAACGCGCTCAGCAGGTCCTCGAAGAGCGTCACCGGCAGACGGCACTCCCGTATCGTTTGCCCGAGCGCCACGAATATGGGGTCAGGCCGTGAATTTCGTGAATCGGGACTGGCCGTGAACAATTCACGAGATTCACGTCCTGACCCCGATTCACGGCCTGACCCCGCCGCGGCGAGCTGCCGGGCCCAGGCGTCGAGCAGGCGCAAGCGCTCCTCTTTGGCCATTCCGGGCTCGTCCGCGTAGTCGTCGGCCGTCCGCGCGAAGGCGTAGATCGCGGCGATGTGCGGCCGCATCGCCCTTGGCAGGAAGCGCGACGCCACTGGAAAGTTCTCGTAATGCTCGCGCGCGCGCCGTTCGCACTCCTCATAGGCGCGAGCCATCGCTCGATCGTGGCTCACCACTCGAATTCGGGCGCACCGTCCCGTCGGTTCGCGACTCGCGCCATGACGAACAGCAGATCGGACAGTCGATTCAAGTACACGAGGATCTCGGGCTCGACGTGCTCGGTGCCGAGGCTGACGACCGTCCGTTCGGCGCGGCGGCAGATGGTGCGGGCGACGTGCAGCGACGCGCCGGCGCGGGACCCGCCCGCGAGGATAAATCGACGCAGCACCGGCACCTCCGAATCGAGTAGGTCGATCCAGTCTTCCAGGCGCTTGACATCGTCGCCGGTCACGGCCGTCTTCGCAACGCGATGCGCCACCTTGCTACCGGGATCTGCCAGACGCGCACCGATAGCGAACAGATCCCGCTGAATCCTCTCGAGCATCGCCGCCAGCCCGGCATCGCTGCCGATCGAACGGACGAGACCCAGCCACGCATTGAGTTCGTCGACCTCGCCGTATGCGGCGACTCGCGGA
>DATAFJ010000037.1:0-37104 GCA_036257535.1 Vicinamibacterales bacterium | reverse complement strand
AGGTAGTGTTCAGCAGTGGCAACAAGCGCGGCGGACGGGACGAGGCCGACGATCTCGCTCTCGAGCACGTTCACGCCGTACCGGGCGGCTTCGCGGCGAACGACCTCGAAGACGCGATGGATCGGCGTTTTCTCGTAGTTGGTCAGGTTCATCGAGACCTGCACGATGTTCCGCTCCTCGAGCCGGATGCCCATCGCTTTCACGTACCGGAAGCCGCCGCTGCTGTGACGGATTGCGGCGGCGATCTTCTTCGCGACGTCGAGCCGATCGGTCGCGAGGTTGATGTTGTATGCGATGAGCGGCATTCGTGCGCCGACGACGGACGCGCCGGCGGAAACGTGGGGCGTGGCGGGACCGAAGTCGGGGCGCCAGGCAGGCTGGCGCATCTTTTCAGCGAGCCCCTCGAATTCACCTCGCCGTATGTCCTCCAGATTCCGCCGTGATGGGTCGCTCGCGGCCTCTTCGTAGAGATACACGGGCACCTTGAACTGGTCCGCGATCGCCGCCCCGGTCTCTCTCGCAAGCGCGACACACTGCTCCATCGTCACACCCTCAATCGGGATGAAGGGGACGACGTCCACGGCACCCATGCGCGGATGTTCACCTGAATGCGCACGAAGGTCGATCGTTTCCAGGGCGTGGCGGTAGAGGGTGAGCACGGCCTGTTTGAGTGGCTCCGGTGCGCCGGCGAGCGTGAGAACCGAGCGGTTGTGCGAGGCGTCCGACGAATGATCGAGGAGTCTTACTCCGTCGATCTGGCGAAGGGCGGCGACGATCCGATCGACGACATTATGGCGGCGCCCCTCGCTGATGTTCGGTACGCACTCGATGGTGGGCATCGGCAGGTTGTATCACACAAAATCGTAAGTCCTGTTATAATCCCCACGCGCTCAGCAACATGTCCGATCCGCTGCGCCACGACATCCTCCGCGACCGCACGGCGCACATCCGCATCGAAGAGCTGCTCGTCGCCGGTCTCGATCATTACTTCTCGGGAGAGTTCGACGAAGCCATCCACATCTGGACACGCGTGTTGTTCCTCGATCGCGGCCACGCGCGAGCGCGCGCCTACATCGAGCGCGCACGCAGCGCGATCGCGGAGCGTCAGCGCGAGTCGGAAGAGCTCGTGCATCGCGGACTCGCCGCGTTTGCGGAGGGGGATGCCGAGTCGGCGCGAAGCTTTCTCACGCGCGCCGTGAAGCGCGGTTCGTCCGACGCCGAAGCGCTCGCCGTTCTCGGACGGCTCGACAGGCTGCACCCGCATGATCAGGAAACCTCGACGGCCGTTCTGCCTCGCGGTTTGCGCCGGCGCGGTGCGAATCCGGCGGTTCGTGAGAGAGAGGGCGACGGTTCACGTGAAGCGACGTGGGCGATAGCCGTCGCGATTGTCGTCCTCGCGCTCCTGGCAGGTGCCGGCCTCGTGCTGTCCGGTGCACTCGCCGTTCCGGACTTCCGATTCGACGCGGCAGGCAGCACGACGGGCAGCGCCATCGGCCGCGTGGACGACCCTGTCCCGGTGCCTACCGCGGGCGAGGTTGCCCTTGGCCGCGCACAGGCGATGTTCAGCAGGGGACGGCCTCGCGACGCGCTTCGCTCGCTGGACGCGATTCGATCGGGAGATCCACACGAAGCCGAAGCGGAGGCGCTGCGCGCGAACATCCAGCGCGCGCTGCTCGCCACGGCCGGGACCAGCGGCCTTCCGGTGACGGTTCAATGAGATGCCCGAAGTGCCGCTACATCAGCTTCGAGCGCGTCGAGCGCTGCCGGAACTGCGGGTACGATTTCTCATTCACGCCTGAGAGCCCTTCATCGGATTTGCCGCTGCGGGACGCCGATTCCGAGATCGAAGGACCGCTGTCGGACTTCTCGATCGAAAAGACTGACGATCTTCCGCTCTTCGAGCCGCCGGGGGAAGTCTGGCGCGCCGCCGCAACGGCGAGAACGTCCTCTACGCCGCGAGCGCCGCTCGGTGTGCGGCGATCCGCGGCGCTGGCGCGCGCCACCGTCACGTCGCCTCAGGCACCCGCACGCCTGGCGCTGGAACCGTCCGCCGAGCCGCGTGGCGATCGTTTGCCGGACTCGGCCGCCCACCAGTCGCCCGCCGGCGCGCCGCGCCGTCTCTTTGCGGGCATCATCGATCTCGCGATCATCGCCGGCGTCGACGCCGCAGTCCTGTACTTGACGCTGCGGCTGCTCGACCTCGGTCTGGACAACGTATTGATTCTTCCGGTTGTGCCCTTCGTGGGGTTCCTGCTCGTCCTGAACGGCGGATACCTTGCGGCATTCACGGCCGCCTGCGGCCAGACGATTGGGAAGATGGCCGCCGGCATTCGAGTCGTCGCGGCGCCGGAAGGGGAGACGTCTGGCGGCCGCGTGAGCTTCGGCTTTGCCACGCTTCGAACCGTCGCCTACCTGGCGTCGGCGTTGCCGGTCGGTCTCGGTTTCGTGCCGGCGTTCATCGGGCGCGAGCGGCGCGGTCTTCACGACAGGCTCGCGGAGACGAGGGTGATCCGAATCACTCCGGCGGGGTGATCTCCACATCGTGACGCGTCTCGCCGTTCTGATCTCCACGTTTCTGTACGTCGGCTACATTCCTTTTGCTCCCGGCACTTTCGGATCGGCAGCAGGCCTCGTCGTGTACGCCGCGATCGCCTGGACGGGCTCGCCGTATGCCGAGGTCGCCGCAATTCCAGCGGTCTTCGTCGTTGGCGTCTGGGCTGGTACGATTGCCGAGCGGTACTTCGGCGGCGTCGATCCGGGACCGGTCGTGATCGATGAAGTTCTCGGAATGCTCGTTACGCTCGCGTTCATCCCGGTTGGCTGGTCTGGCGCCGTTGCAGGGTTCATCCTTTTTCGCGTGTTCGATGTGATCAAGCCTTTCCCCGCAGGCCGCCTCGAGCGGCTGCACGGCGGTCTTGGCGTGATGGCAGACGACGCCATGGCCGCGGTGTATGCGAACCTTGCCCTGCGGGCTGCACGCTGGGCGTTGCCCGGCTGGATCGCATGAGTGCCGACGCACGGACGGCCTGGCAGTCCGCGGCGATAATAGCCGTCGGCAGCGAGCTGCTGACGCCCGCGCGCGTCGACACCAACTCGCTCTACCTCACCGGACAGCTCAACTCGCTCGGCATCGACGTCATCCTGAAGGTGATCGCGGGCGACGACCACGAGGCGGTCGCCAGCGCATTCGCGCACGCGCGATCCCGCGCCGACCTCGTCATCCTCACAGGAGGGCTCGGTCCGACAGACGATGACGTGACTCGAGAGGCGGTGGCGGCGGCGCTGGACCTCGGACTCCGCGAAGACCCCGCGATCGTCGCCTCGATCCAGCGGCGGTTTGCGGCTCGAGGCCTCGAGATGCCCGAAATCAACCGCCGCCAGGCGCTCGTCCCGGAAGGTGCCGCCGTGCTCGAGAACGAGAACGGCACGGCGCCCGGCTTGTGGCTCGAGCAGCACAGTGCGCTGCTGCTGCCGGGCCCGCCGTCTGAACTGAAACCGATGCTCGAGGCGTGGACAAAGAGCGTCGCGCAAGGCAAGGGTGCGGCGACGCCGATCCATCGCCAGGTCCTTCGAATAACCGGCCGCACCGAGTCGCACGCGGAGGAGGCGCTCCAGCCGTTCTACGAAGCCTGGCAGCGGGCGCGGCCGCCCGTGCGCGCGACGATCCTGGCAGCCTCGGGACAGATCGAACTCCACTTGTCGACCCGGGCCTCGGCTTCCGCCGCTCGAGGGGCGCTCGGGAAGGCGGCCGCAGACGTCCGCGCCGCGCTCGGCGACGACGTCGTCAGCGACGATGGGAAATCGCTGGAAGAGGTCGTCGGCGACCTGCTTCGCGCACGCGGATGGACGCTGGCCATCGCCGAGTCCTGTACCGGTGGCCTCATCGCGTCCCGGCTCACGGATGTGCCGGGAAGCTCGGACTACCTGCTGCTCGGCGTGGTCTCGTACAGCAACGCTTCGAAGATCGACGTGCTCAGCGTGCCGGCGGATCTCATCGAGGTGCACGGGGCGGTGAGCGAACCGGTCGCGGTTGCGATGGCCACGGGCGCACGAGAGCGCGCGCACGCGCACGTCGGTCTGGGCATCACCGGGATTGCCGGACCGGGCGGCGGCACCGCTCGAAAGCCCGTCGGCACCGTCGTCGTCGCCGTGGTCGCGCCCGACGGCATCGCGCGCGTCCGAACGCATCGGCTGCGCGGCGACCGTACGCAGATCAAGTGGTGGGCGGCGCAGACGGCGCTCGATCAGATTCGGCGCATGCTGATTACTGAAGGCGCTCGCGCTTGAGATGCGGCTGTTCGTCGCCATCGATCTGTCGGAAGATCAGCGGGCCGAGGCTGCGCGCGCGGCCGAGGTATTGCAGTGCGCCCTGGAGAACGCTCGCGCTCCGCGAGCGATCCGCTGGGTAGCTCACGCCGCGCTGCACCTCACCGTGCGCTTCATCGGCGAAGTGGATGACGAGCACGGCGGCAGGATCGTGGCGGCCCTCGCGTGGCCGCTCGAGATCGCCCCGTTCCAGCTGGCTTTCGAGCGCGTTGGCACCTTTCCCGGCTCGGGTCTCCCTCGAGTCGTCTGGGTCGGCGTCGGTGATGGCCAGCGCGGCGTATCCGCGGCCCATGATGGAATCGACACCCGGCTGACGGCCCTCGGCGTCCCTTCTGAAGCCCGCAAGTTCAGGCCGCACCTTACGCTCGGCCGGGTACGTGAGATACGTCGTTCCCAGGCTGCGGAGCTCGTGAAAGCGGCGCGCGGGCTGCGAATCGATCCTGCGCCCGCGCTCGTCGAGAGCCTGACGTTGTATCGTAGTTACTTGTCGCCGAAAGGGCCGCGGTACGAGCCGCTGACGCGGACGCCGCTCACCGGATGATCATCCTGCTTGCCTATCTTCTCGGGTCGATTCCTTTTGCGCTGCTCGTCGCCCGGCGCGTCGGCGGTGTCGATCTGCGCGCGGCGGGCAGCGGAAACGTCGGCGCGGCGAACGTCCTTAGAACGACGAACAAGTCGATCGCCGCGATGGTGCTAATGCTGGACGTTGGCAAGGGAGCCGCCGCCGTTGCGGCCGCGCGCCTGGCCGGCGCGGGGGACGCGGGCACGGCCGGGGCCGCGGTTGCGGCCGTTGCCGGACACATCTATCCGATCTGGCTCAGGCTGCGCGGAGGCAAGGGTGTGGCCGTGGCCTGCGGCGCGTTTGCCGTGCTCGCCCCGATCGCGACGGCCGTGGCGACCGCGATCTTCGTCGTGGCCGTGTGGGCAACCCGCTACATCTCACTCGGGTCGGTCCTCGCGAGCGCCTCGCTCGCGCCCCTCGCCGATGCGGGCGGCGCACCGCCCGCGGTGACAGCGGCCGCCACCGGCGCCGCGGCCCTCGTGATCTTCCGGCACCGCGGGAACCTCCTGCGGCTGGTTCGCGGCACGGAGCGGCGAATCGGGGATCGCGCATGAATTCCGTGGCGATCCTCGGCGCGGGCAGCTGGGGGACGGCGCTCGCCGTGCATCTCTCGCGCGCGGGACATCGCGTACGGCTCTGGGCGCGCGATCCCGAACTCGTGTCCCAGATGGCATCGTTACGGACGAACCCGACGTATCTTCCCGAGGCCCGTCTGTCAGACGCCATCGAGCCGACGTCGTCGCTCGAGCACGCGCTCGAGGGTTCTTCGTTCGTCGCCGTCGCGGTGCCCTCGCACGGCGTGCGATCTGTTCTACGTGCCGCGGCGCCGTTCGTGGCACCCGATGCGGTCGTCGTCAGCGCGACGAAAGGGATCGAGACCGACTCGCTCCTGCGGATGTCGGAGGTGGCGACGGCGGAGCTCGGTCACCCGAGGCGGATCGCGGTTCTGTCGGGTCCAAGCTTCGCGCTCGAAGTGGCACGCCAGTGTCCCACCGCGCTCGTCGTTGCCTGCTGCGATGGAGAGACCGCCGCCCGCGTCCAGCACGAGTTCCGCGGACGCTATCTCCGCCTCTACGTCACCGACGACGTCGTCGGCGTCGAGACGGGCGGCGCCGTCAAGAACGTGATTGCGATTGCCGCTGGCGTGGCAGAGGGTCTTGGGCTGGGTCACAACGCGATGGCGGCGCTCATCACGCGAGGCCTTGTCGAAGTGTCGCGGCTTGCAGGTGCGCTCGGCGGCCGGCCCGAGACGCTCGCGGGGTTGAGCGGGATGGGCGATCTCGTTCTGACCTGCACAGGGCAGCTCAGTCGAAATCGACACGTTGGCATCGAGCTGGCTCGCGGCCGCCGGCTGGAGGAGATTCTCGCGGGAATGAAGATGGTGGCCGAAGGCGTGCGGACGACGGCTGCGGCTGTGGCGCTCGGCGCCCGTCACGGCGCCGAGCTGCCGATTACCACTCAGATGGCCGAGGTCCTGGCCGGACGCAAGGCGCCCCGCGACGGTCTCGAGGAGTTGATGCTCCGTCGGCAACGTCCGGAACATGAACTGCCGGAAAGCAGACGTTAGCAATCAACAATCGACATTCAGCATTCAGATGGGTTTCCTCGACAAGCTTCGTTCGGGTCTATCTCGCACAAAGGCGCAGCTGCTCGGCCGCATCAACGAAGCGGCTGAGTCTGTTGACGCAACGAGCGCCGATACCGTCCACGCTCCGGCAGCTGAGAGATCGGGAGTCGTCAAGGCGAGAACGCGCGCGGCATCTCTCGAGACGTACGACGCGCTGGAAGAGGCCTTGATCGGCGCCGACGTAGGAGTCGCCGCCGCCGATCGTATCGTCCGCGCGGTGCGCGATCGCGCCGGGACCGGATTGAGCCTGCGCGAGCTCGTGAAGGAAGAGATCGAGTCAATTCTTGCGGCCGCTGGTGTACGCGGCGGCAGCGCGACCGCGGCGTCGAGTCCGGACGTGATCCTCATCGTCGGCGTGAACGGGACGGGAAAGACGACGACGGTGGGGAAGCTCGCCCGGCTGATGAAGGAGGAAGGGCGTGCGCCGCTCGTGTGTGCCGCTGATACGTTTCGCGCCGCCGCGGTCGAGCAGCTCGAGGTGTGGGCCACGCGTGCGGGCGTCGACGTCATCCGAGCGCAGCAAGGTGCGGACCCGGCGGCAGTGGTCTTCGATGCGATCGCGGCGGCGAAGGCCAGGCGGCGCGACGTCGTGCTGGTCGACACCGCCGGGCGGCTTCACACACGCGTGAACCTGATGGCCGAGCTCGACAAAATCAGGCGCGTCGTGGCGCGCGAAGTCGAGGGCGCGCCGCACGAAGTGCTGCTCGTCCTCGACGCGACCGTTGGCCAGAACGGCCTCGCGCAGGCCAGAGAATTTCTTCAGGCGGCCGGGGTCACCGGAATCGTTCTCACCAAGCTGGATGGCACAGCCAAGGGCGGCATCGCCGTCGCGATCGCACACGACCTCGGTCTGCCGATCCGTTACGTCGGTGTGGGAGAAGCCATCGACGATTTGATCCCGTTCACCCCCGGCGAGTACGTCGAGGCGCTTTTCGAAGAGAAGTGGTAAACGACGCCGACTACATGGCGCGCGCCCTCGTCCACGCGGAGCGAGGCAGGGGCCGCACCTCGCCGAACCCGATCGTCGGCGCCGTCGTCGTCGCCGCCGACGGGGTGGTCGTGGCGACCGGATACCACGAGCGCGCGGGCGAAGCGCACGCGGAGGTGCGGGCGCTCGAGGCGGCAGGTCCTCGAGCCCGGGGCGCCACGCTGTACTGCACGCTCGAGCCTTGTTGCCATGTCGGCATGACCGGTCCCTGCACGACGCGGATCGCCGACGCGGGCATCCGGCGCGTCGTCTCCGCCGTTCGAGATCCGAACCCGAAGGTCGCCGGCGGTGGTGTTGCGGAGCTGCGCAGCCGGGGCATCGACGTCGTCGAAGGCGTGCTTGAAGAAGCGGCGGCTCGAGCGAACGGCGCGTTCTTCACGTGGGTCCGGAAACGGAGGCCCCAGGTGACGATGAAGATTGCGCTGAGCTGCGACGGATACGTCGCGAGGCAGCGGGGACAGCGGACACGGATAACCGGCGCGGCGGTCGCTCGCCGGACTCATCGCGACCGGGCGGCCATCGATGCCGTTGCCGTGGGTGTGGGCACCGTGCTCTGCGACGACCCGCTGCTGACGGCCCGGACTGCCTGGCGAGAACGGCCGTTGACGCGCGTCATCTTCGATCGCCGGCTGCGGACGCCGCCGGGTGCGCGTCTTCTCACGACGCTCGACTCCGGACCGGTGCTGATCATGTGCCCGGACGATGCTGCTTTGGAGCCAAGAGCGGCACTTCTTCGAAGCGCCGGCGCCCGGATCGAGCCAATTCGGGGCGAGTTTCTCCCGGAGGCGCTGTCACGCCTGGCTGAGCTGAAGGTAACATCGCTTATCCTCGAAGGAGGGCCGACGCTGCACGAGGCGTTCTGCCGCGCACGCCTGGTCGATCGCGTCCAGATCTACGTGGGAGACCGGGCGCTGTGGCAGGACCCGGCGTTGTGGCGCGACCCTTCAGGGTCGTCGCCCGTGCCCTGGATCGACGCGCAGACCCTGCCATGGACGGCCCTCGCGGGTCCTCGTGTTCGAATTCTGGGCGACGACGTCTGCATAGAGGCGGACCTGGACGAGAGCGCGAATGTTCACGGGATTGATAGAAGCGGTCGGTGAGATCGTCGAGCTCAAGCCCCTGCCGTCCGGTTTCCGTGTCCGGCTGGCGACGGAGCTGTCCGCCGGTTTGACGCCGGGCGAGAGCCTTGCGGTGAACGGCGTGTGCCTGACGGTCGTGAGTGCCGACATCGACGGCGTGAGCGCCGACGTTTCGCCTGAGACCGCGCGCGTGAGCTCGCTCGGCGCACTCAAGCGCGGCGCCCTGGTGAACCTCGAGCGGCCGCTTCGCGCCGACGCACGGCTCGGCGGCCACTTCGTTCAGGGGCATGTCGACGCGACCGGCGCCATCGAGGATCTGCGCGGGGAAGGCGAACACCACTGGTTGACGATCAAGTATCCGCCGCTCCTCGCTCCGTACATCGTCCGCAAGGGATCCATCGCGGTGGACGGAATCAGCCTGACCGTTGCGGGCGTCGACGACAAGCACTTCGACGTTCAGATCATCCCGTTCACGTGGGCGAACACCAATCTCCGCGCCGCGAAGCTGCACGACACCGTGAACATCGAGTGCGATATTCTCGGAAAGTATGTCGTCCGGTTCGCCGAGGTCGCCGGTCTGCCGTCCGGCAACTCAGGGCGGCTGACACACTAGGCGGGGAGGCGCTCGTCATGCCACAGCGAAAGAAAAGCCCGTTCGCGCCGATCGAGGAAGCGGTTCGAGCGATCGCCGAAGGCCGCATGATCATCGTCGTCGACGACGAGGACCGCGAGAACGAGGGCGATCTCACGATCGCGGCGGAGAAGATTTCGGCCGAAGCGATCAACTTCATGGCCACTCACGGCCGTGGGCTGATTTGCATGTCGATGACGCCGGAGCGGCTCGACGAGCTGGACGTTCCCCTGATGGTGCGCCAGAACAGCACGCGGTTCGATACCGCATTCTGCGTGTCGATTGAAGCCAAAGGCGTGACCACGACCGGCATCTCCGCCGCCGATCGCGCGGCGACGGTGCTCGCGGCGATCGATCCCGCCACCCGGCCGACCGATCTGGCACGTCCAGGGCACATGTTTCCGCTGCGTGCGCGAGCGGGCGGCGTGCTCGTTCGCGCGGGACAGACCGAGGCAGCTGTCGATCTGGCGCGTATCGCCGGCCTCTATCCCGCCGGCGTCATCTGCGAAATCATGAACCCGGACGGCACGATGGCACGCGTGCCGGAGCTCGCCAGGTTCGCGAAGCGGCATCGATTGCCGATGATCACGATCGCGGATCTCATTCAGTACCGGATGCAGACCGAGGGGCTCGTGCGGCGTGTCGCCGTCGCGAACCTGCCGACCGATCATGGAGACTTCCGGATTGCGGCATACGAGAGCCTGATCGACCACGAGACCCACGTGGCGCTCGTGCGGGGCGACATCGGTGACGGCGAGCGTGTGCTCGTTCGCGTGCATTCCCGTTGCCTCACGGGCGACGTATTCCACTCGGCGCGCTGCGATTGCGGCGCGCAGCTCGACGCCGCCATGGAGCACATCGCGCGGGAAGGGCGCGGCGTGCTCCTCTATCTCAACCAGGAAGGACGCGGAATCGGTCTCGCCAACAAGATTCGGGCGTACGAGCTCCAGGAGCAGGGGCTCGACACCGTTGAAGCCAACGAGCGGCTGGGCTTCAAGCCAGATCAGCGCGATTACGGGATTGGCGTCCAGATCCTCAAGGATCTCGGCGTGCGGAGCATGCGCCTGCTGTCGAACAATCCACGGAAGCTCGTCGGCCTGGAAGGCTATGGCCTGTCGGTCGCAGAATGGCTGCCGCTCGAGATTCCCGCCTCCGACCACTCGCGCGACTACCTCCGGGTGAAGAAGCAGAAGCTCGGGCACAAGCTCTCTTCCGTTTAGGCGTCGGGCGCCAGGCATTTGGCATTGGGTTGGTTGACACCCCGAGCCCCGCTCAGTTACCATAAGCGTTTGCTTTTGAATCCCTTAGGGCCACAGGGACAGTGTTCGAATCACTCACGACCCGCCTGCAGGATGTCTTCCGTTCGCTTCGCGGCGAAGCGCGGCTGACCGAGGAGTCCGTCGAGGCTGCCCTCCGGGAAATCCGGATGGCGCTCCTCGAAGCGGACGTCAACTTCAAGGTCGTCAAAGCGTTCATCGATCGCGTCCGCGACAAGGCGGTCGACCAGGACGTTCTGCGAAGCCTGACGCCGGCGCAGCAGGTCGTTCGCATCGTCCGCGACGAGATGCTCGGGCTCTTCGGCGACGCGCCGGGCGGCCTGCCGGAGTCGGGCGCGCGGCCGCGCGTGATCGTGCTGCTCGGGCTGCAGGGTTCGGGCAAGACGACGACGGCGGCGAAGCTGGGTCGGTGGCTTCAGGCTCAGGGCAAGCATGCGCTGGTCGTCTCGACCGACGTGCGCCGGCCCGCAGCCATTCAGCAGCTGTCGGTGCTGGGGAAGCAAGCGGGTCTGCGCGTTCACGACCCGGAGAACGAGATGAACCCGGTGGCCAGGGCTGCCGGGTCGCTGGCGGAGGCGAGAAATCTCGGGTTCGACGCGGTGATCGTGGACACCGCAGGCCGGCTGCACATCGACGACGAGCTGATGGACGAGCTCGCGGCGATCAAGACGGCGGTGGAGCCGACCGATCTGCTCTACGTCGCGGATGCGATGACAGGGCAGGACGCCATCAAGAGCGCCGGCGAGTTCAACCGCCGCGTGGGTGTGACCGGCGTCGTCCTGACGAAGATGGACGGCGACGCGCGTGGCGGCGCCGCGCTGTCGGTCGTCGGCGTCGTCGGCGTGCCGATCGCGTTCGTGGGCAGCGGCGAGCGGCTGCAGGATCTCGAGCCGTTCCATCCGGATCGCGTCGTCTCGCGCGTGCTTGGCATGGGCGACGTGCTGTCGCTCATCGAGAAGGCCGAGCAGGCGGTGTCGCGGGAAGAGGCGGAGCAGCTCGAGCGCAAGATCCGCACGGACGACTTCACGCTCGACGACTTCCGCGATCAGCTCCGCGCGATCAAGCGGATGGGCCCGCTCGAGTCGATACTCGGGATGCTGCCGGGAATGGGGAACGTCCGCGAGGTCATGAAACAGCGGGGCGAGATAGACGACTCGCAGCTCGGGCGGATCGAGGCGATCATCAACTCGATGACGCCGCTCGAACGCCGGCGGCAGGATCTCATCAACGGCAGCCGTCGCAAGCGCATCGCGCGAGGCAGCGGTACGAGCGTCGAAGAAGTGAATCGCCTGCTCAAGCAGTTCGTGCAGATGCGGAAGATGTTGAAAGCTGTCGGCGGGATGGCCGGCATCGGCGGCAAGAAGAAGAAGGGACGCGGCGGCATCGACGCGCTCCGGTCCCTGATGAACGGCTAGGAACGGGGTAGCGCGGCCCTTCAGGGCTGCAATTGAGAGGAATGTAATGCTCGTCATTCGCATGCGTCGCGCCGGTTCGAAGAAGCGTCCGTTTTTCCGGGTCGTGGTCACCGAAGCGAAGAACCCGCGGGAGGGCAGCTTCGTCGAGGTGCTCGGCCACTACAACCCGCGCACGAAGCCCGAGAAGCTGGAGCTCGATCGGGAGCGGCTGAATCACTGGCTCAAGGTCGGCGCGCGTCCATCCGACACGGTTCGCACGCTGCTCGCGCGCAACCCGGCGCCGGCGCCCGCGCCCGCAGGCGAGGCCGCCGCATCGTGAGCCGCGCCCGCGACGTCGTCGAAGTCGTCGCTCGTGCCTTGGCGGATCGGCCCGAGCAGGTGCGGGTCGTCGAGGCGGACCATCGCGGGCAGACGCTGGTCGAGCTCTTCATGGCACCCGGCGATCTTGGCCGCGTCATCGGCAGGCAGGGCCGCACCGCGCAGGCGGTTCGAACCCTGGCCGCGGCGGCGGGCGAGGCGGAAGGACGGAAGGTCACCGTCGAGTTCAGGGACTAGGGCTTGGGGCTTGGGGCCTGGGGCATGGGGTTTGAGCCTGGGGCCTGGGAAGACTTCGTGATCGTCGGGCGCGTCGCGCGCGCGCATGGCAACCGCGGCGAGGTCATCGTCAATCCGGAGACCGACTTTCCCGAGGCGAGATTTCGGCCCGGCAGCGAAGTGTTCGTCCTGCGCGGCGATCGAATCGAGCGGCTGACGATCGACGCGGCGCGGTTTCATCGGGATCGGCCCGTGGTCGCGTTTCAGGGCGTGAGCTCGATGACGGAGGCGGAGGCGCTGGCCGGCGCCGAGCTCCGCGTAGATCCGGCAGCAGTAACGGCGCTCGACGCCGGCGCCTTCTACCGCCATGAACTGCTGGGGTGCCGGGTCGAGACTGTCGGCGGGGTCGTCGTCGGTGAGGTCGCGAGGGTGGAGCACGGGCCGGGCGCCGATCGCCTGGTCGTCGAGCGAGAACGGGGCGAGGTGCTGATTCCGCTCGCCCGGGACATCTGCGTGAATATCGACCTTGCCGCCCGTCGCATCGTGATCGAGCCGCCCGAGGGGTTGTTGGAACTGAACGAATGAAGTTCGACATCGTCACGGTGTTTCCGCAGATGGTCGAGACGTATCTGCGGGACGGCGTGATCGGTCGGGCGGCTGGAAGCGGGTTGATCGACGTGCGGGTTCACGATCTTCGGGACCATACGGACGATCGGCATCGGGTCGTAGACGACGAGGCGTTCGGCGGCGGGCCGGGAATGGTACTCAAGGCCGAGCCATTCTTCCGCGCGATGGAGCGGATTGAATCCGAGCGCGGCCGGCCCGGGACGGTCGTGCTGACGACGCCGGAGGGGCGACTGTTTACGCAGGCGGAGGCGGAGCGCCTGAGCAGGTTCCCGCACGTCGCGGTGCTCTGTGGACGGTACGAGGGAGTCGACGAGCGCGTTCGGACCCACGTTGCCACCGAAGAGCTTTCGGTCGGCGATTACGTGCTGACGGGCGGCGAGCTTGCGGCGCTCGTGATACTCGACGCGACCGCCAGGGTTATCCCGGGCGTGGTCGGCGACGAGGCGTCGGTGGAGCGGGACTCGTTCGCGCGCGGGCTGCTGGACTTCCCGCAGTACACGCGTCCCGCGGAGTTGCGCGGGCTGGCGGTTCCGCCGGTGCTGCTCTCGGGGCACCATGCGGAGATCGCGCGGTGGCGGCGGCGCGAAGCGCTGCGCCGCACGTACGAGCGCCGCCCGGACTTGATTGCCGCCGCGTCGCTGGACGACGAGGAACGTGGCTGGCTGGCAGAGTTGGAAAAGGCGAGAGCGAAGGGAGTGACGTCATCATGAAGGCGATGGAAACCATCGAGGCCGCTCAGATCACGAAGCGGCCGGCGATGAAACCGGGCGATACCGTTCGCGTTCACGTGAAGGTGCGCGAGGGCGACAAGGAGCGCATCCAGGTGTTCGAAGGGATGGTGATCTCCTATCGCCGCGGCGGGGCTCGCGCCTCGTTCACCGTGCGCAAGGTCTCGTTCGGCCAGGGCGTCGAGCGCATCTTCCCGCTCCACTCGCCGACGATCGACCGGATCGAGGTCGTGCGCGGCGGCCGCGTCCGCCGCGCGAAGCTGTACTTCCTTCGCGATCTGAAGGGCAAGGCCGCTCGCGTCCGCGAACAGAAGAAACCTGCGTAATCTGTCGGGCTCCGCGTTAAGATATCGCGCTGAGCTCGGTGTGACCCGGCAGCGCTCGTTCCGCACACTCGAAAACTCCATCAGGCGGCTCGGATACCCGACAGTCGCGGGCGTGGACGAGGTGGGGCGCGGCTGTCTCGCGGGGCCGGTCGTCGCGGCGGCCGTCGTGCTGAACCCCGAGCGCTACGTGCCGCGCGTCTGCGATTCCAAGGCAGTGACGTCACTCGAGCGCGAGCGGCTGTTCGATCGTATCACCCGCACCGCCATCGCATGGGCCGTTGCCGCGGCCGAGCCGCCCGAAATCGACACGTACAACATCCATCAGGCGTCGCTTCGGGCAATGCAGCGGGCCGTGATGCAACTGATGCCGCTGCCCAGCTACGTGCTGGTCGACGCCTTCCGAATCCCAGGCCTCGACATGCCGCAGCAGCCGGTCGTTCACGGCGACGCCCGCTGCACGGCGATCGCCGCCGCGTCGATCGTCGCCAAAGTGACGCGGGACCGCCTGATGCGCGAGCTCCATTCGCGCGATCCACGCTACGGCTTCGATCGGCACAAGGGCTACGCGACCCGCGACCACCTGACCGCGGTGGCCGAACACGGATACTCGGAGGCGCATCGCCGGTCGTTCCGCCCGCCGTCGCTGTTTGATAGGATGGAGTAGTTCCCCCGCCGCGCTGGAGACCCCGTTTGCCCATCGATCGCGAGGCCACGCTCAAGAAAGCGGAGAAAGCCCTCCGGCAGGGCCGGATCGATGCTGCTATCGCCGAGTACGCCCAGGTCGTCGAAGAGCATCCGCGCGACTGGAATACGGCCAATACGCTGGGCGACCTGTACATCCGCGCGGGTCAGCCGGAGAAGGCGGCCGCGCAGTACAACCGCATCGCCGAGCATTTCACCCGGGAAGGCTTCTATCCGAAGGCCGCGGCTCTCTACAAAAAGATCCTGAAAATACGGCCGGACGACGAGAGTGCGCAGGTGCAGCTGGCGGAGGCCTCGGCACGCCTCGGCCTCGTGGCTGATGCGAAGGCGCAGTTCGGCGCCATCGTGAACCGGCGGCGCGCCCGCGGAGACCACAAGGGCGCGAACGAGCTCATCGTCCGGCTGGGCGCGCTGGATGCCGCCGACTTCGAAGCGCGTCTCGCCGCGGCGCGCGTCCTGGCCGACTCAGGGCAGACGGCGGCGGCGGCGGTCCGCTTCCGCCAGATCGCCGACGACCTTCTCGAGCGTGGGCGCGAGGCGGAGGCGATGGTAGCCCTCCGCGAGGCGGTCAAGGGCAATCCGAAAGACATCGACGGACGCGCCCAGCTCGCGCGCGCGCATCTCGCCAGCGGCGACATAGCGGGCGCGCGCGAGTTTCTCGACGCGGAAACGGCGGGAGACGATGCGGGTCTGCTTCTCGCGCTCGCCGAGCTCGAGCTCGCCGACGAGCGCGACGACAGCGCCCGCGCCATCGTCGAGCGCCTGACGGCACTCGATCCGGCGCAGAGTGACGCGCTCGTCGATCTCGGCTGGAAGTACGTGCAGACCCGGCCGACGGGGGCCTACGTCTGCATCGACATCGCTACGAGCCTCGCCGCGGGGCGAGGCGACTTCGCCCGCGCCGCTGCGCTGTTGCAGGAATACGTCGCGCGCGCGTCGACGCAAGTCCCGGCGCTGCTCAAGCTCGTCGAGGTCTGCGTCGACGGTGGGCTCGAGGCCACGATGTACGAGGCGCAGGCCCAGCTTTGCGACGCCTATCTCACGAGCGGGCAGCCTTCGGAAGCCCGAGTGATTGCCGAGGATCTCGTCGCGCGCGAGCCGTGGGAGCGGGCGCACATCGATCGGTTCCGTCAGGCGCTCATCATGCAGCGCGTTTCCGATCCCGACAGCGTCATCGCGGAGCGGCTGAGCGGTCAGTCGCCGTTTCTGGCCACAGATCACTTCGCGCCTCCGGCAAGCGACGAGGCGCCGGAACCTGCCGTCGCTGACAGCGAACCTGAAATCGAGGAGGAACCTGCCGCCGAGAAGGTGGAACCGGCCGGCACGTCGCCCGTTGCCGCCGCGCCTGAGCCCGAGCCGAAGCCGACGCCCCTTGCACGCCAGCCGCAGGATGCGGATGCGCCCCGCGCCGCCGAGATTGATCTGACCACCGCATTGTTCGCGGCCGCAAAGCCGCAGGATCCGGCCGCGGTCGAGCAGACGCTCTCGGAGGTCTTTCGCGAGCGGCGCGCGCGCGAAGCCGAAGACGCCGCCGAGCAGCTGCGGCTTGCCCGCGCCTACCTCGACACCGGTATGACTGACGAAGCGGTGGAGGCGCTCAGAAGCGCCGCCCGCTCGCCCCGCGAGCGGTTCGAAGCGGCCTCCGCGCTCGCACGGCTGTACGCGGAGCGCGGGCAGCCGCAGGAGGCCGTCGAGTGGTTCGAGCGCGCGGCCGAGGCGCCCGCGCCGACAGCCGATGCGGGTCGCGCCCTCCTGTATGACTTCGGCGTCGCCCTGGAAGACGTCGGAGAGACCGCGCGTGCACTCGCCGTCTTCCTCGAGCTTCAGGCGGATGTCGATCGCTACCGCGACGTTCAGGCCCGCGTCGACCGTCTCTCGCGAGTGCAGACGGGAGGCTAGCCGTTCGCGCGCTCAGCCGTCTTCTGCTTGCGGCGTACTTCATCGAAGCGGGCATCGTTCTGGTCATCGGCCCCTGGTCCACATTCTGGGACCACAATCTGTTCGCGATGTCGTACCCCGCAGCGCAGTCGTGGCTCCAGAACGACTTCGTCCGCGGCGCGGTCTCCGGCATCGGCGTGATCACGGCGCTCGCCGGATTGGCCGAGATCGCCTCGCTTCTCGCCGGCCGGCGGCCGGCCGAGGGCGGGGATCATGCCTCTATTTGAGAAAGATCCAATCATCTGCCTCGTTACTGATCGCAAGCGGTTGAGGCCGCACGCGAGGCTCGAGGCGCAGCTCGAAGCCGTGGTGGCGCAGGCCGGAGAAGCGGCCGGCGCAGGCGTGACCCTGGTGCAGATCCGCGAACGCGACTTGAACGCGCGCGCCCTCGCCGATCTCTGTGCCGGCGTTGTCTCGGCCACCCGCGGCACGCCGGTCCGCATCGTCGTCAACGATCGTGTCGACGTCGCGTTGAGCGCCGGGGCCGACGGCGTACACCTTCGGAGCGATTCGTTCGAGGCGGCTCGGGTGCGGGCGCTGATGCCGCCGCCGTGGGTCGTCGGACGTTCGATTCACGACGTCGCCGAGGCAGAAAGACTCGGGCGCGACGTCGACTACGCGATCTTCGGAACCGTTTTTCCGAGCGCGTCGAAGGCCGGCGCGGCTCCTGCCGGCCTGGCTGCGCTTCGAAGCGCGGCCGCCGCTTCGCGATGTCCGGTGCTCGCGATCGGCGGGGTGTCGACCGATAACATCCGGGACATTGCGAAGACTGGCGCGGCAGGCGTCGCGGCGATCGAGCTGTTTCTCCCTCAAACCGGTGCCGAGCCCGGCCGGTGCGGGATCGCGCAGGCGGTTCGAGCGATCCGGTCTGCGTTCGGCGCCGTTTGACACCATTTCGCTCCGTCCGGTACAGTCCCGGATCAGCTGGTCGCGGGCCCATTCCACATCACACTCCGTATGGGTGACCTTGGCGCGAAGCTCCGTCAGGCGCGCGAACGTCGCGGCGTCTCTCTGCGGCAGGTGGCAGCCGCAACGAAGATTTCCGTCGTCGTCCTCGAGGCGCTCGAGCGCAACGACCCGTCCAAGCTTCCGGGAGGCATCTTCAGTCGGGCGTTCGTGCGGTCGTATGCGAGCGAGCTTGGTCTGGATCCCGACGAAGCGTTCCGCGAATTCGCGGCGCAGTTTCCCGGCCAGTCCGCTCCGTCCATCGCTCCCGCCGTGTCAACACCGTTGAAGGTGGCCGCCGCGCCGGCGAGCTTTCAGCCGCGCACGTCCGAGTCCGTCCCCGACGAGAGCGAGTTCGAGAGCCGGCAGCGGATGGCGGCCGTCGCCTTGCGACTGTTGGTCGTCAGCGTCCCAATCATCGCCGCAATCCTGTACTACACGACGCGAGGACCGGCGCCGCAGCCCGCAGACGCCAGGAACGAGCCGCCTCCACCGCCGCCCGCCTCCGGTGAAGCTACGGCGAGCACGGGGAAGGGCCCTCCACCATTGCCGGAGCAGCTACAGCGGCCCGCACCAGTGGCGCCCGCTGCGACTCCGGCGACGGCGGCGCCGCAGGCTCACACCATTGAACTGCGTCCGAGCGGACCGTGCTGGATATCGCTGCGGCTGGATGGCGCGGCCGCGCTGACGCGAACGATGCAGCCGGGAGAGCGGGAGAGCCGGACTTTTCGAGAACAGGCCGTTCTGACGGTCGGCGACGGCGCCGCATGCGAGTTCACGCTCGACGGCCAGTTGACGCGACGCCTGTCCGGCGAGGGCCAGGCGCGAACCGTGCGCATCACGCCGGAGAACCTGACTTCATATCTACGATAGGCCGATATCGGATGGACCCTGGGATCCGCACACCACTCATCGACCTGTTTCGAAACGAACACGTGCCGCGGGATGTCCGTATGGTGGCCGCGCGCGGCGCCCTGGCCGCCCGTCAGCTCGAACAGGTCGCGCTGCTCGTGTTCCTGCACGACGATCCGGAGGCGGAGGTCGTTGCTACCGCGCGGCAGACGGTTGAATCGCTGCCCCGTGGCGCAGTCGCGGGGTTTCTCGCTCGTACGGACGTCCCGGCCGAAATCCGCCGCTTCTTCGCGAGCCGAGGGATCGACCCCGACCCATCGGTTCCAGCCCCCGATGACGATGAGCCGATCGCGACGGCGGCT
Organism: Vicinamibacterales bacterium; assembly: GCA_036257535.1. Taxonomy (GTDB): domain Bacteria; phylum Acidobacteriota; class Vicinamibacteria; order Vicinamibacterales; family 2-12-FULL-66-21; genus DATAEE01. The sequence goes on along the minus strand of DATAFJ010000037.1, from coordinate 18,185 downwards.
CCCGTCGAGCAGGAGCCCGAGCCGGACGAGAACACGCCGATCAGCACGCTTTCCGTACTGGCGCGAATGAAGCTCGCGCTGAAGGGCACGCGGGAGCAGCGCTCCGTGCTCATTCGCGATCCGAACCGGATAGTGGCGGCGGCGGTCCTGAGCAGCCCCAAGCTCACCGAAGCCGAGGTCGAGTCGTTCGCTCGAATGGCCAACGTCACCGAAGACGTGCTGCGGACGATCGGCATGAACCGAACCTGGACGCGCAACTACGTCGTGATCGCCGCCCTCGCCCGAAATCCGAAGACGCCGCCCGCCATCTCATTGGGCCTGGTGGGCCGCCTCAACGAGCGCGACATCAAGGGCCTGTCGACCGATCGCAACGTCCCAGAGGCGGTTCGGCTGGCGGCGAGGAAGTTCCTAGTGAAAGCGAAGGGGCATTAGCGCTTTCCGCTTCTTCCGCGTGTTCCGCGGCTGTGATTTCCGCGTGTTTCGCGGCCCCATTCACTTCGCATCTGCGAGAGCCCGTCCATGTAGACGGCGACCTTCTCGCGTTCTTCCTCGTTCTCGAGGCTCTTGAGGAGCTCGATTGCGCGTATCAAATCGCGCTGGATCGTCGCCGCGGTCGCGGCGTAGTACAGGCGTTTGATCTCGTCGATCGGGTTAACGGCCGTCATTTCTTCGCCTTGCGCGCCGCCCGATTCCGGCGCAGGCGCTCGCGGAACTTCGTCAGTGGCAGCGTGTTCAAGACGTCCTCGGCGCGGAGCCACGCCCGGCGCGCGATGATGATGCCCCACCGCGTCAGATCGAGCTCCGCTGGGGTATGGGCGTCGGAGTTGACGACGATCGCGGCGCCGCGATCCCGTGCGAGCCGCGCGTAGCCCTCGTTGATGTCGAGCCGGTTAGGGTTGGCGTTGATCTCGAGCGCCACGCCGAGGCGTGAGGCGGCGTCGATCACGCGCTCCATGTCGACGGCGTACGGGGATCGCTTCAGCAGCTTCCGGCCCGTCGGGTGGCCGAGAATGTCCACCCAGGGGTTCTCGATCGCGCGCAGAATCCGATCGGTCATCTGCGCCTCTTCCTGATTGAACCCCGAGTGCACCGAGACGACGACGATGTCGAGCTGGGCCAGGCAGTCGTCGGACAGATCCAGGCGGCCGTCAGCGAGGATCTCGCATTCGATTCCGGCGAGGAGCTGGATGCCGACGCGCCTGGAGGTATCCCGTACCTGCCTGGCATGCGCGAGGGCGCCCGCCTCGTCCAGGCCGCCGACCATGGTCAGCGATCGACTGTGGTCGGTGACCCCGAAGTACTCCAGGCCGGCTGCCTTCGCCGCGCGCGCCATCGTTTCGATGTCGGCGCGTCCGTCGCTTGCGGTGGTGTGAGAGTGCAGGTCGCCCTTCAGGTCGGATCGCTCGACGAGCGTTGGCAGCGTCCCGGTTTCGGCCGCGGCAATCTCACCGCGGTTTTCCCGGAGCTCTGGAGGAACGAACGCCAGTCCCAGCGCCCGGTAGATCGATTCCTCGGTCTTTCCGGCGATCGAACGGCCCTTGGCGTCGTAAAGCCCGTACTCGTTCAGCTTGAGCCCGCGACCCATCGCGCGGTCGCGCAGGGCGATGTTGTGCGGCTTGGAGCCGGTGAAGTACTGGAGCGCGGCTCCTTCGCTGTCGCGCGGCACCACTCTCAGGTCGGCCTGAAACCCGTCGCGGAGCAGGACGCTGGACTTGGTCTCGCCGCGGGCCACGACGCGGTCCACGAGCGGGTGGCTCGTGAACGCGGACATGAGCCCAGCGACCGCCTTGTCGCCTGACGGACCTGCCGCCACTATATCGAGGTCGCCGCAGGTCTCGCAGCCGCGGCGCAGCGACCCGACCGGCGTAAGAGAGGCTTTCGGCGCCGCCTGGCGGATGTGGCCGACGAGCGCGTCGGCGAGGTCGTGCGCGGCGCTCAGCAGCCGCCGGCTGCCGCGCTGCTTCCGCTCCTCTATTGCCTTCAGGATGAGCGCTTCCTTCTTTGCCCCCATCCCCTTCATCTCGCGCAGCCGTCCAGCGCGCGCGGCTGCCTCGAGGTCGTCGAGTGACTTGATCTCGAGTGATTTGTAAAGAAGCGCAACGGTCTTCGGACCGACACCGGGCAGGCGCAGGACGTCGAGGACGCTGGATGGGAACTCGCGCAGGAGCGCCTGATGGTATTCGAGCGAGCCGGTGTCGAGGAGCTCGCCGATCTTCGTCGCCAGGTCCTTGCCGATGCCCTGCAGCTTGAGGCGTTCCGCGGGAGGGATGTCGGCGATTTTCTGGCCGAGCGTCGCGATCGTTTCGGCGGCGGTGCGGTAGGCCCGAACCCGGAAAGGATTTTCGTTCTTGATCTCCAGCAGGTCGCCGATTTCGGCGAACACGCGGGCGATGGACGCGTTATCCACTGTTGACGACCAGCCCTTCGGTCTCGACCGTGTATTCGAGGATACGTCCGCCGGCTTCCGCGACGGCCGCCTTGACGGAGGCGGCGCGGTCTGGCTCGGCATATAAGATCATGCAGCCGCCGCCCCCCGCGCCGCAGACCTTGGCCGCCTCCGCGCCGGCGTCGCGCGCAACCGTGATCAGCCGCTCGATCTCCGGCGTCGTGACGCCGGGCGCCAGGCGCTTCCGGTTTTCCCACTCGGCGGCGATCTGCCTGCCGACCTCGATCCAGTTGCCCAGGCAGAGCGCGTCGCGCATCGCGACGGCGACGTCGCGGATCCGCTCGAAGCAGTCGAAGACGTGGCGGTCGCCGTCGATGTGACGCTTGGTGACTTCCCAGTTGTTGATGCCCGAGTTACGCGACGCGCCCGTGTACGCGAGGACGATGTGCGCCTCGAGCGCGCGCGGGTCCACCGGCAGCGCGGTCCGGCGGACGCCGTCGACGCCCAGCTCGACCGCCGCGATCCCGCCGTACAGCGCCGGGCGGTAGTCCTGGACGCCTGTCGGGACGTCGATCGCCTGCGCCTCGACGTTCATTGCAACCTGCAGGAGCCTGTCGTCTCCCATGTCCGCGCCAAGCCACGCCGCGAGCGCGCCGCAGACCGCGATGTTCATCGCCGAGGAGCCGCCGATTCCGGCGCCGACCGGGGATTCGGAGCGAGTGGCGACCCGGAGCCCGCCGGCGCGGAAGTAATGCAGCAGCCGGCCGAGGAGGCGCAGCTCGTGATCGCCGCGAAGCTCGGACCAGTGACGCGCCGTCACCGTTTTACCGGTGTCGGAGGAGACGATCTCGATGCGCCCCTCCTCGAGCGCGCTCAGCTCGCAGTGCGCGCGGATGCTGATGGCGGCGTTCAGCGTCTGCGCCCGCTCGTGATAGAGGTATAGCGGCCAGATGTCGATCGTGCCGCCCGCCAGATCGATGCGCGCGGGCGCCGAGGAAGTCATGCGCACGCGCAGATTATAATGGCGGATCGCATGTCACTGCGGGACATCGGGCGTCACATCGGACAGCTTGCCATCGTCGGGTTCGACGGTCACGTCGTCCCGGCGGACCTCAAAGCGCTGGCGAAGGAGTTCGATCTCGCCGGCGTGATCTTTTTCGCGCGCAACGTCGCCGAGCCGGCGCAGGTTGCGGAGCTCTCGCGCGAGTCGAAAGAACTTGCGCGCGAGCTGCCGCTCTGGGTGAGCGTCGATCAGGAAGGCGGCCGCGTCGCACGGTTCCGCCGGCCCTTCACCGAGTGGCCCCCCATGATCGCGCTGGGCCGCAGCGGCGACGAAGGTCTCGCCGAGCGCTTCGCCCTCGCGCTCGCCGCCGAGCTGAAGGCGGTCGGGATCAACCTCGATTACACGCCGGTCCTCGACGTGTTCACGAACCCGAAGAACACCGTTATTGGGGATCGCGCCTTCAGTGAACGCGCCGAAGAAGTGTCCCGCTTCGGCCGCGTCGTCATTCGCGTGCTGCAGGAGAACGGGATTGCCGCGTGCGGCAAGCACTTCCCCGGGCACGGCGATACGATCGCGGATTCGCACCATGAACTGCCGCTCGTCGAGCACGGTCCGGATCGCATCCGGCGTGTCGAGCTCCTGCCGTTCAAGGCGGCGATAGAGGAGAAGGTGGCCGCCATCATGACGGCCCACGTGCTCGTGCCCGCCTTCGACGAAGAGAAGCCCGCGACGCTCGCGCCGTCGATCGTCGACGGCCTGCTGAAACGCGAGCTCGGATTCGACGGCCCCGTGCTCAGCGACGACCTCGAGATGAAGGCGGTCGCAAGCCGCTATGACATTGCCGAGGCGTCGGTCGGCGCGATCGCGGCCGGCTGCGACGGGCTGCTGCTCTGCGGCGGCAGCCAGGAGCGCCAGGCGACGGCGCTCGAAGCGCTGATCCGCGCGGTGGAACAGGAGCGCCTGCCGCTCAAGCGCGTTGAGGACGCCATGGCACGTCAGCGTCGTGCGAAGGAGCGGTTTCTCGCCGGACGCCGCGAGGAGAAACAACCACCGCTCGCCGACGTGCTCGGCCGCGGGGAGCATCAGGCGATAGCCGAGGAGATGGCCCGGTTTCTCTGACGGCGATGCTGAAGCCGCGCGCGCTCAGGCCCGGAGACCGCGTCGCCATCGTCGCGCCCGCGAGCCCTTTCTCACGTGAAGAGTTCGACGCCGGCGTCGCCGAGATCCAGGCGCTCGGCTTCGAGGCGGCCTACGACGAGCGCGTTTTTGCGCGCCGCGGGTTCGTGGCTGGCGACCCCGCCGTCCGCGCCGCGGCGTTGCACGAGGCGTGGTCCGACCCGGACACCGCCGCGCTTGTTGCCGTCCGCGGAGGATACGGCAGCGTCCAGCTTCTCCCGCTCCTCGATCGCGATCTCGCACGGCGCGCCCGCAAGATCTTCGTCGGCTACAGCGATCTCACGTCTTTGCTCGTCTTTCTGACCGGCGAATGCAAGCTCGTCGCGTTTCACGGCCCGATGCTCGCGGGCCGCCTGGGACGTGGAGAAGCGGGCTACGATCGGGCGTCGCTGATGGCCTGCCTCACAAGGCCGGAACCGCCTGGAGAGTTCCGGCCCCCCGGCCTCGAATCACTGCGGCCCGGCGATGCTGCCGGCCCGATCTTCGGAGGCACCCTGTCACAGCTCGTAGCCTCGCTCGGAACGCCGTACGCGTTCGCGCCGCCGGACGGCTTCGTCCTGTTCCTAGACGAGGTCGGGGAGCGGCCGTACCGGATCGATCGGATGTTCACGCAGCTCCGCCTGAGCGGGATCCTCGCCCGTGCGTCGGCGATCGTGTTCGGCGAACTCCCAGGATGTGACGAGCCTCGCGGTGAACCCACCGCCCGGGCCGTGGCGGCGGATCTCGTCCGGGACTTTCCCGGACCCGTGATCGTCGGCTTTCCCTCCGGGCACACGACGGGTCCCGCCTGGACGATCCCGCTCGGCGTCCGGGCGCGAGTCGTTGCCGGAGACCAGCCGGTGCTGGCGATCGAGGAAGGGGCGGTCTCGTGAGGCACGTTCACTTCATCGGCATCTGCGGCACCGCAATGGCGACGCTGGCAGTGATGCTCAAGCAGCGCGGGTTCGACGTCCGCGGCTCCGACCAGAACGTCTATCCGCCGATGAGCGACTTTCTGGCGACGCAGGGCATCACGATCCACCAGGGTTACCGCCCCGAGCACATCGACGCGGACCTCGATTTCGTCGTCGTCGGCAACGCGATCTCGAGAGGGAACGCCGAGCTGGAGGAGCTGCTCGACAAGAAGATCAGGTACTGCTCGCTGCCGGAGGCTATTAGGGATGAATTTCTCTGGGGCGCCCGCTCGATCGTCATCGCAGGGACGCATGGAAAGACGACGACGACGTCGCTGACGGGATGGGTGTTGACGCACGGCGGGCTCGATCCGAGCGTCCTGATCGGTGGTATCGCCGAGAATTTCGACTCGTCGTTCAGGCTGGGCGGCGGGCGCGACTTCGTGATCGAAGGCGACGAGTACGACAGCGCGTTCTTCGATAAAACGGCGAAGTTCCTGAAGTATCTCCCCGACATCGCCGTGGTCAACAACGTCGAGTTCGATCACGCGGATATCTACCCCGATCTCGACGCCATCCGGCTGGCGTTTCGACGGTTCGTTAACCTGGTCCCCCGCAAAGGCCTGCTGCTGCTCGGCGACGACCCCGAGGCCCGTCGCCTCGCCGCGTTCGCCCACTGCCGCGTCGAGACGTTCGGCCTGGACGACGGTGCCGATTGGCAGGCGCACGATCTGAAGCCGCGGCAGGATGGAATGACGTTCAGCGTGCGCCGGAAGGGAAGCCCGATCGGTTCCTTCGAGGTCCCGCTGCTCGGTGCCTACAATGTGCGGAATGCGCTCGCCGCCATCGCGGTTGGCGCAGCTGCGGGTCTCTCGCCGCAGACGGCGGCGGAGGCGCTCCGGCAGTTCAAGGGAGTGCGCCGGCGGCTTCAGCTGCGCGCGCAGGTCGACGGCGTTTCCGTGTTCGACGACTTCGCTCATCACCCGACCGCGATTGCCGAAACGCTCGGCGGCGTGCGCTCGGCCTTTCCGGAGCAGCGGATCTGGGCGATCTTCGAGCCGCGGTCGGCGACGTCGTGCCGGCGGGTCTTTCAATCGGACTTCGCGAGGGCGTTCGAGGCGGCGGACGAGGTCGTGATTGCCGAAGTCTTCCGGTCCAACCTGCCGGAGCAGGAACGGCTGTCTGGCGAGCAACTCGTCGGCGATCTGCGCAAGATGGGGAAGAAGGCGCGCTATATCCCGGCCGTCGATGACATTGTCGCCACCGTGGCCAGGGAGAAGCGCAACGGCGATCTTGTCGTCATCATGTCGAACGGCGGCTTCGGAGGAATCCACCAGAAACTCGTCGATGCGCTGTCGGCTCGATGAGCGACTTTGCCATCCGTCACGCCGGCGATGCGGCCGTCGTCATCGACTTCCAGGCACGGCTGGATCCCGCGATCAACGCGCGGGCCGTGCAGCTGGCGCGTGCCATCCGTGAAAGCCAGCAGGCGGGCCTCCGGGACGTCGTGGTCGGGTATCACTCGGTCACCGTGTATGTGGATCCATCTGTCATCGCCGGTAACGCTCTCGACTCCTGGCTGGCTGAGGAAGCCGGGGCGTCGCGCGGCGCGGCGCCGGTGTCGGACAGGACGGTCGAGGTTCCAGTTGTGTACGGCGGCGCCGAGGGCCCGGACCTCGGTGCTGTAGCGCAATTTGCCGGATGCAGCGAGCGTGACGTCGTCCGCCTGCATAGCGGCCAGACATATCGCGTCTACATGCTCGGGTTTGTTCCGGGCTTCGCATATCTCGCGGCCGTCGAGACTCGAATCGCCGCGCCGCGGCGCCAGACACCGCGTGTCGCCGTGCCGGCCGGGTCGGTCGGTATTGCGGGACCACAGACCGGCGTCTACCCGATGCAGACGCCCGGAGGGTGGAATCTCATCGGTCGCACACCACTCGTCATCTTCGATCCGGGCCGCGCCGAGCCATGCGTGTTCAAGCCGGGGGACGCCGTCCGGTTCCAGCCGCTCGACCGATGGCCGGGGTAGTCGTGCTCAAGCCGGGCATGCTGACGACTGTGCAGGATCGCGGGCGATGGGGACTGCAGGCGAGCGGCGTCCCTGTGGCGGGACCCATGGATCCGCTGTCGCACCGCATAGCCAACCGGTTGTGCGGAAACGATGATTCGAGAGCCACGCTCGAGGTGACCGTTATCGGACCGGACCTGCAGTTTGAAGAAGAGGCCGTCGTCGCCATTGCAGGGGCGGAGTTTCAGCCGAGGCTCGATGGAGCAGACGTCGACACGCGGGGTCCAATTGAAGTGAAGGCCGGCGCCCGGCTGTCGCTCGGCGCGCGGGCCCGCGGCGCTCGCGGCTACATCGCTGTGTCTGGCGGGTTCGACGTCGAGGCTGTACTTGGGAGCCGCTCGACGAGTCTGATTGCACGAATGGGGCCGTTCGGCGGGCGCGCACTGACCGCCGGCGATCGCCTGCCGCTGGCGGCCGACCGTGCACGCCGCATCGGCGAGATTCGAAATGGTCTAGGGGTCGGCCCGCAGATCGAGTTGCCCGATGGAGGCGCGCGGCTGCGTGTGATGTGGGGGCCGCAGGATCATCTGTTCGCAGACGCGGCGCGAGACACGCTGACGTCAGGGCGTTACATCGTCACGCCACAGTCCAACCGCATGGGATATCGCCTGGAAGGACCTACGCTCGCCCATGGCGGCTCCGCAGACATTCTTTCCGACGCGACGCCCCTCGGCACACTCCAGGTTCCCGGGTCGGGACTTCCGATTCTCCTCATGGCCGATCGCCAGACCGCCGGCGGCTACCCGAAGATCGCGACCGTCATCACCGCCGACCTGCCGATGGCTGGCCAACTCGTACCTGGAGACTGGATCACGTTCGAGCCGTGCGATCGCGGCGCCGCGGCGGCCGCGCTCAGGGCGCAGGAGGCGATCTTCGATGCCGCTGGCTGAGGAACTGCGCGCCGCGTTTGGCGAGCGGGTCCGTCAGAACGCGCCGCTCGCGAGCTTCACGACCTTCAAAGTGGGCGGGCCTGCCGACTGGCTCGTCGAGGCTGCGGGAGCTGCTGACGTTCAGCGCGCGCTCGCGATCGGCCGGCGGGCAGGCGTCCCTGTGACCATGCTCGGCGGGGGCTCGAACGTTCTCGTCGCCGACGGGGGAGTTCGGGGAATCGTCGTGCGATTGCACGGCGGACAGGTTCACCAGATCGATGCGAACCGCATCCGCGCCGACGCAGGTGTCACGATCAACGGACTCGTCCGTTGGACGATCAACCACGGCGTGGCCGGCATCGAGGCCTGGGCCGGCACTCCTGGTACAGTGGGCGGCGCCGTTCACGGCAATGCGCACTTTCAGCGGCGGAACATCGGCGACCTCATCGATCGCGTCGCCGTTGCCGGCCAGAACGGCGACGTTACGGAGTTGCGGGCAGAGCAGATGGAATTTGGCTACGACACCAGCCGCCTCCAGCGGACAGGAGAAAAGGCGCTGTGGGTCGACTTTCGCGTCGGACGCGGGGATCCGGCGGAGCTTCGAGCCATCGCCCGTGCGTCGCTCGCATTCCGGAAACAGACGCAGCCGCTCGATACGCCGAGCGCCGGCTGCATCTTTCAGAACCCGGATACGGCCGTCGATCGCATTCCATCCGGTATCCCCGCTTCGGCCGGCGCGCTCGTGGATCGTGCCGGGCTCAAGGGCGCACGCGAAGGCGGCGCGCACGTGTCGACCACGCACGCCAACTTCATCGTCAATGACGGCGGCGCGTCGGCGCGCGACATCCGGCGGCTGATCGCGCGCTGCAAGGAGGCGGTGCGCGATCGGTTCGGCGTGGAATTACGCGAAGAGATTGTCTATCTCGGAGACTTCAATGAGAGCTGAGCTCTAGCCGTGTCCGTGCTGAGAATCGAGGGCGGCCGCCCGCTCGAGGGCCGCATCGACGTCGAGGGCAACAAGAATGCGGCGCTTCCGCTGCTTGCCGCATGTCTCCTGACCGATCAGGAGTGCGTGCTCGAGAACGTCCCGCGCATCCGCGACGTGGAGGCCATGGCAGCGCTCCTGACTGGTCTCGGAGCGACTGTCGGCGGGGTCGGCACGACGACCATCACCGTGCGCTGCCAGACAGTGACGAGCGCTCGACCCGATCCGGCGCTCGTCGGCCGGCTGCGCGGATCGGTGCTGCTGCTCGGGCCGCTCCTGGCTCGGCGCGGCTCGGCGCGCCTGGCTCCTCCCGGGGGCGATTTCCCCGCACGCAGGACGATCTCGACGCACATGCAGGCGCTCCTCGCGCTCGGGGCACGCATGGCGGACGAGCCGGGACACGCGCTCGACGCGCCGGACGGACTTCGCGGCGCGTCGATGTATCTCGACGAGGCTTCCGTAACCGGCACCGAGACGGCGATCCTGGCAGCCGCTGCCGCCAGGGGAGAAACCCAGATTCGGCACGCGGCCTGCGAGCCGCACGTGGTCGAGCTCTGTCGCTTTCTTCAGCAGTTGGGCGTGTCGATCGAGGGCGCCGGAACATCGACAATCCGAGTTGCAGGCCATGAGCGCTTTGGCGGTACGCGATACAGGCTATGGGGCGACTACGTCGAGGCGGGAAGCTGGGCGGTCGTAGCGGCAGTCACCGGCGGGGCTGTCGACGTGCATGGCGCTCGAGCGGAAGATCTCGAGGTCGTCGCCGCCGTTCTTCAACCCATGGGCGTTCGCTGTCGTTTTGACGAAGGGACATTCATCGTCGAGCCCTCCAGGCGGCTGCAGGGTCTCAGACGCATCACGACCGGACTCTGGCCCGGTTTCCCGAGCGACCTGGTGAGCCTCGTGACGGTACTGGCCACGCAGGCGGAGGGGCGGACGCTCGTCCACGACTGGATGTATGAGCTCCGGCTGTTCGCGCTCGAGCAGCTCAGTGCCATGCGCGCGGATCTGTTTCTGTGCGATCCGCACCGGATCATCGTCACCGGACCGCGAAAGCTCCGCGGGCGGCCGCTCGACAGTCGCGACATCCGTTCCGGCATGGCGCTCATCGCCGCGGCGCTCGCGGCCGAAGGGGAGAGCACGCTGCACCCGCTCGAGACCGTGGAGCGTGGCTACGCGGCCGTCGTCGAGCGACTGAAATCACTCGGTGCTCGGGTCTCGCGCGAGGAAGCTGTCCGGGACGAAGGGAAGTAGGGGGCCTGGAGCTTGGGGCCTGGGGCTTGGGGCCTGGGGCTCAGAGCTCAAAGCTCAGAGCTTCGGCATCGGAATCGGCTTCGCCGGAGGTGTGGGAATAGGCTTCGAGGGAGCCGGCGGCCTGATCGGCTGGGGCAGCGGCGGCACGGCAGGCTCAAGGGGCTCGGGCTGATCGCGCGGCGGCATGTCCGGCTTCGGCAGCGGCGCGATGCGCTCCGGCGCTTCGAGGAGCGGCGAGCCTGCGTCGCGTTCCATACGGAACGGACGCAGGTCGGCCTCGGTGAGGTCGAGCACGCGGATGATGTGAGGCGTCAGCGTGAGCAGGATGTCGGTCTCCTGCGTTTCCTTGCGGTTGTGGGCGAACAGCCGTCCGACGATCGGCAGGTCGCTCAGCCCCGGAACGCCCGCCAGCACCGTCCGTTCGTTGTCCCGGATCAGCCCGGCCAGCATGTTCGTTTCGCCGTCCCGCAGCCTGATGGTCGTCGTGATCTGACGATTGCCGAAGGTCGGCAAGCCTCCGAAGCCTACTCCGGCGATGTTACTGACCTCGACGCGCAGCACGAGCGACACCTCGTCGTCGTGGTGGATGCGCGGCGTGATGTCGATGTTGACGCCGATGTTCTCGTACACGAACGACGTGATCGGCTGCTGGTTGATGCCGCCGGTCGCAATCGGTGCGAAGGTCGTGACGGGAACGGGGACGCGCTCGCCGAAGCGTGCCTGCGCGGCGAGCCCTTCCGACGTCCGAAGGCGTGGGCTGGCGAGCGCACGCGTGTTGGTGTCGTTTTTCAGCAGGCGATAGAAGAGCGCGGGCAGACCGGCAAGAAAGACGTCCGACTGCGTGAGGTTGCGCAGGTCGTAGAGCGTCATCCCCTCGCGGTTGATGTCGGCGCTCCCTGAAATCCCCGGCTGGCCCGGCGACGCGATCTGAAGCCCGTACTCCTGCAGCCGGGTGCGATCGACTTCGAGCAATTCGACGTCGATGACGACCTCGGCCCGCGCCTTGTCGATCGCGCCGAGCACGCGCGAGACGGCTGCAACCCGTTCCGGGGTGTCCTTGATGGTGAACGCGTTCGTGCCCGTGACTGGTGCGATCTTCCGGGCGTCGACGACGATTCGGAGCAGGTCGATCGTCTCTTTGAGATCGGCGTTGCTGAGATAGAACGTCCGGACGACCTCTTCTTCGTACTCCCGCCGTTTCGCCGCGGTGTCTGGCACGATGGTGATCGTCCGCGGCGCCGTAACGCGGTAGAACGTCCGCGTGCTCGCGGTGACGGTTGCCAGCGCATCGCCGAGCGAGACGTTGCGCAGATCGATCGAGATCGTCGAGTCGCGGAACCCGGGGTCGAAGACGACGTTGATGTCGGCGAAGCGGGCGATCGCGGTGAACACGGCGCGCGCGCTGGCGTCGCCGAACACGAGCGAGTCGGCCAGCTTGACGTCTCCAGGAAGGTCCAGGCCGGTCGGCGACATCTCTCGCGTCCGGTCGATCAACGCTTCGAGCGCCGTGCGTCCCTGACCTGAGACAGCCACTTTGGCACGCAGCGCGTTGCGCGTCGCCGTCAGCTCGCGCTCGACGTCGGAATCCGTCGGATTCAGTTCCGCGGCAAGCTGGTACTCGAGGAGCGCCTCCTCGAATCTGGAATTGGCGGCGAGCCGGCGGCCGCGCTGGTAATGCGCCGCCGACGCGCGCAGCTTTGCGCGATTGAGCGCGAGCTGGGCATCCTTGCTCGAAGGCTCCTCTCGCACCGCTTTCGTGTACTCGACGACGGCACGGTCGAAGTCGTCGAGCTTCTCTGCCTCGCGGCCGGCGCGCATCGCGGCTGAGTGCGCACACGCCGACGTCGCGGCGGCAAGCGCCACCATCGCGAGGGTCTGAATCAGAGAACGGGGCGCAATCATGCGTCAGTCTGACGGACCGCCGGTCCGGATCACATCCGCTCCACGAGGGATGGTGAAGCTGAAGACATTATCGGCCAACCCCGTGTTTTCCTTGATCTTATCGAAGGCAAAGACGGACCTGCCTCCCTGGCGGTCGGTAGCCACGAGCATCCAAATGACGTGCGTCGCCGGGTCCGTGACCAGCGTGAGGGTATTGTAGTCACGCTGCTCGTGCCTGGGGCTAAGCTCGAGCGCAGCCGACCCCGCAGGGGCGCCAGACGGCGGCGCGACGACCCTGGCCGTGAAGTCGCGCGTCAAGTCACCCTTTCCTGCCAGAAACAGCGCTGCCGTCGTCGCCTGGTCCTCCCGCGGCATCGGGCTCACGATGACCTGGCGATCCGCCGGGACATAGGAATAGATCTGACGCCCGTCCGAAACGAAGAGCTTCTCTTCGGGGCTGGTGTATCGCCAGCGCATCCGGCCCGGCTTCTTGATCTGGACGGTCCCGCGCTCGACGACGCGCTTCTTGAGGACGCCGCCCTCGTAGGTATGAGTGAAGTCCGCGGAAAAATCGCGCACCCGGTCGTACCGCTCCTGGACGGCGCGCGCGAGCGCCGCCGGGTCGGAGCCGGGACTCTGCGCCGCCGGAGACTGCGGCAGAAGGAGCGGAATAAGCAGGACTGCGGGCCTGATCACTTACCTAGATTAGACCGAGTCCGTCGCTTTTCCGCCGGAACGCTCACCGGCCCGACTTGCCGCCGCGCTTGGCCGTGATTATCGCCTGGAGCTCCCCCAGCGGGCGCGTATTGGCGACGTGACGTGCCTCGAGCCAGCCGCGGCGCGCCGTTCCCACGCCAAACAGCATGTAGCGCCCCATCAGCCGCGCGTGATGACTGTCGCTGTCGACGATGAGCGTGACGCCCGCCTCCGCCGCGCGGCGTGCCAGCGGTCCCTCGAGATCGAGATGCGACGCGGCCCCGTCGATCTCGAGCAGCGTCCCCGTTTCGACGGCGATCTCGAACAGGCGGTCGTAGTCGAGCCGATAGCCCGGACGCCGGCCGATGATCTGGTTCGCGGGATGCGTGAGGACGTTCACGAGCGGATGCTCGGCCGCGTGCCTGTATCGCTCGAGCAGTTCCTCCGGGCTGTGCCCGGCTTCGTCGTGCAGCGACGCCAGTACGATGTCGAGCCGTTCGAGCGTTTGATCGGGCAGATCCAGTGACCCGTCCGGCATGATGTCGGTTTCGACGCCTTTCAGCACGCGGATCTCCGGGTGCCGGAGCTGCACCTCGTCGATCTCGTCCAACTGTCGCAGCAGGCTGTGTTCCGACAGCACTCGCGTGGCTGCCGAGCTGGGCGAGTGATCCGTGATGGCGATGTACTCGTAACCGAGCGCGGCTGCCGCGGCCACGAGCGTCTCGACATCGTCGCGCCCGTCGCTGTAGTTGGTGTGCAGGTGCAGGTCGCCCCTGATATCGGCACGGCTGACGAGCGCTGGAATCCCGTCGCCGTCAGCGCGTTCGAGCTCGCCTCGACCGTCGCGGATCTCGGGCGGGATGCACGGCAGCCCGAGTGCGGCATATACAGCATCTTCCGAAGCGCCGCCGATGCCGTCGATATCTCCGTCGGCGCGAGCGTTCAGTTGTGCGACGTGAGCCGAAGCGCCGGTTGCCCGGATGAGCGCCGCGCCGAAGTGTGACGGCCGATACGCGCCAACGCGAACAGACTGCCCGTCGACGACGAGATCGGGTCCTTCGCGAAGGATGGCATCAGGATCCTCGGTGCGCGCGAGCACTCCGAGATGAATGACGATGGGGTCGACGCGGCGGAGGCCTCCGGTGGGGAAGAACGATGTGTCGGGCGGTGCGACTCGGGCGAGCCGGGCGACGGCACGCTCGAAGTATTCCCAGGCCCGGCCGAGCGTGAGCGCCACGCCGAGGCGTCAGCCCTTCAGGGAGCCTGGCGCCGGAGGCGCCGCCTGCGGGGCCTCTTTCGTATCGGTCGGGAGCTTGGCCGTGATCCAGTCGTTGATGCCGCCCTTGAGCGCGGCGGCGCGGTAGCCCTTCCGGAGGAGTTCCGCGACGAGAGGAACGCTCACGATCTCCTCGGGGTCCGAATCGTACAACACGATCTCGCGCTCCCGCGGCAGGCTCGTGGGATCGAAGCTTTTCGGGTGGAGGCGGATCGCGCCGGGAAGCTTCACCGTGCTGTGCTCGTACGGATACTTCAGCCGGACGTCGACGATGACCGGAGGCGTTGGAGACTCGAGTTTGACTTTGAGATCTTCTTTGGAAATACGAGGAACCGGCATGGATCGGTATTGTTCCCGCCGTTCTTGGCGAGTGTCAAGAACGATGGTCCGGTCGCTACCGGATCGCCGGCTGGTGGACGTGCTCGTCGGCCGAACCGGTGCGAACGTCCCAGCCGTGCGAACGGCGGCCGCACGTGGCGCAGCGCAGGTAGATGACTCCCTGCTCGCATGCAACGCCGTAGTCGTGGCCGGTGAGGTAGCAGCTAATCCAGGTCCACATTAGTGTCGTCTCGGTTTTGATCCGGGTTGATTCATTCCTGAACGGTGCTCGGGCTGTTGGCAAGGCGAGTGCCATCACGTCGCGGGACCGCACGGGTGTGACGAGGCGCGAGAACGTGAGAGATTTTGGGCGAACAGCCGCGAGCCGGGATCCGGCTCCTGCCTACGGGTGGGCTATCAAACGGGATGTGCGTTACAAAACTGTGGGCGGCCTTACCTGTAGCGCAGCCCTTTAGGGCTGCCTAATTCAGCGAACAGGACCCGGGACCTCGCGGATCGCCGCAGGTCCCGCATGCGCCAGCCGCGGCGCGCGGTGCGGTGTCCGCCTTGGCGCTGACCGCGAAGACCGACAGCTGCTTGTCCAGCGCTTCGCTCGAGCAGGACGGGCAGGTGGCTTTTCGCCCGCCCTGAACGATGGCTTCGAAAGCGAGCTGACAATCGCGGCAGACGTATTCGAAGATGGGCATGACGACCAATAGTACCATGATGCCCGGTTCCAAACGGGGAGCGAGACTCAACGATGACACCCAACGATCTCTCGGCCCTGAAGGCCGCCTTTGCGGGCGTCGATCAGTCCTTCGAGCGTCTGCGTGGCTTCGACAAGCCCGTCGCCGCGCTGACGACCGACCTTGCCGGCGTCGATCCGCAGGACCTGCTCAAGGCCGCCGCCGGCCACGCGCTCGCGGCGACGGCGCTCGCCGGCTTCGTGCGGCACCTCGTTGCCCGCGAAACCGGCGTAGTCGCCGACACGTCCGCTTCGATCGGGCCCGATCGGGAGAGCGAGGAGCAGCTGTAGGCCCGAGGCCTGGGGCTCAGGGCTTGAGGCTTAGGGCCTCGGGCTCAGAGCCAAAGCTCAGAGCTCAAAACTCAGAGCTCAAAACTCAGGCCTCAGAACTGAAGCGTCCGATCCGCAAACTGGAACCTTTCCGCCTCTCGTCTCATCTATGACGGCGCGAACCGCGTTCACAACAATTTGTGGCTGATCGATCTGCACCAGATGACCGGACTGTTCGGCAATGATTTGGCACCCGCGTTCCGAAAGCTTGACCTGGTCTTGTTGCAGGTCTCGCCATGTCGCATCGGTGCCGCGTGCCCCGGTCACAACGACCACGGGAATCGGGAGCTTCCGGCGCGAGGTCCTGACTTCTGAGGCGCTTTCGCGTATATGGATGATTTCGTCCGCGGCCGCCTGGTATCCGGCGGCACGGAATCTCGTTGCGCCGATGAATCTTTGAACTGCCGGCGACAGCAGTGCCGGACTTAGACCGAACGAGATAGCTGCCACGAGGACGACGGGGCCGTCTAGGCCGCTGCGATCGATCAGTTTGGCGAGCTCCTCCGCGATGCGGCGTGCTGTGCGAGGCGACGGGCCCGGGTCGCTGTAACCCATCCCCGCGCGATCGTACCGAGCAGACGCGTGTGAATCGAGCAATGTCAGGCTGAACGAAGCCCCAGTCAGCGCTCGAGCCGCCCAAGCCGGCCTCAAGAATGACAGGTGGCGCACCAGCCCCCGTACACCAGAGATGCAGCCTGTGCCCTCCGACATCGACGAGTTGTCCCGGCGGTGGAGTTGATGCCAGCTCCTTGCGCGTGGCAACCCATTGATACGTGGCGCCGGCGGCTGCAACGAGAATGAACAAGCCAAACAGCCCGACCGGAATTCGGCTCGTCCAACGCCACATACTGATATCTCTGCCAACGGACCGTGCCTCTAGCAGGTCATGGCGACGACAGAACTAGAGGTCGACATGATCGCCCGTACCATACTCCTGGGAACGGTCATGGGTAAACGGTGGGGACGAATCTTAGGCTGACGTAGAAAGCGCCTCCAGAGAGGCGCCATCGCGGCGGCTTATACTTCTGGAGAGGAGTGCATCGTATGAGAACCCTTGCCAACCTGTTCTATGCCGCCAACGCGGTGTTCGCTGGATCACCGATCCTGGTTGAAGCCGCTTTGCGCGTGGCCTGCTGTTGCAGTGGCTGCACCGGCTGCGCCGCGGGCTGCTGCTAATCAGAGGTAACTGGTTCGCCGCCCTGTCAACGGAGGACGTGATGATGAAGCATCAGTAACGTCCGGAGCGTCAGGAAAGTCTTTGAACGGGCGCTGGAGCGAGCCGGCATCACCAGCGGGGACGTACCCTTCACACGTTGCGGCATGGGCAGAATCGTAGGCAGAAACTTCCTAACTGAGCCGGCCTCTCGCTGTAATTGTGAGGGTGCTCGACCCGCTCAAGTTCCTGCCGTCTACGCTCTTCGCCCGAGCAATCCACGCACGCACTGTCGATCGACTCCTGGTCTTGCCCTCTCGCTTGAGTTCGTCGAAGAGCGGGCGCGTTAGTAGGCCGGGGCGCCCGCGACGGCTTCGCTTGGTCCAGGCGCGCTGCCGCGCTTCGATCTGCGCCTTGTTGACGACATAGCGGCGCGCCGGCGCGATGGTGATCGCTCGGATTAGTGCCATCGTCACGCCGTCGTCGGGCACGTCCTTCCCAGTCGGCCGAACCTCCAACCGTGCGACGGTCAACACGCCGCTGGCCGTGCCGCCAAGGGAAGGTAGCAGAATCGCGTCCAGCAGCGACGCTGTTTCTACGAAGAGTTACCGGAACGTCGGTTCCGCTTTCGCGACGCTAATAATCCGGCCAGTCCCGTTCCCACCAGCACGAGGGTCGCCGGCTCCGGCACGGCGGCCACTTCGGCCGCGAAGTCCGTGACTCCATGACCGCGAATATCTGGAACCCCCCAGGGAATAAATAAACGAGCGTGTCGTAGCTGAAAGGTTCGTCTGGCCCGAGCGGCAAAGAGATGGAGTTTCCGAAATGCCCTTTCAGGTTGGGCTGGCCACCTGGTCCATAAGAGAGTTTCTTCGTCTTCGTGGCCTCAAGCGGCGAGGTGTGGCTGACCGTCAGGCTGAATTCCAGTAAGTAATTGTTGGGGCGAAACGGTACCGTGGGGAAGATGAACATCTCGCCCGCTGGGGAGTTTGCCTCAATCGTTCCCAGTGAAACCGGTCCTGTACGTTCCCCCCGACGGCTTGGAACGTCGAGTCGATGCCGTGAAACGTGAGGGTGGTCGTGTTTGCGCCCGATCCGAGAGTGACCGAATTGGTCCCGGATCCGGTGCAGGGTACGCCTCCTATGGGCCCGAAG
>DATAFJ010000034.1:0-4466 GCA_036257535.1 Vicinamibacterales bacterium | reverse complement strand
TGCGGTCAGTTCCGGTCCGCCTTTGGGCTCGAATCGATACTTGTCGTCGGCGGCCGCCGCGCTGCCGGCCGAGAGCGCCAGCACCAGGCCCCAGACCCCAAGCCCCC
This sequence comes from Vicinamibacterales bacterium, assembly GCA_036257535.1. GTDB lineage: Bacteria > Acidobacteriota > Vicinamibacteria > Vicinamibacterales > 2-12-FULL-66-21 > DATAEE01. The sequence continues at coordinate 4,359 of DATAFJ010000034.1, read as the reverse complement.
AGCTCCACGCCCCGGGCCCCAAACCTAACTGATTGACCCTCATCTTTGACTCCGTGGGTTGCCAGCGGTCGCGTTCCACGCCTCGACTTCGATCCGGGGCGCCGCGGTAGCGCGGCCGCGCGGCCACGCCACACGGACTTCGCGCGTTTCGCCCGGGAACAGCTCGAAGTAATTGTCGTCCCAGAACGCCGGGAGGATCTCCTCTCCGCTCGACGGCTCGACCGCCTTCAGACGTACCTGGAACGCGAGCGCCTTGCCTGTATTGGCAATCGTGACGCGCCCGCCCGGCTCGGCGCCCGATCCGTCAAACGCCAGCGAAGCGTCCAGCGTCGTCGGCGGAAGCTTCGCGAGCGCCGTCAGGTCCGAGTGCCGTGACGTTGGCGTGTAGTACCACTTCGTGTTCTTCCAGTCGAGGACGTCCTCCTGCGTGGAGAGCCAGTAGAAGTTCGTGCTCCGTGTCTGACCCTTCTCGTCGTCGAGTTTGAGCCGCAGGAAATAGGTCTTCGTCAAGCCGGGGATCGATGGAATCGTCAGCGCCCGGACGACGCCGTCGGCGGGCACATCCACCGTCGCCTCGCGCGAGAACTTCGGCGTGAGGTTCAGGTCGAAGACCTGAGCCGACACTTTCAGCTTCGAGAACGGCTCGTGGAGATCGTTGACGACGGCGATCGAGCGATCGTCGTAGGAGTACTGGACGTGCAGCGGCTCGCACGCTTTCTTGGTGCCGAAGTAGCCGCCGGCGGGCCGCAGGTAGTAGTCGTACAGGTGCCAGATCATCGACGGCCACGCGTTGTTCAGCATCCACTGAATGACGCCCGTCGAGGTGTACTTGTTGCGCGCGAACCCCTCGAACATCGCGCGTTGGCCTTCGTAGGTGAGCGCCTGCGACTTGCGCGCGTAGTCTTCGACGCCGGTCGCCTTCCCGTAGCGCGCCTCGAGCGCCTCGGTGAAGAGGTTCAGATCCTTGAACTCGTCGCCGCCGGCGTGGAACTTCCAGAAGTCGTCGATCGGCCACATGTGGTCGGCCCCGAGCATGCGGCGGAGGCTTTCAACGGGCGGCACAGCGGCGCCGGGACCGATCTCCGTCGCGAATCCCCACGCTCCCCCGTTCTTGGTGTCCGTAAGCCAGTACGAAGGAGGCACGTAGTCGTACGGCCCCTTCATCTTCACACCGCTCGGACCGCTGACCGGACCGGGCGCATCGGTGGCGTTCGACAGGACCGGCTTGCCCCAGTCGGTCCGCTTGAGCGCGTCGAGATACGCACGCTCGACGTCGGCGGGCGGCGGAAAGTCGCTGCCGTTCAGCCAGACGAGCACGCTCGGGTGATTGCGCAGGCGGAGCGCCTGGTCGCGCAACGACGCGGGTGCCACTCGATAGTCCTCGGCATCCCACTGCTTCCAGAGCTCCCACTGGTCGCAGCAGCACCAGCCCGGCATCAGCAGGATGCCGTACTTGTCGGCGAGGTCGTAGAACTCGTCGGTCTCGAGCTTGCCTTCGAGCCGGATTGTGTTCAGCCCCATCTCGCGCACGTAGCGGAGCTCGGCCTCCAGGCGCTCGGTGGATGCCGGGCGGAACATCATGTCGGATGCCCAGCCGCCGCCACGAATGAGGATCGGCTTGCCGTTGACCTTGAACAGGCGGTGGCCCTTCTCGGTCAGCTCCGACTTCATCTCGTGGATGCCGAACTTCGTCGTCGCCTGATCAGAGCGCGCGCCATCCACGTCGACGGCAATCGAGAGATCGTACAAATGCTGCTCGCCGTAGCGGTAGGGCCACCACAATCGAGGGTTGGCGACCGTCAGAGCCGCGACCTCCTGCGGCGTGAAGCGGACGGTCGTCTGCGCTTTCGGAGCGAGCGATATCGATTTCGAGAAAGTGATATCTCCGATCGAACCGCGTACGCTGCCTGTGATGGCCCGGTCGGTCGTGTTGCGCAGCTCCGCGCTGACGGTCAACGCCGCCGACTTGTACGACGGATCCAGTGCGCTCCGTACATAAGGATGGCGGAGCGTCACAGGTCCGCTGTCGGTGAGCGACACCTCGGCCCACAGTCCCATGTTCTTGTCGGCCGGCGTCGGGTTCCAGTCGACCCACATGAACGCGAGGTCGTGAGGTTCGGGCGCCATGACTTCGACCGCGACGGCACTGCGCGAACCGGCGCGCGCCACGCTGGTGACGTCGAACTCGTGGCGGCGGAACGCACCCGCGGTTTCGGCCGCGGTCGCGAGGCGTGTTCCGTTCATCCAGATGTTCGCGCGGTAATTGATGCCCTCGAATCGCAACGCGAAGGACCGGCCCGTTCGATCGGCGGGTACGTCGAACTCCGTCCGGTACCACCAGGACACCTTGAAGGGGCTGTCGTCCGGCATCGGCAGGAGCGTGAAACGCTCGCCGATCGGATACGTGGTCCCCGGAATCTTTCGAAGGTTCATTCCCGTGTACGGATCCTGGTAGGTGCCGTTCTCGACGAGGGCACCCACGACCGTGTTGGGCACGGTGATCCGGTGCCAGCCGCTCGCGTCGTAGCCTGCCTTGGAGATTGCGTCTCCCTGCGCGGCCGCCTTGGCTGACGACTGAAGCATCCAATCTTTCTGGAGCGCCAGGCGCAGGCCTTCGAGGCTCGAGCGGCTGGAAGTGCCGCCGCAGCAGACGGATACGGCCACCATCAGACAGATCAGGACGAATCGCACGGTTTCGCCTCCGCGCCGACTTTACTATCGCTCGGCCGCTTTAATAAACTGCTTTCGAAAGTGACGACGCGCCGCGGCTCGCTCGGACAGGCCAGGCGAGCGTAGGCGGGTCGGAAGGAGGGGCGCGGGCGGCCTGCCATGAGGCTGCGTACGAGCACCGAAGACGGCGCACGTGAAGCGGCCCACCTCCGCGCCCTGAACCTCGAGCGCGTGCTCGCAGTCGCGATGGACCGGCGAGGTCCGTTCACTCGCGCGCAGCTCATCGAAGCCACCGGCCTGTCGGCGCCTACCGTCGGCAGCCTCGCCTCACAGCTTATCCGCTCGGGCGTCGTCGCGGACCTCGGCACCGGCCCGTCGCGCGGCGGCCGCCGTCCCTCCGTGATGGAGTTCAACCCGAAATACGGGTTCGCCGCTGGAATCGACATCGGACCTACACGGACGCGGCTCGCCGTCGCGGATCTGCGCGGCGAAGTGTTGGCGCATCACATCGTTTCGACGCCGTCGCTGGGAAGTCCGGTGAACACTGTGACGCGGCTCGCGGCGGAACTGAAGACTCTGCTGAAAGAGAACGACGTTCCGGCCGGACATCTGCTCGCCGTTGCCGCCGGCGCACCAGGACCGGTCGACATCGACCGCGGAATCGTGACGGTGGCGCCGAACCTGAAGGGTTGGATCGACGTTCCTCTCAGAGACATTCTGCACGGCGCGCTCGGCGTCCCTGTGCTCGTCGAGAACGACGTCAACCTTGCGCTCATCGGCGAGCACTGGCGCGGCGCCGCGCGCGGGCACGACACGTGCGCGTTCATCTTCGTCGGAACCGGTATTGGCGCGGCCGTCCTGATCGACGGCTCCGTGCATCGCGGTCACCACTACATGGCAGGTGAGATCGCCGTCATGTGCATGGGGCCCCAGTATCTCGATCAGGACTACGGAACGCGCGGCTGCCTGGAAACGCTCGCGGGGCTCGAGGCGCTTGCCGCGCGCTGGCCCGGCGCAGGCGAGCGCGATCCGGAGCAGTGGCTCGGAGAGCTGTTCGAGGCGGCACAGAACGGCGACGCCAGGGCGCGGAAAGCGATCGAGGAGACGACGCGGCTGCTCGCGATCGCGGTCCTCAACGTCGGCACCGTCGTCGATCCGTCGATCATCGTCCTCGGCGGCGCGCTCTTCTCCCCGGCCGAGCCGCTCGTGGCCGCGGTGCGCCAGGTCGTCGAACGCGTCGCACGCTCGCCAGTCGATCTCGTCGTATCTGAGCTGGGGAAGGAAGCGCCTCTCGCCGGCTGCGTGCTCGTCGCCGCGACCGAAGCGCGGCGGCAGGTCAGGCTGCGGCTGCGGAAGCTGAGGCGAGCTGGATAGGCAAGCCCCAGGCCGATCAGGCAGCCCTAGGCTGAGTATGCAGCCCTAAAGGGCTGCGCTACTTCTTGATCTCCAGAATCTGATTCGCCTTCACGTTCGTGCGCGTGGTCGTCGTGCCGTCGGGCCACTTCACCTCGATCGAGTCAACGGTCATCGCCGATCCCAATCCGAAGTGCAGCCGCAGATCCTCCTGAGAGATGTAGCTGCTGCCGCTCTGGACCAGCCGCTTCTGCGCCACCGCGCCCGTGCGCGCTGTCACTACCGCGCCGATCGCATCGACGTTCATCTTCGGCGCGCGGACTTTCACCAGCAGCC
>DATAFJ010000032.1:0-2100 GCA_036257535.1 Vicinamibacterales bacterium | reverse complement strand
ACGCTCAAGGTGTTCCACTGGAACATCCACCACGGCGTTGGGACCGATGGCGTCTACAACCTTTCGCGCTTCGTCACATGGATCGCGAACAGCGGAGCGAATGTCGTATCCCTCAACGAAGTCGAGCGTTTTACCGGCTGGGGGAACGAAGACCAACCCGCCCGATTCGCCGCGCTGCTGAAGAGCTTGACAGGGAAGACCTGGTACTACCATTTTGCGCAAAGAAACGGGAACGCCACGGGGCAGGGGAACCTGATTCTCACCACGTATCCGTTAACGTCAACGGCGTCCTACGAACTCTCCGGCGACCGATCGGTTTCGCGCGTGTCGATTACAGTGAATGGTCGCATCATCAACATGTTCTCGACGCACCTCGACGACAACTCGAGCTCGATGCGGGCGACCCAGATGAATCAGCTGAAGTCCTGGATGGCGAACTTCGCCGAACAGCGCATCGTGGCCGGCGACTTCAACACCTGGCCAAGCGCCGGCGAGATTACGCGCATGACCTCGTCGTACTACGATGCGTGGGCGGTCGCAGCGGCGGCGGGCACTGATGTGTCGTTCTCCGGAAACAACGGCGAGACTCGCAACTCGCGGATCGATTACATCTTCTATTCGAAAGGCGCCTCGTATCTCGTTCTGAAGCAGGCGCGCGTCTTCGACACTCGCACGAGCAGCGGCGTGATGCCTTCCGATCACCGGCCGCTGATGGCGACCTTCGAGGTTCGCTGAGAGCTGTCCCCGGCGCGGGAGCGTCGGGGCCGATGGGGCGCGAGGCTGAACGCGGGGCTGGGGAGCCTCCTGCGTATCGGTCCCGCGCCCCAGCTTTTTTCACGCAAAACAGCCGCGACGACGCACCTCATCAACAGTCCGGCTGGCCTCTGGCTTGCAAAGCTGGTCTCCTGATGAGATCGGGAAAGCCCCTCCGCGTCGCCATTGTCGGCTGCGGCGCGGTCGCCGAACTTGTCCATCTGCCGGCGATCGCGTCGCTCTCCGGCGTCGAGATCCGGGTTCTCGTCGACAAGAATCCCGCACGCGCCGCGCGGATCAATCCGGAAAGATCGAACTGCTGCGCAGTGCGAGCGACGTCGTGACCACACCGGCCGAGCTCGCGGACGCCGCGGCGGCGCGTGACGTCAGCGTGCTCATTTGCACGTTCAACCGCGCCGATCGGCTCGATGAAACGCTCGCGACGCTCGCCGCCTCACGCGTGCCGAACCATCTCACGTGGGAAGTGATCGTCGTCGACAACAACTCGACGGATGGAACGCGAGAAGTCGTGACCCGGCACGCGGCATCGTTTTCGGTTCCGCTGACCTACCTGTTCGAGCCGCGCCAGGGGAAGTCGAATGCGCTGAACACGGGAATGGGCGCATCCCGCGCGCAGGTGATTGCGTTCACGGACGACGACGTTCGCGTGCGGCCTGACTGGCTTCAGGCAGCGGTACGACCGCTCCTGGAAGACGACCGCATCGCCTACACGGGCGGCCCGGTCGAACCGATTTGGGGCGGGCCCAAACCGCACTGGCTCGATGAATACGGCAACCTCGGCGGAACCATCGCCGTGAAGAACCATGGCCCCGCGCCGTTCGTGTTCGAGGAGCAACGCAAGACGCCGCTCGGCGTCAACATGGCAGTGAGACGGTCCCTGATCGAGCAGATCGGCGGGTTCAGGCCCGACCTGGGCCGGAACGGCAAGTCGCTGCTCGGACAGGAGCAGGCGGAATTCTTCTGCCGCTCGCGGGCCGCCGGCGCACGCGGGCTCTACGTACCGGAGATGGTTGTCGCGCATCACGTGCCAGCGGCACGCCTGACGCGCCAGTACTACCGTCGCTGGTGGTTATGGAAAGGTATTTCGCACGCGCGGCTACACCGCGTGCAGCCGGTGACGGAGCTGGGCATCGATCTGGAGAAAACCCCGCGGATCTTCGGGGTGCCGCGATTCATGTATCGCAACGCGCTGCGGCACGCGGCCGGGTGGCTGCGTGCGCTCGCGCGGGGTGACGCGCGAGCGCGCGCGGAAGAAGCGATGGCTGTGCTCTACTTCGTCGGCTACGTCTGGGATTCCAGGCGCGGCTCCTGATTCGAACCTCTCAG
>DATAFJ010000026.1:0-30791 GCA_036257535.1 Vicinamibacterales bacterium | reverse complement strand
GCCCACGGGAAGAGAAACACCGTCTCCACATCGAAGATCACGAAGAGCATCGCCACCAGGTAGTAGCGAATGCTGTAACGGTCGCGCGCGTCGGTCGCCGGCTCGATGCCGCACTCGTACGGCTCGAGCTTCACCTTGTTGAACTTCTTCGGATGCAGCAACTTCGAGAAGATGATCGTGAACAGCGCGAAGCCGATGGCGATCAATATGAAAAGGAAAATCGGAACGTAGGCCTGGAGCATGCTGGGCGCGAGACTTATAACACGCGACGGCCCCGCCCTGTCAAGAAACTGCGCCGCGGCGAGCCGCCCATAACTCCAGTTTTTTCAAGCACTTTCGTGTGGTGAGTTGCCTTGACGCCCGTCGCGGGCGAGACCTATACTGCGAAGAACGTGCCGATACGCCTGCGACGTCACCTGATCTCATCATGAAGACGCTTCGCCCGCTGCTCGCTTCCACCGCTCTCGTGCTGGGTGCCATCGTGCTCGCGGTCGAGTCGCCTCTCGCCGCCGCCGAGCGCGACCTCTTCGTCAGCGTCCTGAACGACACGAAGGAGCCGGCCGAGGGTCTCACGGTCGACGACTTCGTCGTGCGCGAGGACGGCGTCGCGCGGGAAGTGCTGCGCGTCGAGCGTGCGACTGCACCGATGCAGATCGCGCTCCTCATAGACGACAGCGCCGCCGCCGACAGCCCGATCAAGAAGTTCCGCGACGGCGCAAAAGGGTTCGTCAAACTGGTGACCGCTGCGGGGAAGAGCGAGATCGCGGTCATCACGTTCGGCGAACGATCGACCCTCGTGCGAGATTACACGACCGACCCGACGTCGCTCTTCTCGGCGATAGATCGGATCTTCCCGAGGTCCGGGACCGGCATGCAGCTGCTCGATGCGCTCGTGGACGCCTCGAAGGGGCTCGCCAAGCGCGAAACGTCGGCGCGCCGGCATATCGTTGTCATCATGACGGAGGGGACCGAGTTCAGCACGCTCCACTACCAGAACGTGCTCGACGCGATCCATCGTGCGAATGCGACGATGCACGCGCTCGTACTGACGAGCATTTCGGTCTCCGACCTGTCGAGCGAAGAGATCCGGACGCGGAACCAGGTGCTCGACCTGGGCACGCGAACGACGGGGGGAAGGCGCGACAACCTGCTCGCCGATTTGTCGGTCGAGTCGGCGTGCGCTTCGCTCGCACGCGAGCTGCTCAACCAGTACCGCATCGTGTATGCGCGGCCCGACACGCTCATCCCGCCGGAAAAGCTCGAGGTCACCGTCAAGCGGCCGGGGCTGACGGTTCGCGCACCCACGCGCCCCGCCGGGGGACAGGCGCCCACGGCTCAGAAGCAGTGACACCATGGCCGGCCGGATCCGAATCCTCGCGTACATCCTCCTCGCGGCGACGCTGACTGCCGCCGTACCGGCCGCCCAGCGCGGGCAGACGTTCCGGACCGGCATCGACGTCGTCTCGCTCAATGTCACCGTCCTCGATGCCGCCAACCGGCTGATCCGCGACCTCGACCAGGCGGACTTCGAGGTCTTCGAGGATGGCGCGAACCAGGAAATCAGCTTCTTCTCGAAAACGCAGTCGCCGATCGCGCTGGCGCTGCTGATCGACAGCTCCGCCAGCATGGAAGACCGCCTCGGCACCGCGCAGGAGGCGGCCATCGGATTCGTCCAGCGTCTCCGTCCAGAAGACGTCGCCGAGATCGTCGACTTCGACAGCCGCGTCGAGATCCGCCAGACCTTCACGAGCGATCAGGCGGCGCTCGAGAAGGCGATTCGCGCGACGACGGCCGGCGGCTCCACCGCGCTGCATCACGCGATTTACATCTCGCTGAAAGACCTAAAAAAGGCGCGGGCGAGCTCACCCGACGAGATTCGCCGCCAGGCGGTCGTCGTGCTCTCGGACGGGGAGGACACGTCGAGCATCCTGAGCTATGAAGACGTGCTCGATCAGGCGAAACGGTCCGAGACGGCGATCTATACGATCGGGCTGCGGCCGAAGGACAACGGCTCGCGGGGCTTCAAGGAAGCCGAGTTCGTCCTGAAGCAGCTCGCGTACGAGACCGGCGGCCGCGCCTGGTTCCCGGACAACATCTCGCAGCTCGCCGGCGTGTACGAGCAGATCGCGACCGAGCTGGCGAGCCAGTACACGCTCGGCTATGCCTCGAAAAACCCGCGGCGCGACGGCGCGTGGCGCCGCATCGTCGTGCGGGTCAAGCGCGAGAACCTGGCCGCGCGCACCAAGCAGGGTTACTACGGTCCGACGTCGACCTCGCCATGAACCTTCTGCCGCTCGCGCTGTATACCGCAGCGGCTGCCGCCTACTCGGTCCACTTCATGCGAGGCGACCGGCGGAGCGGTCGGTTCGCAACGGCCGGGCTCGCGGCCGCCGCGCTCGCTCACACCTTCGTCATCGGCATGCGCACGATGGAGCTCGGCTACGCGCCGATAGCCGGCACCACGGCGGCAGTATCGGCGTTCGTGTGGCTGCTCGCGCTCGCCTACCTCTACATCGAGATCACCACCGACGAGCGGACGATGGGCGCGTTCATCGTGCCGCTGATGGCGGCGCTGCAGCTCATCCCCGCGCTCACGCCTGATGCGGCCGAGGCGCGATCGGCGGTCCTTCGGACGCCGCTCTTCACGCTGCACGTGGCGTCGATGCTCTTCGCCTATGCGGCGTTCGCGCTGGCCTGTGTCATCGGCATTACGTACGTGCTCCTGTTCAAAGAGATCAAGGCCAAGGACGTCGGCTTCTTCTACCGTCGTCTGCCGCCGCTGGCGCGGCTCGACGTGATGAACGAGCGCGCCGTCCGCATCGGCTGGCTCTTTCTAACGGCTGGGGTCGCGATCGGGGTGTTCTGGGCCCTGCGCGTGCGCGACACTTACAGCGATCCGCGGGTGCAGGCGATGACGATCGTCGACCCGAAGATTCTGGTCGCACTGGTGTGCTGGGCTGTGTACTCTTTCCAACTCGTCGCGCGGCGGTTCGGATTGAGCGGCCGGCAGGCGGCGCTCCTGTCGGCGGTCGGCTTCGCGATCGTGCTGCTCAACTTCGTCCCGGTCGGGTACTTCTTGACGCGAAGTCACAATTTCTGACGCGCTCATGTCCCTGATCCTCGTTGGCCTCAGCCATCGGACGGCGCCGATCGAGCTGCGCGAGCAGGTCGACTTCGCCGCGCGCGACATGGGCGGCGCCGTGCGCGCGCTCGCCGGCAAGCGGACGACCGACGAGTGCGTGCTGCTGTCGACGTGCAACCGGGTCGAGATCTACGCAGCGGCGGGCGATCCCGGCGCCGCGCGGGCGGGCATCGGCCGCTTCGTCGCCGAGTATCATGGCGTTCCGGTCGAGCGGATCGATCCACATCTTTATCTGCAGCGCGATGCCGCCGCGACGCAACACCTGTTCCGCGTTGCGTCGGGCCTCGAGTCGCTCGTCGTCGGCGAACCGCAGATCCTCGGACAGGTGAAGGCCGCCTACCTGACGGCCGCCGGCGAACAGACGACGGGCCCCCTCCTCAACAGGCTGTTTCATTCCGCCCTCGCGACGGGCAAGCGCGTCAGAGCCGAGACCGGGATCGGCGAGGGGGCCGTGTCCGTCAGCTACGCGGCGCTCTCGCTCGCGCGGAAGATCTTCGGCGACCTCAGCGGCCTGAGCGCGCTCGTGCTTGGCGCGGGCGAGATGGCGAAGCTGACGGCGACGCACCTGCAATCGCAGCACGTGCGCGAGCTCGTCGTGTCGAGCCGCACGATGCGCTCGGCGGCCGCGCTCGCCGGCCGGGTAGGCGGCTGGGCCATTCCGTGGGAGCACATGGGCCGCGCTATCGAGGGGGCCGACATCGTGGTCACGGCGACCGGCGCCACGGAACCTATCCTGACGCGGGATCGGGTGCAGGCGGTCATGCGCACGCGGCGGAATCGTCCGCTCTTCATCATCGATATCGCGGTGCCGCGGGATGTGGAGCCGGGGACGGGCGAGCTCGAAGAGGTGTTCCTGTACAACATCGACGACCTCCAGTCGATCGTGAGCGAAAGCTTCGCACGCCGCACGCATCAGATCGAGCAGGCGGACGCGATCGTCGCCGCCGAGGTCGAGCGCTTCGTCATCTGGCTGCGGTCGCGCCATGCGGTACCGACGGTCGTCGCGCTTCGTCAGCACTTCGAGGACGTTCGCCGCGCGGAGCTGAAGCGGCTCGAACCGAAGCTCGCAGGCCTCGGTCCCGAAGCGCGCGCGCGCGTGGACGACGTCACGAGGTTGATCGTGGAGAAGCTGCTCCACGCACCGACGGAGCATTTGAAGTCGGCGCCCGACCAGCGCACCATCGACGACTGGGCCGACGCGCTCACGAGGCTGTTCAGCCTGTCGGCAGGCGAGCTGGACGAGAAGGAGCGCGGCTAGCGCGCCATGAAGATCGGGACGCGCGGCAGCCGTCTCGCGCGATGGCAGGCTGACGCCGTGGCGGCGGCGCTCGCCGCGGTGGGCCATGGGCCGTGCGAGATCGTCGTGATTCGAACGACGGGCGACGAACGCCCCGGAGGCACCGACGCCGCGGCAGCGGCGACGCTCGAAGGCGAGGGCAAGCGCGTCTTCGTGAAGGAAATCGAAGAGGCTCTGCTCGCCGGCCAGGTCGACCTCGCGGTGCACAGCGCGAAAGACATGCCCGTCGATCTGCCTGATGGCCTCACGATCGGCGCGGTGCTCCCGCGCGAGGATCCGCGCGATGCGATCGTGTTACCTGAAGGCGCAGAGTGCCTGGTGGCCAGTGCCTACTGCCTGCCAGCGACGGGCAGGATTGGCACCAGCAGCCTCCGCCGCGTCGCGCAGCTCCGAGCGCTCGCGCCGAATGCGCGCTTCGACGGGGTACGCGGCAACGTCGATACGCGGCTGCGCCGGCTCGACGCCCGGGAGTACGATGCGCTGGTGCTGGCGGCCGCAGGGTTGAACCGGCTCGGATTCGGTGATCGAATCTCGGCGCTCGTCCCGATCGAGCGCTGCGTGCCGGCGCCGGGCCAGGGTATCGTCGCGATCGAGGTTCGATCGGACGACGAGCGCGCGTTGAGGGCTCTCAGCGCTCTGGACCATCGTGAGACGGCCGCGGCGCTCGCAGCCGAACGCGCCATCGTCGAGGCGGTCGGGGGCGGCTGCCGGCTGCCGCTGGGTGCGATGGCCCTCCCGGCCGATGGAGGTCTCGAAATTCACGCGGTTGTGGTATCACCTGACGGCGAGCGGATGGTCCGCAGGTCCGATCGCGGACCGACCGCCGACGCGAAGGCCATCGGCCGCCGGGTAGGAAGCGCGCTTCGAGCGGCTGGTGCGGACCGGATACTGGACGAAGCTCGAGCACAGGGATGAGCGCTATGGTTCCTTCGAAAGTCTCGATCGTCGGCGCCGGCCCGGGCGACCCCGGCCTCGTCAGCGTGCGCGGGCTGCGCGCGCTCAAAGCGGCCGACGTCGTCGTCTACGACCATCTCGTGCACGCGCGCCTGCTGCGTTCGGCGCGCGCGGATGCCGAGCTCATCGACGTCGGTCCGGCCGCGCCCGAACCGATGCACCAGGATGCGATCTGTTTTCTGCTCGCCGAGAAGGCGCGCGAGGGCAAGTCCGTCGTCCGCCTGAAGTGGGGCGACCCCTACGTCTTCGACAGCGGCGGCCGCGAGGCGATGTTCCTGCACGAGCAGGGCGTGCCGTTCGAGGTCATCCCCGGCATCCCGGCGGCGATTGGCGCGGCCGGCTACGCGGGGGTGCCGGTCACGTATCCGGGCGCCGGCGATGTCCTCGTCTTCATCCGAGGCCACGAGGCCGAGACGGACGACACGCCCGACGTCGACTGGGCGCGGCTCGCGGGTCTGACCGGCACGATCGTCTGCTTCGCGAGCGCGCGGCAGCTCGCGGCAATCGTCAGGAAGCTCGTGGCGAACGGAAAATCGCCGGACGAGCCGGCCGCGCTGATTTACCACGGGACGATGCCGGAACAGAAAACGATCGACGGCTCGCTGGCCGACGTCGCCGAAGAAGCGGCCAGGTCGCAGCTTCGGACGCCGGCAATACTCGTCGTTGGCGCCGTGGCCGGCCTGCGCCATCACCTTCGCTGGTTCGACGAACGTCCGCTCTTCGGCCGCCGGATCGTCGTCACGCGTTCACGCGAGCAGGCAGGCGAGCTCGTCGAGATGCTCGAGGATCTCGGCGCCGAGGCAATCGAGGCGCCCGCGATCCGGATCGTTTCTCCCGACGACATGACGGCACTCGACCAGGCGGCGGCTGACGCTTCGTCCTATGACTGGATCGTGTTCACGAGCGCCAACGGGGTCGACCACTTCATGCGGCGCCTCCTGGCGGGACCGAACGACGTCCGCTCGCTCGGCGGCGTGAAGATCTGCACGATCGGCCCTTCGACGGCCAGCCGGCTCGCGCGCTACGGTATCAAGGTCGACCTGACGCCGGAGGAGTATCGCGCCGAAGCCATCATGGACGCGCTGCGCGCCGGGGGCGACCTGAAGGGCAAGCGGTTCCTGCTGCCGCGCGCCGATATCGCGCGCGAGCTGCTTGCCGAACAGCTTCGCGAAGCGGGCGCGGATGTCACCGAAGTCGCTGCGTATCGAACGCTGCCCGCCGACGGAAGCGGCGAGCGCGAGGGCGACCGCGACGTCTATCGAATGCTGCTGGACCGGCAGGTGGATGCGATCACGTTCACGAGCGCATCAACCGTTCGAAGCTTCGTGCAGATGCTGGGCGAAGAGCCGGCGCGAGATCTCCTTCGCACGACGGTCGTCGCGTCGATCGGTCCCGTCACAGCCGAAGCGGCGCAGCAGCTCGGCATCGAGACCACGGTGATGCCCGGCACCTACACCATCCCGGCGCTGGTGCAGGCGCTGGTCGACCATTTTGCGAAGGCGTCGGCCGAGGCCGCGGCGACCTCGAACACAGCGAAGCGGCAGGAGACCCCCGCATGACCGAGACCCGCCTCGCAAGCCTCGGTCTGAAGCACCGGCCGCGCCGGCTCCGCCGGACGCCGGCGTTGCGCGCGCTCGTGCGCGAGACGCGCGTCACTCCCGAGCAGCTCGTCTACCCGCTGTTCGTCATCGAAGGCGAGGGCCAGCGGCGGCCCGTGTCGTCGATGCCCGGCGTCTTCCAGCTGTCCGTCGACGAAGCGGTGCGCGAGGCGTCCGGCGTCAAGGCGGACGGCATCGGCGGCGTCATCCTCTTCGGTCTTCCGTCGAGCAAGGACGCCGGCGGCTCGGCCGCGAGCGATCCGGACGCGCCGGTGCAGACCGCGGTGCGCGCCATCACGCGCGAGGTCCGCGATCTCGTCGTGATCACCGACGTGTGCCTGTGCGAGTACACGTCTCATGGGCATTGCGGCGTTCTCGTCGAGGATCGCGCAACCGGCGAGATCGAGATCGCCAACGATGCCACGGTCGAGCTGCTTGCGAAAGCGGCGCTGTCGCACGCGATCGCGGGCGCCGACATCGTCGCGCCATCCGACATGATGGACGGCCGCGTCGGCGCGATTCGAGGTACGCTCGACGAACGCGGGTTTCCGAACGTCGCGATCATGTCGTACGCGGCGAAGTACTGTTCGGCGTTCTACGGTCCGTTTCGTGAAGCGGCCGACTCGGCACCGGCCTTCGGTGACCGCCGCTCACACCAGATGGATCCCGCCAATGCCGAAGAGGCGCTCCGCGAGGTCCGCCTGGATCTCGAGGAGGGCGCCGACATCGTCATGGTGAAGCCGGCGCTGCCTTACCTGGACGTGATCTCACGGGTGAAGGAGGCGTTCGGCGTGCCCACGGCCGCGTATCACGTCAGCGGCGAGTACGCGATGCTCAAGGCGGCCGCCGAGCGCGGCTGGATTGACGAGGAGCGCGCGATGCTCGAAACGCTGACGTCGATCGCGCGCGCGGGCGCCGACATCACCCTCACCTACTATGCGCGCGAGGCAGCGCGCCTGCTCTGAACTCGAGCCGCGGTCAGCTTCGGGCTACGCCTTCCGCTTGATGCTGGTCAGCTTGATCGGCGCCTCGGCGTAGTCGTCGATCACGATGCTGCCGGCTTCCTCACCCAGCTTGACGCGGGCCGCGGCGGCCATCGTCCCGGCGCCGGTTCCCGTGTCATCTAGCTTCATCTCAATCAGGGCTACCTGGAAGTTCTCACGAGCCGCAGGCTCGGCCCGGCCGGCGCCGAGATAAAAGACGGGCTTGTCCGTAATGACGACGATCGAGCGGCCCTTGGCGCCCGTTTGCTGCCGCGCCCATCGAATCGGGACCTTGTCTCCGCGTCCCAGCACGACGTACCCGACGACCGGCGCCCTTCGCAGAGCAGCGAGGAATCCACGATACCCTCCCTGCTTCAGGCCCGTCTCCACCGCTGTCCGATCGAAGTCGGGCGTGTAGCGGTTGATGTGAACCTCAAAGTTCGCGGTGGCGGACGCGGCCTCGGTCTTCACCTCCGCCGATCCGTTGAAGGTTTCTGGCGCCGACGCAGTCGCGGCGGCGTGGCTGGCTGCGAGGGGTCCGAGAAGCAGATGCGTGAGCGCTAGAGCCGCAATGTGCACGACGAACCTCCTCATCCTTCCTGCTTGAGCTTCCGCCAGCGTCCGACTGACAGCGAATTCCCTGCATCGTCTTTCGTCGTGAGCGTCAGCAGGTCGCCCTCGACAACCCAGTGGCGGGGACGGTTCGCGGCCAGTGGTCCGGTGCCGGCCCGCTGACCTTCAACCACGTAGGTAAGCGTCTTGTGCTGAAGATCGACGACCGTCCGGCCGTTCGACGAGATCCGCCCGTCCCGGATGTCGATCCCGGCGGCCCGCAGAATGTCGGCCGATGCCTCCTCGGCGCGGATCTCCATCCGCAGGTTGCCGTAATCGTCGTACTCGAGATCACCCGAGCCTTTGAGCAGAATTGGTTCCTTCCCCGGAGGATGCACCTCGAACGACTCGAGCGTCCATCGTCCCTCGAGATATTTCCGGGCTTCGGTGAGTGAGCCGGCGCCCGTGCCGACGTCCCCCATCTTGACGGGACGCTGGCGAGGGGCTGGCGCGCAGGCGAATGCAGCGGCGAGCGCCGCAAGGAGCAACACGCGAGTCAATGCCGGGAACTTGGCCATGGGGATGTCTCCGCTGGTCCGGTAATGCTATCCCGAAACTCTCCAGGAATCCCGTCCCTGCGACTTCTAGATGAGGGGCTTGGCGACGCGGAGAATAGCCTCGAGCTCCGGCATCTTCAGCGGCTTGAGCAGGAACTGCGTCCCCGAGCGCGCCGCTTCCTTCCGGAGATCGATGTCGTCGTAGCCGGTCAGTACGACGCGCATCGTGTCCGGGTATTTCAGGGCTGCCAGGTTGACGAGCTGAAGGCCGTTTCGTTCGGAGAGCCGGACGTCCGTAATCAGGACGTCCGGATGATCGGCGGCGAGGGAGGCTGAGGCTTCTTCGTACGAGCGGCAGGCGACGACGCGGAACCCGCACGCCGCGACGAGGGCGGCCAGCGCTTCGCGCTGGTCGTCATCGTCCTCGACGACGAGCACACGCCGCGGTTCGGGCATGCGCGCTACCGTGGCGCAAACGCCCTGCCGACGCCGCGATTCCGAGTCAAGCTGTATCTAACTGTCAGTCATAGATTTAGCAAAACCAATCTAGCAGAACGAAGGTGCAACGACGTAGCCGAAAGATACGAGCCGAGCAGTAATTACCTACGGCCGGGCTTGGGTGCGAGTTCCGTAGCCGCCGGTGTGAGGACCTTTCCCGGCGTCGCGTTCGTGAACTTGCCGCGATCGACGACGGGCACTCCGTTGACGAGAACGTAGGGAATGCCGGCCGGGTACTGGTGCGGCTTCGTGAAGGTGGCGTTATCGGCAATCTCCGCGAGGTCGAAGATGACGATGTCGGCCCAGGCGCCCGGACGGAGCAGGCCGCGATCCCTGAGGCCCATTATCTGCGCGGCAAGCGACGTCATGGAGCGGATCGCAAACGGCAGCGTGATGACTCCGCGATCGACAACGTAGCGGCGAATCTTGCGGGGCATCGTGCCATAGAACCGCGCGTGCGGCACGCCATCGCCGTAGGCGACGGTGTCGCCATCCGTGCAGGTCGCGGTGAAGTCCTGGCGCATGATGTGCTCGATGTCGATCTCCGAGAGCGAATAGCCGCGCATCCGCGCTCCGCCCGCGCGATCGTAGCCGGTCATCTGGAGGTGGATTGCGGCATCAGCCGGAGTCTTGCCGAGGTCGGACGCGATGTCCGCCAGGCTCTTCTCGAGGTATTTCTTCTCCGGGTGGTCGTAGATGACGATGCGGGCGGCTCCGCCGCGGCGGGCGATCTCGTGGTCGATGTCGCCGCGGATCCTGGCGGCGTCGGTCGGCACGGCGAGACGTGTCGTCAGGTTCTTCTTGACTCCGCCCGGCAGCGCTCTCCCTCCCTCACCGAGCTGACCGCCGACGTCCGAGCCCGGTGGCGCGAGCGCCCACAAGGGAATGAGAACAGTCGAGCCGTCGCTGCCCGACGTGTCGTAGGGATACTGATCCGCGTAGACGTCGACGCCCTGATCGCGCGCCTCCTGGATCAATCTCGTCGCCGCGTAACTGGAGCCCCAGTAATTCGCACCTTTCGCCTTGAGGTGCGAGCAGATCGCGGGCACCCCGGCTTCACGCCCGATGGCGATCGTCTCCTCCACGGCTTCGAGCAGATCCACGGACGGCGTCGGGTCGGACGCCACCTTCCACATCGGATCCTTGCCCTCGCTTCGTTCGTGGCTGATGTAGAAGCCGCCGAACGGTCTGACGGCCTTCGCGAGCTCGATCACTTCGCGCGTGTCGCTGAAGCGGCCCGGTACGTATTCGAGTCCGGCGCTCAGGCCGAACGCGCCGTCGCGCATGCCTTCGGTCACGAGGTCCTGCATCGCCCTGATGTCGGCGTCCGTCGCGCGCTCGCGCGCGCGATCGCCCATCACGCGCTGGCGGAGCGTGCCGTGGCCCACCATCAACGCGACGTTGTTCCCTGTTCCCTGCTTCTCGTATTTCGCGCGCTGGCCGCGAATCGGCCAGTCGGGTGAGCGCCCGTCCTGGTTGACGACCGAGAGCGTGATGCCCTGCGCCACCATGTTGAGGTTCGCCTTCAGCGACGGGTCGGCGAGACCCCGGTCGCTGTGCGAGTGGATGTCGATGAACCCGGGCGACACGATTTTGCCGGCGGCGTCGATCGTCCGCACGCCGCGCGCTTGCAGCTCGCGTCCGAGGGCCGCGATGCGTCCGTCCTTGACGGCAACGTCGGCGACGTACCACGGATTGCCGGTGCCGTCCACGAGCTTCCCGCCGACGATCACGAGGTCGTATTGCGGGGCCTGCGACGGCAACGAGCCCCAGACCAGGAGAAAGACGAGGAAAAGCAGGCCGCGTGACATATTCTGCGGGCATGGTTTTATCACGAGGCAAGCGGTCGGCTCGTCTGTTCGCGCGCGCGTCGAAGTCGCTCGTGGGCGGCGTCAACAGCCCGGTTCGCGCCTTCGCCGCCGTGGGCGGCAGCCCGGTGTTCATCCGGCGGGCGGCCGGCGCCTGCATCGAAGACGCGGACGGCAGACGGTACGTCGACTATGTGATGTCGTGGGGGCCGCTCATCCACGGTCACGCTCCGCGCGGCCTGCGGCGGGCGCTTGCGTCGGCTGCGGGACGCGGAACGAGCTTCGGCGCGCCTCACGAGCTCGAGATTGAGCTGGCCGAGCGCGTCATCTCGCTGGTGCCGTCGATCGAGCGCATCCGCTTCGTGAGCTCGGGCACCGAAGCCACGATGAGCGCGTTGCGAGTTGCCCGGGCGGCCACGGGCCGCGATCGCGTCATCAAGTTCGACGGCTGTTATCACGGCCACGCCGACGCCTTTCTTGTAAAGGCGGGCTCGGGCGCGATGACGCTGGGCGTGCCGACGAGCCCCGGCGTGCCCGCGGCCGTTGCGAACGACACGCTCGTCGCGAACTACAACGACCTCGCGTCGGTGGAACAGCTCTTCGACGAGCACGCGCGCGCGATCGCCGCCGTCATTCTCGAACCGCTCGCAGGCAACATGGGCGTCGTCGCGCCGGCCGAAGGGTTCCTCGCGGGACTCCGCACGCTCTGCACGCGCCACGGCGCGGTCCTGATTTTCGACGAGGTCATTTCCGGCTTCCGCGCCGCTCCGGGAGGAGCGCAGGAGTTGTACGGCATCAGGCCCGATCTGACCTGTCTCGGCAAGATCATCGGCGGGGGCCTTCCAGTGGGCGCCTACGGCGGACGCGCCGACCTGATGGACCTGGTCGCACCAGTGGGACCGGTCTATCAGGCCGGAACGCTGTCAGGGAATCCGCTTGCGATGGCGGCCGGTTCGTGGACTCTCCGCGAGCTGTCGCGCGGACTCTACAAGCACCTCACGGAGCTCGGCACCCGGCTCGCGGCCGGCCTCGCCGATGCCGCACGCGCACACGGCATTGCGGTGCAGGTCAACGCCGCCGGGTCGGTGCTGACGCCGTTCTTCACGAAGACGGCCGTGCGCGACGTCGGCACCGCCGCTTCCTCCGACACGGCGCAGTACGCGGCTTTCTTCCAGGGAATGCTGGCGCGCGGGATTTACCCGCCGCCCTCGCAGTTCGAAGCTTGGTTTCTCTCGGGGGCGCACTCGCGCCGCGACGTCGACAGGACCGTCGCCGCGGCGCGCGAGACGTTCAAGACAATGCGGCGCTGACGTTCAGCGCGGCACGAACGGTGAATCGAAGCGGATCCGCAGAATCGTGCCCGGCGGCAGGACGATGTCCTGTCCCTCGGTCGCCGCCACGATGCCGCCACCACCAATCAGGATGCCGGCGAGCGCGCCCTTCACGCCCCCGAGAATGCCGCCGATGATGGCGCCGACGCCCGCGGCGGCACCGATCTTCGCGGCGTCCTCTTTATAGCCGCCTCCTTCGAGCGCCTGAACGACGGAGGCACGAATCGGATAGCTGCGGCCGTCGATCGTGATCTGATCGAAAGACACGCTCAGTCGCGCCTTGCGATCCAGCCGGTCGGCGTCGTCCACCGCGGTGACGATGCCGCGAAGCCTGGAGCCGGCCGGTATGAGAACCTCGCCGTCGACCGAGAGATCGACCACCGTGGTCGCGTCGAAACGATCTTCGACCTGCGCCGTGTCCGAGTTGAGTTCGGTCTGCAGCCGCACGTCGAGCTCCTGTCCTGCCGGGACCTCGCCCCGGCGGACCGAACTGCGGCGCGACGTCGAATCCTCGGTGCCGGTCGACGACGTGCCGCCAGTCGTTCCGCTCGCAGCATCGCCGCGAGCTCGCGCCGCGATGGTATCGATGCGGTCGCGAAGCTCCGTGTACTCGCTGCGCGGAATGACGTCACCCTTGCGAAGCTTCACCTTAAGGTAGACGACTTCGTCCGCGAGATCGTCCAGCTCGTCCTCGAGGCGCGACACATCGACGCCCGTGGTCGTGTTGCGCGAGAGATCCGTGCGTGCGCCGGCGATCCTTTCCTCGAGCCGCTGGACATCGGCTGCCGTCACGGTGTTCTGCGCCTGGGCGATGGAAGCGATCAGGAGCGCTGTGGCGAGCGCTGCTGTGCGAAATATGTATGTGCGTAGCATTTCCTCTGCTGGTGCAAAAGGAGGGCCGTGACCCCAGGGTGCTAGAATCGAAGCTATCTCATGCAAACGGTGAAGCTGCACAGGACGGTTGCCGTCAAAGTAGGACGCGTCCAGGTCGGTGGCGGCGCGCCCGTCATCGTCCAGTCCATGACCATGACGGACACGGCCGACGCGGCAGCAACCGCAACGCAGACGGTTGAGCTTGCCGAAGCCGGCTCGGAGATGGTGCGCGTCACCGTCAACGTCCCCGAAGCCGCAGCGGCGGTGCCCGAGATCAAGCAGCGCATGCTCGACGCCGGCTGCATGGTGCCGCTCATCGGCGACTTTCATTACAACGGCCATCTCCTGCTCACGCGCTATCCCGACTGCGCGGCGGCGCTCGACAAGTACCGAATCAACCCCGGCAACGTCGGCACGGGGCGGCGGCGCGACGAACAGTTCGCCACGATCTGCAAAGTTGCCGAAGACCACGGCAAGCCCGTGCGCATCGGCGTCAACGGCGGCTCGCTCAATCAGGAGCTCGTCATGGCGAAGATGCAGGAGAACACGGACCGCGATCTCGGCCGCACGTCCGAAGAGATCATCAACGAGTGCATGGTGCTTTCGGCGCTGCAGTCGACCGAGCTCGCGCTCGAGTCGGGCCTTCGGAAGGACCAGATCATCATCTCGTGCAAGGTCTCGCGCCCGCGCGATCTCATCGCGATTTATCGCGCGCTCGCGGCGAAGACGGATCAGCCGCTTCACCTCGGGCTCACCGAAGCGGGCATGGGCATGAAGGGGCTCATGTGGTCCGCCAGCGCGATGGGCGTGCTGCTGAACGAAGGGATCGGCGACACCATCCGCGTCTCGCTCACGCCGCGGCCCGGCGGCGATCGCCGCGAAGAGGTCTACGCGGCGTGGGAGCTTCTGCAGTCGCTGGGCATCAGGTCGTACTCGCCGAGCGTCACCGCGTGTCCGGGCTGCGGGCGGACGACGAGCACGACGTTTCAGGAGCTGGCGGAGCGGATCCAGGACTACATCCGCGAGATGATGCCCACCTGGAAGCGCCAGTACGACGGCGTCGAGACGATGACGCTCGCAGTCATGGGATGCGTGGTGAACGGGCCGGGCGAGTCGAAGGCGGCGAACATCGGCATCAGCCTGCCCGGCACGGGTGAAGCGCCGAACTGCCCCGTGTTCATCGACGGCAAGCACTACACGACGCTGCGCGGCACCTACGACGAGCTTTCCACCGCGTTCCGCGAACTGATCGATCAATACATCGCCACGCGATACCCACGGCGACCCGCCGAATAGCCGTCCTCCGGAGAGTCCGGTGGATCGCCCGCCCGGGGAGAACCTTCGGTAAATTGCGGCATTCGGGCTGGCATCGCCGTTGCCGCTCAGGAGGCACGCCCCGGTTCGGAGGGTGCCATGCGGCCGTTCGTCGCGGCAGTCGTTCTCGTCACCTTCTTCTCTCTCTCTCCGGGCATGGCACGTGCCCAGGCGGCCACGTGCGATCCGGCGCACGTTGCGCTCGCACGGGATTACGTCATACGCGGCGAAGATGCCGCGCGGGCGGCGGCTGCGTGGTCGAGGACGCTCGACGCAGGCGGCGCGATCACCTGGACGGCAACGCTCTATGACGTGGAAGCGCGAAGTAGCTTCGTGATCGCGTTCGATCGCCAGGCCATCCGCGTCTATCGGTCGGGAGTTCTGGACGGATCGTTCGACTGCATCGACCCCGCGGCGCCCTTCGAGGCGGCAGTCCCATGGTCCGACGTCGACGAGATCAGATCGGGAAACTGGGTGCTGTGGATCAAGTTCCGTACGCCCGTGCGGGTTGCGTCAGATCGAGGTCGTCAAAAGACCGTCCGCGAGTTGAAGGTGAACCTGCACGGACAGACGGGCGACCTGACCTTCCACTACAACCTTGGATGGTTCGGCGAGCTGCACAACCTGCGCGGAATTGCCGTCGGGCCGACCGACTATCAACGACGCATCCAGCACATGCTCGCCACCACGTTTGACGCGGGAGGACGGATCGCGCTCTCGCAGAAAGGTCGAGGCGCGGGATGGTAATTGGTTCGAGGAGGTTCGATAGAATTCCTGCGTGCGACCGACGCGGACAGGCCTCGCCCGCGAGTTCCGGCCGATGCTCGCGCTGGCCGGCCCCGTCGTGCTGGGCGAACTCGGGTGGATGGCCATGGGCATCGTCGACACGCTCATGGTCGGCAGGCTGAGCCCCGAGGCGATCGGCGGCGCTGGCATCGGAAGCAACACGTTCCTGGCCATCGCGATGTTCGGCATGGGCCTCCTGCTCGGGCTGGACACGCTAGTGTCGCACGCGTTCGGCGCGCGGCGTCTCCACGAGTGTCACCAGTGGCTGTGGCACGGCGTGGTTCTCGCCGTGCTGCTCACGATCCCGATCACGCTCCTCGTGCGCGTGCTGGTCTGGTCCCTCGATTACTGGGGTCTCGATCCGCGCGTCCTTCCCCTCACACGCGACTACCTGAGCGTCGTCGGGTGGAGCCTGCTGCCGCTGCTGCTCTTCGCCAGCTGCCGGCGGTACCTGCAGGGGATCAATGCCGTCAGGCCCATCATGGTCGCGCTCGTCAGCGCGAACCTGATCAACGCGTTCTTCAACTGGATCCTGATCTTCGGCAACCTCGGCGCGCCCGCGATGGGCGTCCGTGGATCGGCGTGGGCGACGGTCGCCGCCCGCGCGTACATGGTGCTTTTTCTGGTGGGCGTGATCGCGGTCCGGGAGAGTCGTCATCCCGACAGCCTGCTGAGGAGGCTGCCGCTGCCGGTCGAAGCGTGGAGAATCAGGCGCCTCCTCTCGCTTGGCTTTCCGGCGGCATCGCAGCTCTCGCTGGAGGTCGGCGTGTTCGCCACCGCAACCGCGCTCGCCGGAAAGCTTTCGCCGGCGCCTCTCGCCGCCCATCAGATCTCATTGAACCTCGCGGGCGCCACCTTCATGGTGCCGTACGGCGTGTCTTCGGCAGGCGCCGTTCGGGTCGGGCAGGCGCTGGGGCGCGGCGACCTCGAAGGAGCCGCACGCGCGGGCTGGACCGCGCTCGCCATCGGCGTCGGATTCATGGTGGCCGCCGCGGCCGCATTCATCCTCGCGCCCCGGCTGCTCCTCGGCGCGTTCACCGCCGACGCGGGGGTCATCGACGTCGGCGTCAGCGTGCTGATGGTCGCAGCCTTCTTTCAGATCTTCGACGGCATACAAGGCGTCGCAACCGGAATCCTGCGCGGCCTTGGCGACACCCGATCGCCGATGATCTGGAACCTGGCGGGCCACTGGCTGTTCGGCCTGCCGGTCGGCTACTCACTTTGCTTCGGATTAGGTCTTGGTGTCGTCGGGTTGTGGGTCGGGCTGTCGCTCGGCCTGGTCGCCGTTGCGATAGCTCTGATGATCGTCTGGTGGAAAAGTATTCACGTACGCGCAGGTTCGGGGTTCACGGTTCTGGGTTCAAGGTAGGTTCGAGGTGCAAGGAGTGGGTTCGGGGTTCAAACGTTCTGTTCAACATTCACGCTGAACGGAGTCGCGCACGTTGAACCGCGCACCTTGAACCCCGAACCTCGCACCACGCCTTGAACCTAGAACCCTGCACCCCGAACCGCAAGCATCTTGATTTATCGCCACGGAATGATCCGTTCGAGCCACTGCACGCGCATCAGGTCGTTGTAGATGACGGTCACCATCAGCATCATCAGGACGACGAAGCCGGCGAGGAGCATCTTTTCCTTCACGCGCACGCTGAAATCGCGGCGGACGAGCCCCTCGATGGTCATGATGAAGATGTGCCCGCCGTCGAGGACGGGAATCGGCAGCAGGTTCAGCAGGCCCAGGTTCAGGCTGATCATCGCCATCAGGTTGAAGAGCGGAACCCAGCCCGCCTGCGCGGCGCCACCCGACAGTTCGGCGATGCCGACCGGTCCCATCAGCTGACGCATCGACGTCTCGCGCGTGAAGAGTCCCGAGAGCGTACGAAAAATGAGTTTCGTCAGCTCCCAGTTCTTGACGAAGCTGAGTTTGACGGC
Organism: Vicinamibacterales bacterium; assembly: GCA_036257535.1. Lineage (GTDB taxonomy): Bacteria > Acidobacteriota > Vicinamibacteria > Vicinamibacterales > 2-12-FULL-66-21 > DATAEE01. Next base: position 13,166 of record DATAFJ010000026.1, on the reverse strand, counting down.
CTCGATCGGTCCCGGCTCGATGAAGCGGATCTCGGACGCGCTGATCCTCGCGCCGATCACTCCGGCGCCCGCAGTCCCCTTCGGCGTAATGGTGATCTCGACCGGCTTTCCGTCGCGGAGCACCGAAAACTGCATCGGTTTTCCGGCGTTCGCGCGGATCTGTTTGATGAGCCCCGGCTGATTGGGCTTCGCCGCGCCGTTGACGGCGACGACGACGTCGCCGGGCTTGAACCCGCTCTGTTCGGCGGGCATCCCCGGCGTGACCTCGACGATCTGCGGCCGGATCAGCGGCAGGATCCCGATGTCGCCGACCTCGTACTTCCCGACGGCGTCCGGCCTGACAATCACCATCTGTCGGACGCCCTCGCGCTCCACGACGAACTCGACGTCGCGGTTGGGCTTCGTGCCGACCTCGATCGAGAACTGCTCCCAGGTCCGGATGGAACGGCCGTCGATCGTCAACACGCGATCGCCGGTCATCAACCCGCCGCGCTCGGCCGGCGACCCCTTCGCCACGTCGCCGACGACGGGGATGGCCGGTGCCTCCGCGCCCTGCGAATACAGAACGCCGGCGGTAACGATGAGCGCGAGCAGCAGGTTCATCACGGGCCCCATGATGTAGACCCAGAACCGCTGCCACTTCGTTTTGGAGAGGAACTCTTCGGGGCGCCCGCGGGAGTCGTCCGGATTCTCTCCCGCCATCTTCACGTAGCCGCCAAGCGGGATCGCGCTGATGGCGTATTCGGTCCCGCCGCGCGTGAACTTGATCAGTTTTGGGCCGAAACCGAGCGAAAAGGTCAGGACCCGCACGCCGAGGCGGCGCGCCATGATGAAATGCCCCAGCTCGTGGACGAAGATGAGGACGCCGAGAACGAAGAGAAACGCCCAGAGGCTCGTCACGATGTGAATCTTACCAATTCTGCGGCCCGGACGCGCGCCTGCCGGTCCAGATTACGGATTTCGGCGAGCGATCCCACATCCGGCGCGCGCGGCTCAAACTCGTCCATCGCGTGCTCGATTAGCGGCGCGATCCTGGTGAACGGCAACCGTCGATCCAAGAACGCTGCCACGGCAACCTCATTAGCGGCGTTGAGAACGACGGGAAGCGCACGACCGTCACGCAGCGCACGCACCGCGAGGTCGAGGCACGGAAATCGCTCCAGATCCGGCGGGAGGAAATCGAGCCGGCCGAGCCGCGTCACGTCGAGCGGCGGAACCGGCGCCGTCCATCGCTCGGGATACGAGCACGCGTACTGAATCGGCAGCCGCATGTCCGTCACGCCGAGCTGCGCGATGATCGATCCATCCGTGAGCTCGACCATCGAGTGGACGATCGACTGCGGGTGAACGACGACGTCGATCCGGTCGGGAGGAATGTCGAACAGCCAGCGCGCCTCGATCACTTCGAGCCCTTTGTTCATCAGCGTCGCCGAATCGATCGTGATCTTCTGCCCCATGTTCCACGTCGGGTGCTGCAGCGCGGCATCCGGCGTCACCCGCGCGAGATGTTCCGCCGGCACGTCGCGGAACGGTCCGCCCGAGGCCGTCAGGATCAGCCGTCGCACTTCCGAGGGCTGACGGCCGTGCAGGCACTGATGAATCGCGTTGTGCTCGCTGTCGACCGGCAGGATCGTCACGCCCCGGCGGCGCGCCGCCGCCGTTACGAGCGCGCCGGCCATGACGAGAATCTCCTTGTTGGCGAGCGCGACCGTCTTCCCTGCTTCGATCGCGGCAAGCACTGCCTCGAGACCGGCCGTGCCCGAGGACGCAAACAGAACGAGATCCACTTCAGGATCGGTCGCGACGGTCACGAGACCCTCGGTGCCGGTACCAGCCGTGGCGATCGACGATGCCGCAGACGCGCTCAGACCGGTGCGCGTCTCGGCAAGCGCCGCGGCGGACGCCATCGCAATCGCCCGCGGCCGATACCGCTCCACCTGCGACGCGAATCGCGCGGTGTTCTCACCGGCCGCAAGGCCGACGACCTTCAGCCTGGTCGGATGCGCATCGACGACGGCAAGTGCGCTGCAGCCGATGGAGCCGGTCGAGCCGAGGATGGCGATCTTCTTCATGTAGCCGTCGCGCTACAAGATGTACCTGACCAGCACGTAATACATTGGCCCTGCAAAGAGCCAGCTGTCGATCCGATCGAGGATACCCCCATGGCCCGGGATCAGAGAGGACGAGTCTTTGACGCCGGCGCTGCGCTTGAGCTGCGACTCGAAGAGATCCCCGGCTATGCCGGCGGCGGCGACCGTGGCACCGAGGAGCGCGCGCGGCAGCGGCGCGACGGCCGGCAGCCACCAGCGTCCGATGAGCAGCGCCGCAGCCGCACCGGCGACGACGCCGCCAATCGCGCCCTCGACCGTCTTGCTGGGACTGATCAACGGGGCGAGAGGACGCCGGCCGAACAGCCGGCCGGTGTAGTACTGCCCCGTGTCGCTCAGAATCACGACGGCGACGAGCAGCAGCAGCGCATCGGTTCCGGGCACGTCACGCAGCGAGACGATCGCGCCAATCGGCAGTCCGAGATAGAGGGCCGGGAAGATCGATGTGGCCGCTTCGACGAGGGCAGGCCGCGACTGGACGGAAGCCGACAGCGCGGTCGCCGATATGACGACGACAGCCGAGAGAAGCGCGACGTCGATCAACACGCCGCCCGGCATGCCGGGCCACGCCATCGCCGCCGCGGCGCCGATGGTCGCGACACCCGAAAGCGTCTTCGGCACGCGCGCGCCGATCCGGGCGGCGAGGTCCGCGTACTCGACGAACGCGAGCGCGGCCGCAACCATCCCGAGCGCGAACGTCGTCCAGAACGACCACCAGATGGCACCAAGCAGCACTGGCAGGAGAACCAGCGCGCTCAGGATGCGGAGCACTCAGCGTCCCGCGACCACGGGCTGCGTGATGCCGCCGTACCGGCGATCGCGCTTCTGATACGCCACGATGGCTTCGAGCAGGTCGCGCTTGCGGAAGTCGGGCCATCGCGTGTTCGTGACCCAGATCTCCGCGTACGCAATCTGCCACAGCAGGAAGTTGCTCACGCGCATCTCCCCGCTCGTGCGAATCAGGAGATCCGGATCGGGCTGACCGGCGGTGTAGAGGCAGGCGGCAAACGTCTGCTCGTCGAGATCGGACGGCTGCAGGCCGCGCTCGAGCAGCCGGCGCGCCGCGTCTACGATCTCGGCGCGGCCGCCGTAGTTGAGCGCGATGTTGAAGAGCATTCCCGTGCGATCCGCGGTACGCCGCTCGCCGTCGGCCAGCTCACGCCGGACGTCGGCCGCCAGCGCATCGCTCCGGCCGATGACGCGGAACCGGATGTTGTTGCGGATCAACGTATCGAGCTCGAGCCGCAGATACCGCTTCAGCAGCATCATGAGCGTCGAGACCTCGGTCTGCGGACGCTTCCAGTTCTCGACCGAGAACGCATAGAGCGTCAGCACTTCGATCCCGAGGCGCGCCGATGCTTCGACGACGTCGCGGACTGAATCGATTCCGGCGCGGTGCCCCTCGACGCGCGGCAGGTGCCGTTCCGCGGCCCAGCGTCCGTTGCCATCCATGATGACCGCCACGTGGCGCGGCAGCCGATCGAAGTCGATCTGGCGGACGAGCGCCTCTTCGGCGGAGCCCGGTGGGCACGAAGTCAAGATGTCGGAGAGCGCCATCGATTGCGGGGCGTAAACCTTGATGATAGCGGGTCTTAGGGGGGTCGTTCAAGGCGACCGCGCCAGGATTGTCGTAGAATGGAAGAACCCCAGCTCCAATTGAATGCAGAACACCCGGGCCGCCGCGAGGCGGCTCTACGTCGGAGCTGTCGTCGCCGCAGGCGCGCTGGCGCTTGGTGTGTCCGCCTGGTCGCTCACTACGCACGGCGTTGACCCGTTCTGGGCGATCTTCATCGGACTCACCGTCGTCACCAGCTCTGCGACGCTCGCGATTCCCGGCGCGCCGATCACCTTCTCAATCTCCGACACGTTCATCATCGCTTCTGGGCTGCTGTTCGATCCCGCGGCGGGAGCCGTCACCGCCGCGCTGGACGGCCTCATGCAGACGCTGCGCATGTCACGCGGAGCGCGCACCGTCGAGCGGGCGCTCTTCAATGCCGCGGCGCCGGCGGTGGCGATGTGGCTCGCGACAACGCTGTTCTTCGGTCTCGCCCCCGACGGACAGCTCGTGCTCCGGACGCACGCCCTCCCGCTCATAGTTTTTGCGACGACCTACTTCGCCGTAAACACTTATCTTGTCGCCGGCGCCGTCGCGTTCGACGGCAATCAAAACCTGTGGACGACGTGGCGGAGTCACTTCCTGGGGCTGTGGCCGAACTACGTTGGCGGCACGACGATGGCGGCGCTGCTGCTGCTCTTCCTGCGAAGCGACGGCCTGAACCTCACGATCGTCGCGCTCGCGCTGCCCTTTCCGCTGATCCTGTACTTCGCCTTCAAGCATGCGGTCGGCCGCATCGACGACCGGCTCAAACACCTCGGTGAGATCAACCGGCAGTACCTCGCGACGATCGAGACGCTCGCGCAGGCGATCGACGCCAAGGATCAAGTGACGCATGGCCACATTCGCCGCGTGCAGCGCCACGCCGTGCGGCTCGCGCGCGAGGTGGGCGTCGAAGACGAGGCGGTGATTCGCGCCGTCGAGGCGGCGTCGCTGCTCCACGACACGGGCAAGCTCGCCATCCCCGAGCACATCCTCAACAAGCCCGGACGGCTGACGGCGGCCGAGTTCGAGATCATGAAAGGCCACGCGCGAATCGGCGCGGACATCCTCTCGACCGTCGACTTCCCATATCCCGTCGTCCCGATCGTGCGGCACCATCACGAAAACTGGGACGGCACGGGCTATCCGGACGGGCTCCGCGGCGAGGCGATTCCGCTGGGAGCCCGCATCCTGTCGGTGGTCGATTGCTACGACGCCCTCACGTCGGATCGACCGTACCGTCCGGCCATGAGCGATGCGGAGGCGTTGAAGATCCTGCGCGATCGGCGTGGATCGATGTACGACCCCGGCGTCGTGGATGCGTTCGCGGGCATCCAGCCCGAGCTCGTCAGAGAAGACTCGGAAGATGGCGCGGACCAGGGACCGGCGCCGCTCGCACCGCGCAGGCCGGTCGAAGATCCGCAAGCGGCCACCCGGCAGATCGAGAGACCGCAGGCCACCAGCGAGGCCGACGACCTCGATGCCGCGCTGCTCGTGGCGTCACGGCTGGGGCGCGACACGGCGCGAGAGACCGACGGCACGCGTCTCGCCGACGCGGTGCTCCACCATTTCTCCGGCGCGATGCCGGCGTCGGCGATCGTCATCTATGCCTCGGAAGGCTCAACCGACTCGCTGGTGGCCCGATCTGCCGCCGGTCCCCATCGCCGCTCGCTGTGCGGGCTGCGTATGCGACTCGGCGAGGGCGTGAGCGGCTGGGTTGCCGCCAACCGCCGCGTCATCGCCAACGCGGACGCCAGGCTCGACCTGCAAGGCCGGCTGAACGGCGAGACGTGGATGCCGATTCGCGTCACCGCTCTGCCGCTCCTCGCCGGTGAAGAGACGCTCGGAGTTCTCGCCGTGTACTGCGACAGGGCGGAGGGATTCTCCGACGCCGAACTTCGCCTGGCGCGGGTGGCGGCCGAAACCGTCGCTCTGCGGCTCGCCGATTCCAGCGCCCTGCGGTCCTGAGCCCGCGCCCCGCGCCCCAGGCCCCGAGCCCCACGCCCGCGTACTGTCCCGCCGCAGGCCAATCCTGTGCCCTTTCTGAACGCAATCGCTAAGTCCCGTGTGCAGTTGCGGGTAAGAACAGGAAACAGCTGAGGCCGGCCCGAACTTGAACAGTTGCGGATTTGCAAGCGATTGGACGATGTCTGGCTCTGGACGCTAACTGCTGCAAGTTGTGACCTTTAGCCGAGTGACACGCACTCGGTTGAGGTTGGCTGCGCTGTTGCCTTCGGAAACAGGTGGACTTGGGTGTCCACGTCGGCAACGTCGCGAGGATCAGTTCGATGCGCACCGCTCTCCGCATCTTCGTAGTCGCTCTACTTGTCTCTCTTTCCGGCAGCGCCGGGGTGCGCGCCGGATCTCAGCAGCAGCCGCGCTGGCGGGCCCGCGTCGACCTCAAGGTCGCGAGCCTGCTCGCTCGATCGGCGCGCAATGAGCGCGCCCGCGTCATCGTGCGCGTGCGCGGCGACGCTTCGGAACGCATCCGCCGCGCGCTGCGCGCGCATGGCGACAGCGTGCGCTCCGAACATGCCTCGCTCGGCGCGCTCTCGCTCGACCTTCACGCCGACGACCTGGCCGCGCTCGCCGCCGACAGCGGCGTGCTGTCGATCTCGTCCGATGCGGTCGTGCAGTCCAACCTGCTCGGACTTGTCGGAGGCCTCTTCAGGACGGTCGGAGGTCTTCTCGGCGTCGTGGGCCAGGTGCTCAATCCGGACTTCACCGAATCGACCTCCGCGCCGATCCGGCCGAACGTGCTCCGTGCAACGCTCGGCCTCGGCACGCAATGGACAGGGAACGGCGTCGGCGTCGCGGTCATCGACTCTGGCGTCGAGGCGTCGAGCGAGTTCGGCAGCCGGCTGACCGCTTCGTACGATTTCACGCGCGGCGGCGTCCTGACCGCCTCGGGCGACGCGTACGGCCACGGCACGCATGTGGCCGGGACGATCGCGCAGTCGGGCAACCGGTCGTCGAGCCCGTCGAACTGGCAGGGTGTCGCGCCGAAAGCGCGAATCATCTCGCTCAAAGTGCTCGACGAGCACGGCGCGGGTCTGACGAGCGACGTCATTCGCGCGATTGATTTCGCCGTCGACAACCGCGCGCAGCTCGGCATCCACGTCATCAACCTGTCGCTCGGCCATCCGATCCTCGAACCGGCGGGCGTCGATCCGCTGGTCCAGGCGGTCGAGCGCGCCTCGCGCGCCGGCATCACCGTCGTGTGCGCGGCGGGCAACTACGGCAAGAACCCGGAAACCGGGCTCCCTGGCTATGCGGGCGTGGCATCGCCCGGCAACGCGCCGTCTGCGATCACGGTCGGGTCGACCGAAACGCAGGCGACGGTGAAGCGAAGCGACGATCGCATTGCCACCTACAGCTCGCGCGGGCCGACGTGGTTCGACGCGATGGCAAAGCCCGACATCGTCGCGCCCGGACACGGCATCGTGGCAGCCGCCCCGCGGGGCAGCACGATCTATCAGAACTATCCGCAGGTGCGCGACGGGAACGACGCCGACTACATGACGCTCAGCGGCACGAGCATGGCCGCGGCCGTCGCGACTGGCGTCGTCGCGCAGATGATCGAGGCGAACCGGGCGACAAACGGGCCTGGCGCTCCAGCACTGACGCCGAACGCGGTCAAAGCCATCCTTCAGTACACGGCGCTGGAGATCAAGAACGATCTCGGCGTCGAGTACGACCCGCTCACGAAGGGGGCCGGCTCGCTCAACGGGATCGGATCGATCTCCTATGCACGCGCGCTTGACACGACGAGTCCGGCCGGATCGCCCTGGCTGATCCCGTCGCTCACGCCGTCGCCCTGGACGACGATCGGCGGCGAACAGTGGTCCTGGTCGCAGGCCGTAGTCTGGGGGAGTGCGGTCGTCTGGGGCAGCACGATCGACGTGAACCAGCACGCGTGGGCTTCAGCAGTCGTCTGGGGCAGCGCGGTGGTTTGGGGTAGCGCAGTGGTCTGGGGCTCCGCGGTCGTCTGGGGAAGCAACGTCGTCTGGGACGACACGACGTGGGCGAACGCCGTCGTCTGGGGCAGCGATTCGATCGGCGTCACCAACGGCTCCGCTGTCGTATGGGGCAGTACGGAAGGCCTCAACAACCAGAACGTTGCCTGGGGCAGCACGAGTCAGGGTCCGTAGTACGAGGCTTCAGCCTCGTCAATACTCCACTCTCACGAGAAACAGACCCAGCGCCGGCGCCGTAGCGCCGGCCTGGGCCCGATCCCGCGAAGCAAGCGCAGCCGATACGCTGTCGATTGACCGGCGTCCAAGCCCGACGTCGACGAGCGTGCCGGCGATTGCGCGCACCATGTGACGCAGGAATCCATCGCCGGCGACCATCAGCGTCACCTTCTCGTTTACGGCCTCGACCTTCAGGCATCGGAGCGTTCGTTCCGACGTCGCGACGTCACTGCCGGCGGCGCGAAAGGCGGCGAAGTCGTGCCGGCCGATCAGCGCTCTTCCCGCTTCGCGCATTCGATCCAGATCGAGCGTCTGCGGCACGTGCCAGACATAGCGGCGCTCGAACGGCGGGACGAACGGTCCGTTCCAAATTCGATACTCGTACACCTTTCGCACGGCGGCAAAGCGCGCGTTGAAATCTGCTGGAGCGTCGTCCACTGCCGTCACGCGGACGGCGTCGGGCAGCGTCGCGTTCAGCGCGCGCAGAAGCGACGAGGCGTCGAGCGCCGATTCGAGCTGCACGCTGGCAACCTGTCCGATCGCGTGCACGCCCGCGTCGGTGCGGCCGGCGCCCGTGACGGTAACGGCGTGTCCCTCGATCGGCTCGAGCGCCCGCTCGATTAGTTCCTGTATTGAGACGCCGTTCGGTTGCCGCTGCCAGCCGACGAAATCTGTGCCGTCGTACTGGAGGGTGAGTTTGAGGGTACGCATTTCTTCATGCCCGCGATCCCGGCTTCACCAGAGGCACCCCCTCCTTGCACATCGGGCAGTCCTTTTCGCCGTACGCCGGAAGACTCACGCGAGCGAGCTGTTCGAACGGCAGGTCCAGTCGATTCGGCCCTTCGCCGCGATCGATGATGGCCGCGGCGCCGACGACCGACGCCCCTGTCGCGCGCGCGACTTCGATGGTCTCGCGAGTCGATCCCGCCGTAGTGACCACGTCCTCGACGACGAGGACGCGCTCGGCCGGGGCAATCGTGAATCCACGCCGGAGCGTGAGCTTGCCATCCTGGCGCTCCGCGAAGATCGCGCGCAGGCCAAGCGCGCGTGCGACCTCCTGGCCTATGACGATCCCGCCAAGTGCGGGCGACAACACCGTCTGCGCGTTCAGCTGTCGCACACGTTCAGCGAGCGCCCGGGCGAGCGTCTCCGCATGCTGCGGATGCTGGAGCACGAGCGCGCATTGCAGATAGCCGCCGCTGTGCAGCCCCGACGAGAGCCGGAAATGCCCTTCGAGCAGCGCGCCGCAAAGACGAAACAGCGAGAGGACGTCGTCGGGTGTCACTGGCCCCTCAGGTTTTCCTCGAACAGCTTCAGGATCCGCTTGTACTCATCCGCCCAGCTGGTCTCTTCGGTGAACGCGTGGTTCTCGACCGGGTACACGGCCAGCTCCCAGTTCTCCTTCCGCAGCTCGATGAGGCGCTGCGCCAGACGAACCGAGTCCTGGACATGGACGTTGGTGTCGACCATGCCATGACAGATCAGAAGTGCACCCTTCAGGTTCTGGGCGAAATAGATCGGCGAGCTGCGGCGGTACGCCTCGGCGTCCTTGTGCGGCTCGTTGAGGATGTTCGACGTGTAGCCGTGGTTGTAGTGCGCCCAGTCCGTCACGGGCCGCAACGCGGCGCCCGCGGCGAATACGTCCGGTGTCGTGAACATGGCCATCAGCGTGATGAACCCGCCGTAGCTGCCGCCGTAAACCCCGATCCGCTTCGGATCGACACGCTCCGCCGACACAAGATACTTCGCACCGTCGACGATGTCCTCGAGATCTTTTCCGCCCATGTGCCTGTAGATGGCGGTCCGCCAGTCGCGCCCGTAGCCCGAGCTCGCGCGGTAATCGACGTCGAGGACGACGTAGCCGCGGGCGGCGAGGAGGTTGTGGAACATGTACTCGCGGAAGTAGCTGGCCCAGTAACGGTGCGCGTTCTGCAGGTAACCGGCGCCATGAACGAACACGACGCCCGGACGCGACGGATCGCGCTTCGCGCCCATCATCTCCGGCGTGTAGAGGCGCGCGAAGACGTCGACGCCGTCCCGCGCCTTGAACGTCACGAGCTGCGGGTCGGCCCACTTGAACGAGCGCCATTCTTCCGTCGGCGTTGTCGTGACCTGCACCGCCCTGGCGCCGGCACGGTTCGGCATCACGTACACCTCGGGAGGCTTATTGCTGTAGGAAAACACGACGCCGAGCGTCGAGTCGTCTGGTGAGACTTCCGCCTGGCTCGATCCCGTCATAGTCGTGATGCGGGTCCGCGCGCCGCCGGTCGCGGGCATGGTGAACAGATGACGCTCGCCTGGATGGACCTCAGTCGATGTGATGTAGAACCTCGACCGATCCGTCGAGAGATCCGCGGATGTTATTTCCCATTTGCCCGACGTGAGCGGCTTTGCTTCGGGGCGAGCCGCCGTGACATCGAGCGAGTAGAGATGCATCCAGCCGTCCCGCTCCGAGAGGAACCAGATCGTGCGATTGTCAGGCAGGAACTCGACAACACCAGAGCCGAACCCTCCGCCTGGGCCCAGCTCCCGAATCCAGGCTTCGTCCGTCAGTCGGTCGACGACCTGGGTCTTTCCGCTCTCGGGATCGAGCAGTACGATCCACCGGTCCTTGTTGTCGGTCGATCGCGCTGCGGCGACGACCTGCTTGCCGTCGCCTGAGGCGGAGGGCATCGCCCAACGGACTTCTCTCGATGGCTTCTTGTCCTTGGGATCGCCGTTTCCATTTCCAGTAGGGGTGATCTTCGGGTCACCTTCGGGCGCGAAGCTCGAGTCCGCCCACACGGTCTTCTTCGTCTTCAGGTTCAGAATCGCGAGCAGGCGTTTCTCCTGCACGTCTCCCACGTTCGTGCGCGCCGGAATCATCTCCGAGTACGACGACTCGGTTACGTAGTTCGGCACGTCCGCGGTCTTCGCACCTTGCGGCTTCTCCGCAACGACGATGAAGACATGCACATCGTCTGGTGAGAGTGACAGGTCCAGCGCCGACTGCCCTTCCTTGAGCTCCACCTTGGGCAGCGCGTCGCGCTCGCGCCGCGCCTCATCTTTCTTCTTCTTCTCGGCCTGCTCTTTCACGAAGTCGATGAGCTTCTGCTCCTCCTCCTTAAGGAACTTCTGGCTCTCGGTCAGCTTCGGGTCGGGCTTCTTGACCGCGACGTCGGTCAGCTGGATCAGTCCCTCGCCGGCGGCGATCGGCACGATGAAGAGATTGCCGTCGCGCGTGAAGGTCACGTGCGTGTCGTTGCGCGCCCAGCGCGGGTTCGCCTCGCTCCCCGACGTGCGCGCGATCCATCGGCGCGTGCCGGCGACCGAGTCGACCATCACGATGTCGCCGTTGTCGACTGCGAGCGCGCGCCGCCGCGCGCGGTCCCAGCGTGCGTTGTCTGCGGGCGCGAGCTTCCGCTCGTCGTCGCTGAGCTTGCGCGGCGAGCCTCCAGCCCGCGCAACGACGTACGTCGAGGCCTCATCCTCGCCCGGTTTGCGCCATTCGAAGTAGAGCCGCTCGGAGTCGCCCGACCAGCGAAGACCCGTCGGCGGATAGCCGACGAGATCGGGGCCTCGCATGATGGAATCGACGGTCAGGAGGAACGGCTTCGCCGCCGGAAGTTTCGACTGGCCGGCTGCTGACCGACCGGCGGGCGACATCACCGCCGCGACGAGGATGGCGAATGCCGCACCCGTCCGGAACATCTTGAGCGGGGAGCCTTTACGCATACGGCGTAGTATACAATCGGGAGAAACCGCAGCCGGGCCGGCTCCGTCTAACCCTGAGCGTGGAGCAGCGCGGCCTGCGGCGGTTCTTGCTATTCCAGCCCGCATCTTCTTTTGATCTATTGATCCATTGCACGTGGGAGAACTCGTAATGCCAGTAATACGAAAGTTTCGGGGCGCCGTCCGCTTTGCTGCCATGGCAGTCTGCGCCGCAGCCCTGTCCGCTTCCGGCCAGCCCCTGTTCGCCTCCGAACAGGAGCCACGGATTCCGCCGCCGCAGCCCGCGCCGACTACGCCCGCGTCGCTGACGCCCCCGGTGCAGCCGGTCCTCGATCCGGCGGCGGGGCCGGTGCTGCGGATGACAGTCGACGAGGCGGTGACGTCAGCGCTCGAACAGAATCTGGGCATCCGCGCCGACAGGCTACAGCCTCAAATTGCGGACATGGGGGTCGCGAGCGCCGCTTCAGCCTGGACGCCAAACCTGACAAGTCAGTTCTCGTCGACGAGCTCGACGAACCCGCCCGACAGTTTCTTCTCGGGCGCGAATACGGTCCTCGAGACCGACCGCATGTTCTCGACGGTCGGACTTGCCCAGAACGTCCCGAAGTTCGGCACCTCCTATTTCGTCGGGATCGATGCGTCGCGCCAGGAGAACAACAACATCTTCAGCGACTTCAACCCGCGGCTCGACTCGAACCTGTCGCTTCAGGTCGTCCAGCCGCTCCTGCGAAACTTCTCGATCGACAACTTTCGCCAGCAATTCCTGCAGTCGCAGAACCAGCGCGAGGTTGCCGACCTGACGCTGCGCCAGACGATCGTGTCGACGGAACGGAACGTACGGAACGCTTACTGGGATCTCGTCTTCACTGTCGCCAGCCATCGTGTGCAGGTGCAGTCGCTCGACCTCGCGCGCGAGCAGCTCAAGAACAACCGGACCCGCGTAGAGGTCGGCACGCTCGCGCCGATCGACATCATCGAGGCCGAGGCGGAAGTCGCGCGCAACGAGGAAGCGGTGATCGTGGCGGAGGCGAACATCAAAACTGCCGAGGACGTGCTACGCGCGCTCGTGCTGAGCCCCGACCGGCCCGATTTCTGGCAGCTCAGGATCGAGCCGTCGCAGGGACCCGTGATGCAGCCGCGGGCGATCGACGTGGACGCCGCGGTCCGCGCCGCGCTGGCGGATCGGACTGACCTTCTTGCGTCGCGCAAACAGGTGGAGTCCGACGATATCGACTTGAAGTATTTCCGTAACCAGCGGCTGCCTGACCTCAACGTCCAGTTCAATTACGGGCTGACGGCGCTTGGAGGGACGTTCTTCGAGCCGTTGCCCGGCCTCGACCCAGGGCAGACGATCTCCCGCAATGTCGCTGGCCAGCGGAGTTTCTTCTCGACGCTCGAGGATGTTTTCGGCAACGACTTTCCGACGTGGACGCTCCAGCTGAACATCGGCTATCCAATCGGCCGCAGCAACGCCGAGGCGAATCTGGCCAGAACCCGTCTGGAGCGGACGCAGTCCCAGACGAATCTGAAAAACCTCGAGATGCAGGTCGTGAGCGC
>DATAFJ010000014.1:0-3277 GCA_036257535.1 Vicinamibacterales bacterium | reverse complement strand
GCTGGCGGTGCTGCTCGATACGAGCGCGAGCATGGACCAGCGGCTCGAAACGGCCCAGGAAGCGGCCATCGGCTTCGCGCGGCGCATGCGCACCGACGATGTGATGATGGTGATCGACTTCGACAGCCAGGTGCGCGTGCTGCAGACGTTCACGAACGACGTCCCCACGCTCGAGAAAGCGATTCGCAACACCAGCGTCAACGGTTCCACCGCGTTGTACAACGCCATCTACATCTCCCTGAAAGAACTGAAGAAGCTCAAGGCGCCCTCGGCCGAGGAGATCCGGCGGGAGGCGGTCGTCGTCCTGTCCGATGGCGACGATACGTCGAGCCTTGTCGAGTACGAGGAGGTGCTGGATCTGGCGAAGCGCTCCGAAACGGCAATTTACGCGATCGGCCTCAAACAGAACAGCGGAGGGCGCTCCGAGTTCAAGGAGGCCGAATTCGTGTTGAAGCAGCTCTCGAACGAAACAGGGGGGCGCGCGTTCTTTCCATCCTCGGTCGGCGAGCTGTCCGGCATCTATCAACAGATCTCCGACGAGCTTGCCAGCCGGTACAGCATCGGATACACGTCGAGGAATTCGCTCCGCAACGGCAGCTGGCGGCGGCTTGTCGTTCGCGTGACGCGGCCGGGTCTGCAGACCCGGAACCGCCGGGGCTATTACGCCCCTTCGGCGCAATAACCCCCTATGCATCTGGTTCCGCTCGTCCTCTACGCGGCCGCCACAGCCGGCTACATGACACATTTCGCGTGGCGGGATCCCCGGACGGGCCGGCTGTCGACGTCGCTCCTTGCCGGCGCGGTGCTCGCTCACACGTTCTTGATCGCCATGCAGACGGTGCACGTGGGGCACGCGCCGCTCGTCGGCACCACGGCCGCAATTTCCGCATTTGTCTGGCTGCTAGCGATTTCGTACCTCTATGTCGAGATGACCACCGACGAACGCGCGATGGGGGTTTTCGTCACGACGCTGGCCGTCGTCCTCTATACGATTCCCGCGCTCGATCCGACGGTCAGCCCGCGTCCGCCGATATTGCAGAGCCCGCTCTTCACGATTCACATCGTGTCGATGTTGTTCGCCTATGCGAGCTTCGCGCTCGCGTGCGTGCTGGGCGTCACATACGTGCTGCTGTTCAAAGAGATCAAGGCCAAGCACGTGGGGTTCTTCTACGCGCGGCTCCCATCACTCCAGGTGCTCGACGCGATGAACGGCCGCGTGGTGACCATCGGCTGGATTTTCCTGACGCTCGGGATCGCGATCGGCGGCATCTGGGCCACGCAGGTTCAGAGCTCGCCCGATCCACGCGCCCAGGCGATGTCGGTGGCGGACCCCAAGATCCTGGTGGCGCTCGTGTCCTGGGGGGTGTATTCGTTCGCGCTCTTCGCGCGCCGGACGATCGGCTGGAGCGGCAGGCGGGCGGCCTGGTTGTCGGCCTTCGCGTTCGTGATCATCCTGCTCAACTTCGTGCCGGTCGGCTACTTCCTCACAAGGAGCCACAACTTCTGACATGCGCCTTCTCGCCATCGGCCTGAGCCATCGAACGGCGCCCGTCGAGCTGCGGGAGTGCGTGGACTTCTCGCGGGAGGGCTTGGAGTCGGCCCTCGCCGCGCTCGCCGAGCGCCGCCTCGGCTCCGAGACCGTGGTCCTCTCGACCTGCAATCGCGCGGAGATTTATGCCGTGGCCGAATCCGACACGGCAGCCGACACGATCGGCCGCTTCTTCAGCGAGTATCACGAGATCGATCACGCCCGCATGATTGACCACCTGTACGCCCACAGTGGCGCGGACGCCGCCCGGCATCTGTTCAGGGTCGCCGCCGGCCTCGACTCGCTCGTCGTCGGGGAGCCGCAGATTCTGGGACAGGTGAAGGCGGCCTACGCGGTCGCTCAGGGACTGCAGTCGACGGGGGCTGTGACCAATCGGCTTTTCCACTCGGCATTTGCCGTCGGCAAGCGCGTCAGGACGGAGACGGGGCTCGGCGAGGGTGCGGTATCGGTCAGCTACGCCGCGATCGCGCTGGCGAAGAAGATCTTCGGTGATCTCCAGGGCCTCGGAGTGCTCATCCTCGGCGCCGGCGAGATGGCGAAGCTGACCGGCATCCATCTGCAGGCGCAGAACGTCCGGCAGATTACGATTGCGAGCCGGACCCTGCAGACCGCCGAGAGGCTCGCCCGCCAGCTTGGCGGACGTGCAGTGCCGTGGTCGGAGCTCGACAAGGCGCTCGGCGCGGCCGACATCGTGGTCACGGCCACGGGCGCCACCGATCCGGTGCTCACGCGTGCGCGCATCGAGGAAGTCATGAGGCCGCGGCGGAACCGTCCGCTCTTCGTGATCGACATCGCCCTGCCGCGCGACGTCGAGGCCGCTGCCGGCGACCTCGATCAGGTTTTTCTCTACAACATCGATGACCTGCGGACGATCGTGAAAGAGAACCTGACGCGGCGAAGCGGTGAGCTCGCGCGCGCAGACGCGATCGTCGATGAGGAGGTCGGCCGGTTCGTCTCGTGGATGCAGTCGCGCGAGATCATCCCGACCGTCGTGGCGCTGCGGCGACGGTTCGAAGCCATACGGCAAGCGGAGCTGACCCGTCTCGAGCCGAAGCTCTCGAGCCTTCCGCCGGAGGCCAGGGCACGGCTCGACGAGATCACGCACCTGATCGTGGAAAAGCTGCTGCTGACCCCGACCGAGCAGCTCAAGTCGGTCAGCGACGAAACGATGATCGTGGCCTATGCGGATGCCCTGAACCGTTTGTTCAGCCTGGCGGCCGAGGAAAGGACGCAGCCCGCCGAGCAGACAAACCCGAGGAAAGTGTCGTCACGGTGAGCCATCGAAAGTTGCGGATCGGCACGCGCGGCAGCGCCCTGGCGCTCTGGCAGGCGCGGACTGTTGCTGGGCTGCTCGAGAAAACGGGCGTCAATGCGGAGCTCGTGATCATCAAGACGGCCGGAGATCGCCTGCAGGAGGCGCCGCTCTCGGATGCCGGAGGGAAGCGGCTCTTCGTCAAGGAAATCGAGGACGGGCTGCTCAGGGGCGACGTCGATCTGGCCGTGCACAGCGCGAAGGACATGCCCGCCGTGCTCCCCGACGGCCTCGAGGTGGCGGCGACGCTGCCGCGGGAGGATCCGCGCGACGCACTCGTGCTGGCGGCGGACGTGCCGTCAGGCGACCTGGCCTCACTCCGCCCGCGGCTGGGAGAAGAGCCAACGATCGCCACGGGCAGTGTCAGGCGAGCGGCTCAGCTGGCTGCCCTCTTCCCCCGGGCCACGTTCGCACCA